>JAPOJK010000022.1:12029-15416 GCA_029978465.1 Actinomycetota bacterium
TCAATCGCACGTGCATACGCTTTACTTGCTTTGCTTCCAAAGACTATTAGTGATTTACCTGAAGCAACCACCCCGCTTACCTCATCTGGGGTTCCAACAGTTGTCAGCAACTGCAATGGTTTTACCGAGATCTTCTTGGGCGCAGAGTTTGCGGTTGGAGTGAAAATAAGTGAAGCGATTACGACAAAGGAAAGTAAGCGTTTCACGCTAATTCCTGCGAACGATCGCGGGCCGCCTTCATCGCCTTAGCAACCATTGAATTCAAGTTGTCATTGCCAAATGAGGCAAGTGCTGCAGCAGTTGTTCCATTTGGACTAGTTACATTTTCGCGCAAGGTTGTTGCGCTCTTGCCCGATTCATCAAGTAACTTTGCAGCCCCAACGATTGTTTGAATCGTAAGAGTTGTTGCATCGTGATCGGAAAGACCTAGCTCTTTAGCTCCGGCAATCATTGCTTCAACAAAAGCAAAGAAGTAAGCAGGTCCCGAGCCACTTGTTGCAGTTACGGCATCCTGCAGATCTTCGGATACTTCAATGACCTTGCCCGTTGCACCTAGAAAACCAAGAACAAATTCACGTTGAGCCGCTGTGACACCAGCACCCATTGATGCCGCTGCCATGCCTTGTGCAACCAAGGTTGGTGTATTTGGCATAACACGAACAACTGGATTGCCAGTTCCAAGACCATTGCTGATAAATGAGATCGTCTTGCCGGCAGCAAAGGTGATCACAACAGATGTTGGATTGATTGAGCCCTTAATCTCCTCTAAAACCGATGCCATATCTTGTGGTTTAACAACCAACAACAAGGCATCTGCATCAGCAACATTTGCGGTTAAAGGTGCTGCTTTAATCAAATACTTGGAAATCAGCTCTTGCGCGCGCTCTTCTCGCTTTTCAGAGATTGTAATTCGATCAGGGTTAACACCAGATGAAATCAAAGCGGCTATTAGGGCCTCACCCATTACACCGGCACCGATAACGGCAACCTTTGATTGCTGATTCATGTATGAAGTCTATCCTTTATGCCTGTAGGCTCTGCGACTATGTCAGAAGTTAAAGCAGGATTTGCGCGTGATTGGGTTGAGTTTTTTGACCCCAATGATGCAGAGACAATTTTTAAGTGCGATCTCACTTGGTTAACTTCCTATTGGACTTGTATTTACGGCGATGGCTGCCAAGGTGTCTTCAAGAGTCAGCCAAACTCAGGATGCTGCACTGAAGGTGCGATGTACACCGACAAAGCTGATGAAGAGCGCACAATCAAAGCCGCTGCTTATCTGACTCCAGAAATGTGGCAGTTCTACAACGAGGCTCGTCCAAAGAAGCCCGGCGGAGATCTACGCATTTCAGAAAAAGATGAAGATGGCGAACGCAAAACTCGTCGCGTCGAAGATGGTTGTATTTTTCTAAACCGTAAAGGTTATGAAGCAGAAGGTTTCACAGGAACATTTGGTTGTGTGCTGCACCATGTTGCACAACGCGATGGAAAACACTTTGCAGATACAAAGCCCGATGTGTGCTGGCAGTTGCCATTGCGTCGTAGCTTTGAAACTCGCGAATACGGCGAGCGTGAATACTCAGTGACTGTTATTGGTGAGTACGAGCGACTTGCATGGGGCGATGGCGGCGATGATTTTGATTGGTACTGCACAAGCAATAGCGATGCTCACGTCGGAACAGAGCCTGTGTACATTTCCAATAAGTATGAACTTGAGCTCTTGATGGGCAAGGATGCATACGCCGAGTTAGCACGCTTGTGTGATGCCCGAATGGAACACATTCGCGATTCTGCAGCACGCTCACTTCCACTATTTATCATTCAGCATCCAGCAACATTGGCTGCCCAGAAGAAATAGTCAGCCCCTTGTCATAGGGTTACCTCATGGCCAAGGTTGAAAAAGATCCATTCCGCTGCACTGAGTGCGGTTGGACCTCCCAAAAATGGGTTGGTCGCTGCGGAGAATGCCAGGCATGGGGCGCGGTTGAAGAGATCGCAGCACCTAAAAAACTTTCACTTGTTGCCGGAAATGTAACCGCTAAAGCAACACCGATTGGCGATGTCGATCTCTCCGCTGCACATGCACGTGCAACTGGTGTCTCTGAATTAGATCGTGTTTTAGGCGGCGGATTAGTACCAGGAGCAGCGATTTTGCTTGCTGGTGAACCTGGTGTTGGTAAATCAACGCTGTTGCTTTCTGTTGCTGCACAAACCGCAGCAAAGGGAATTCCCGCTTTGTATATCAGCGGTGAAGAGTCTGCTTCACAGGTACGACTTCGCGCAGAGCGAATTAAAGCTATTGATCCGCAATTATTTCTCGCCTCTGAAACAGATCTTGGTGCGGTCATTGCCCACATTGATGCGGTTAAACCACAACTAGTAATCATCGACTCTGTTCAAACAATTGGTAGCTCTGCAGCAGATGGTGCACCTGGTGGCGTGACTCAGGTACGTGAAGTTGCAGGTGCATTGATTCGTATCTGTAAAGATCGTGACATCACATTGCTTCTCGTAGGACATGTAACTAAGGATGGATCAATCGCAGGTCCTCGTTTGCTAGAACATATCGTTGATGTTGTTTTGCAGTTTGAAGGAGAGCGTCACTCACGACTTCGTTTAATTCGTGCGATCAAAAATCGTTTTGGTGCATCAGATGAGGTTGGTTGTTTTGATCTCAGTGATACCGGAATCGAATCTGTACTAGATCCAACTGGTTTGTTTACATCACGTCACGCTGAACCTGTTCCTGGAACATGTGTCACCGTTACTCTCGAAGGCCGTCGCCCATTACTTGCCGAGATTCAAGCACTCGTTTCCGCAGGACGAGAAAATGATTACGGAAATGCACGTCGAGTTGTGTCAGGTTTGGACTCTGCACGCACATCCATGACCCTTGCCGTTCTTGAACTTCGCGCCAATATTCGTGTTGGTGGAAGAGATGTCTACGCAGCAACGGTTGGTGGCATGAAAATGACAGAGCCCGCCGCTGATTTAGCCCTTGCTTTAGCTGTGGCATCTGCGGCAAAGGGCCTTGCCCTACCAGCAGATCTTGTTGCTATTGGTGAAGTTGGATTAGCGGGTGAAATTCGCAAGGTAAGCGGTGTAAATCGCAGACTTCAAGAGGCGTACCGCCTTGGCTTTAAACGTGCATTAGTTCCAACGGGTTCAGATACAAAGATCGATGGCATGGAGATCGTTGAGGTATCACGGTTAGATGCCGCACTAAAACGGGTAAAAATCACCGGCGAATGAGTTCGTTAGAAAAACCAGTTCTTGCTTGGTTTAAGAAAAACAAAAGAGATCTGCCATGGCGTGACACAACTCCGTGGGGTGTCATGGTCAGCGAGTACATGTTGCAACAAACACCCGTCAATCGCGTACTTCCTA
>JAPOJK010000023.1 GCA_029978465.1 Actinomycetota bacterium
AACAACGATTACCTCATCATCGCTTAGTACGCGTGCCTCTTTTCCTGCAACCTCTTCATTAGTGATTGCAGTTAGAACCATGCGAATGGTGCTAGAAGTGATCTCATTGCGACCACGAATCGCCTCTGTTAGATCGTTGCGAAGGGTTTCCTTGATACTCATGCTGTGAACTCTACCGCCAATAGTTCAGCGATCTGAGCGGTATTTAGTGCAGCACCCTTGCGAAGGTTGTCGCCACACACAAACATTTCTAGCGCCATTGGATCATCGATGCTCTTGCGAACTCGACCTACCCACGTTGGATCTGTGCCAACAACATCGGCAGGTGTTGGGAACTTGTGATTTTCTGGATCATCAACCAACTTCACACCTGCAGCGTTTTGCAAAATATCTTGAGCCGCTTTACGTGAAGGCTCCTTTTCAAATACTGCGTGAACTGTTAACGAGTGGGTTGTAATTACGGGAACGCGTACGCAAGTAGCGGAAACCTTTAGGTTTGGAAGACCAAGAATCTTGCGTGATTCATTGCGAACCTTAAGCTCTTCAGATGAGTATCCATCGGCCTTAAGTGAGCCAGCCCATGGAATTACATTCAAAGCTAATGGCGCAGGGAAAGGACCAAGATCCTTTACAAAGTTACGAACATCGCCAGCATTTGTTCCCGCATCCGTTCCTGCAACTGCAGCAATTTGCTCTTTCAGCGCATCGATTCCTGCTTGACCTGCACCAGATGCTGCTTGGTAAGAAGAAACAACGAGCTCCTTCAATCCATACTCTTTATGAAGGGCACCAAGTGCAACAATCATAGAAAGTGTTGTGCAGTTTGGATTTGAAATAATTCCGCGAGGACGATTCTTTGTTTGCTCAGGATTTACTTCAGGAACTACTAAAGGAATATCTGCATCCATGCGGAATGCGCCAGAGTTATCGACAACAACCGCACCTCGTGATGCAGCGATCGGTCCCCACTCTGCAGAGACCTCATCTGGAACATCGAACATTGCAACATCGATGCCATCAAATGCTTCAGGTGAAAGAGCTACGACGGTTAGCTCTTCTCCACGACACATTAACTTCTTGCCCGCACTGCGAGCAGAGGCGATTAGACGGATCTCGCCCCACACATCTGGGCGTTCCGACAAAATTCCGAGCATTACTGTGCCAACGGCACCTGTTGCTCCAACGACTGCAAGTGAAGGCTTCTTACTCATCGTCCAGTACCTCCATATACAACAGCCTCGTTTTGATCTGCATCTAGTTCGAAAGCTGTGTGTGCAGCCTTTGCACCACGCTCTAGATCTGCTTGGCGGCAGATAATTGAAATTCGAATTTCAGAGGTAGAAATCATTTCGATATTTACCCCTGCATCTGACATCGCTCCGAAGAAGGTAGCTGTTACACCCGGGTGGGAGCGCATACCAGCGCCAACTAATGACAATTTACCGATTTGATCATCGTACTGAATCGATGCAAAGCCAACCTCACCTTGCAACTTCTGCAAAATCGCAGTTGCTGCAGCACCTTCAGCCTTTGGCAATGTAAATGAAATATCTGTTAGTCCTGTTGCAGCGGCAGAAACATTTTGGACGATCATGTCGATATTAATATCTGCATCTGCGATTGCTTGGAAGATACGAGCTGCAACACCGGTGCGATCAGGTACTCCAACAATCGTGATCTTTGCTTCGGATTTATCATGAGCGATTCCCGAGATGATTGCTTGCTCCATTGCTCCTCCTTCAGGGTGATCTTTAACCACCCAGGTTCCTTCATTTGTTGAAAAAGATGAACGTACGTGAATTGGTAAGTTGTAACGGCGTGCGTATTCAACGCAACGTAAGTGCAGAACCTTTGCTCCGCTTGCTGCGAGTTCAAGCATCTCTTCATATGTAACTGTCTTTAACTTACGAGCTGCGGGAACAACACGTGGATCGGCACTGAATACACCATCAACATCTGTATAGATTTCGCACACATCTGCATCAAGTGCTGCAGCTAATGCAACCGCTGTTGTATCGCTACCACCACGACCAAGTGTTGTTACATCCTTTGTATCTTGCGAAATTCCTTGGAAGCCGGCAACGATTGCAATTGCACCGCTATCTAAAGCTTCCTTGATTCGTCCTGGAGTCACATCGATGATGCGAGCGCGACCATGTGCTGATGTTGTAATCACACCAGCTTGGCTGCCGGTAAATGACAAGGCTTCATGACCTAAGTTGTTGATCGCCATTGCTAGTAACGCCATTGAGATTCGCTCACCAGCTGTTAACAACATATCTAGCTCGCGACCTTGAGGGATCGGAGTGATCTGTTCAGCTAAATCAATCAATTCATCGGTGGTATCGCCCATCGCTGAAACGACAACGACGACCTGATTTCCATCCCGCTTGGCAGCCACAATTCGATTGGCTACCCGCTTCATGCCCTCGGCATCGGCGACTGAAGAGCCGCCATATTTCTGAACAATGAGTCCCATGGCTCAATCATGAACTAGATACTGTGCTGGGGCTACCCGATTTCAGGTTTATCTTAAATAATGAGACACAATGCGTGTCAAATAATGAGATTAAACATCCCTGCGGCCTTCAAAGGCACGACCGAGCGTGACCTCATCGGCATACTCCAAATCTCCGCCTACCGGCAGACCGCTGGCTAAACGAGAAACCTTTATCTCCATCGGCTTAATCAGACGGGATAGATAGGTAGCTGTCGCTTCACCTTCAAGGTTGGGATCGGTCGCCAAGATGACTTCAACAATTCCGGCATCTGCCAAACGAACCATTAACTCGCGAATGCGAAGTTGTTCTGGACCGATTCCATCGATCGGACTTATCGCTCCGCCAAGCACATGGTACTTGCCGCGAAATTCGCGAGTACGTTCGATTGCAATGACATCTTTACTCTCTTCAACAACACAAATGATTGTGTTGTCACGTCGAGGATCACGGCAGATGCGGCACTCATCTTCCTCTGAAACATTTCCGCACTGCACACAAAACTTAACCCGCTCTTTAACTACGCGAATTGAATCCACCAACGCTGATGCAACCTCTGAATCAGATTGCAAAATATGGAAAGCGATACGTTGCGCGCTCTTTGGACCAATTCCTGGCAGGCGACCTAATGCATCAATGAGATCTTGAATTGCACCTTCATACATACCTGACATCTATTACTTACCCTCAACAATTTTTGCGCCAAGCTCTTTTGCAAGCAACGCTGCACCAGTTAACTGCACAGGATCATTTGGTGCCTCAGATGTTCTGGTCTCACGTGCCGCAGGTGTATTGGTATCAATCGATGGATCAACAACAACCGCAATCTTGCGATCCAACCCCACCACATCAATAAATGCGTTGCGCAGAATCACATCAGACTCTGATCGCTCAAAGCTTTCCTTTGCACCAGCGTTAACAATGCCAATGGTGATCGCGTTCTCATCAACAGAAAGCACCTGGGCACTTGCTGACAACAACGACCAGGTCAGCCTACGACGCTTCTTTACATCCTCAATAACATCCGGCCACGCACGTCTCAGTGCGGCAATATCGAAATTACCAGGTACGTGCTTTGCAATGGATTCTTTTTCTTTAACGGGAGCTTTTACTTCCTCAACTTTGGAGGGAGCAACATCAGAGGTCGAATGAGTGGAGGCTGCTTTTTCTTTTGCCTCCACGGTTCGAGCCTCTGAGGCGCGACCGGTACTCATCGGAGCTAACTCTTCCGCTCTTTCTAAACGCTCAATGCGAGAGAGCATTCCCGCTTCTGTGTTGTCCCCGATCGGCAGCAATATGCGCCCGCAGATGAGCTCGAGGATTAAGCGCGGCGCGGTAGCCCCACGCATTTGGGTTAATCCCTCCGCCGCAATATCTGCTGCACGTGAAAGATTTGCAGTACCAATTCTGTTTGCCTGATTGCGCATGCGTTCCATCTGATCATCAGGCATATCACGCAAGATTGAATTAGCGGTTGAATCCTTTAACGCATCCACAATCATCAAGTCGCGAATACGTTCCAACATATCACTCGTAAATCGACGTGGATCATGTCCTGATTCAATGACGCGATCAATTGTCTTAAACAAGGTTGCTCCATCATGGGCTGCAATCGCATCAATCGCATCATCCAATAGCGCACCATCTGTAAATCCAAGAAGTTGAATTGCAATCTCGTAGCTCACGCCATCTTTTCCAGCACCAGCAAGTAGTTGCCCAAGTACAGATAAAGCATCACGAACAGAGCCACCAGATGCACGTACAACAAGTGGAATAACACCTTTTGCAACCTTGACGCCTTCAGCGTTGCACACCTTTTCTAGATGAGCAGCCAAAGTTCCTGGTGGAACTAAACGGAATGGATAGTGGTGTGTACGTGAACGGATAGTTGCAATCAACTTATCTGGTTCAGTTGTAGCAAAGATAAAAATTACATGTGCAGGTGGCTCTTCAACAACTTTCAGTAATGCATTAGCTGCACCTGGTCCAAGCTGGTGCGCCTCATCAATAATGTAAATCTTGTAACGACTTTGTACCGGTGCAAAAAATGCTTTGTCGCGAAGATCGCGTGCATCATCTACTAAACCGTGGGTCGCAGCATCTAATTCAATGACATCAAGTGAACCTGGACCATTCGCAACTAAATCTTTACATGATTGGCATTCACCACATGGATTTGGTGTTGGTCCCTTTTCGCAGTTAAGCGAGCGCGCCATGATTCGTGCACTGGAAGTTTTTCCGCAACCGCGAGGACCGCTAAACAAGTATGCGTGGTGAGTGCGACCAGATTCCAAAGCATTTGAAAGTGGAACAGTTACATGCTCTTGTCCGATGACATCTGCAAAAACAGAGGGACGATATTTACGATACAAAGCTAATGACATCGTCTGCTCCTCTACTGTTCGTCGCGCTGCAATTTAATAGGACCCCTCGCACACCCGCCAGAGCGGACCTACCCTTGCTGCATTCCTGCCCTGGGGGAGTTCAGTACGGTAACGCCGTACGAGGGATCTGGTGTAATCATAGTTATACCCACCGATAGAGTTCTCCCCCTCGGGAGGATTCGCATAGCGGCCGAGTGCGCACGCTTGGAAAGCGTGTATAGGGCAACCTATCGAGGGTTCAAATCCCTCATCCTCCGCTGTCAAAGCATCCAATCCGCTCGATAGATGCCGTAATTGGGAATGGTCGGATCAAACCGCTCGGTTACAAAATAGGGATAGTTCTCAAGTTCCCGAATCAATTCTTCGGAGCCTCCAACAAGGGTAATGTCATAATCAATCTCATTCGAAACGAACCATGATTTATCCCGGGGCCACATCAGATTTGGCTTTTCAAAGTCTAGGTGACCGAAAATTATTTGACCAATCTTTAAGCTCTCGATAATTTCGCACTGCAATAAGTAGTAATCGCGATTAGGAAGTTTAAAGAATTGATCAAAATCCCTTCGTTTAGGAAAATTTCTGAATAAATTCGAATATAACTCTTCAAATCCCCATCCCAAGCCATTCCAAATTCCCACAAAACACTCTTCAGGCGTTTCAGTAAAATCACGCAACATCAAAGTGAGTCGCTCAAAATTTAAACTTGAAACCGAACCTAACTCTGGATCAGTGTTGTCATGACGTATTGTCAAATACGATTCAAAACCAACTGGGATAAAAACTCCCAAACAGGCTATGTACTGATCATCCCATGGGTAGAGAGTCTCTTGGACCCATTCCGCTTCCGTAAAGTCTGTGACCAATTTTAATTTTGGAGGTTTCATACTTTCCCCTTCTAGGAAAGCTCAGGATAACTAATCGCAAAAAAGCATGCGTGGGTTATTTACGCTGCGAAATATTTTTAATCAAGATGAGTATAGGAAGTTACATTGAGTAACTTAATAAATCTGTTGGGGATAACCTCGAGGCTCTTCCAACAAGTATCGCAATCCTTGGCATATGCAAACCCTAATAATTTCAACAATAGCGAGTGGAACTTTTCTATTTGCAACCACCTTTTTCAGTATTCAAACCGCAAATCCAGCGTCCCCGAAATTGCCTTGCCGCATTGAAGTAAGCAACGCTCATATTTCAAAAGATGTCTGGATAAAAACCGGAAAGCGCGCCGTTAAAGTTGATGCCTTCTCAACTTGTCATTTGCCGCAAAGTAAAGTGACTTTGACAGTTGAATTGTGGAAAGCTGGACTGCCCTTGGATCATTTTGTATTTAAGACAATCACGAGAAGCCCTGGGGTCACTTCACCTAGGGCTCGTGTAGAGAATTTCGATACTTATGTTTTCTGTAAAAATAATAAACATACTTCTTGGTATGGAGTTGCGTATTCAAAAGCTTTTATTGGCGGTAAATGGCAATTTGCAAGACATGTTCTTTCAGAAAAATCAGTACCCATTAAATGTGGAACCTGAGATACTCTAGTTCTATGGCAGTCGATCGAAATTTCTTAACTACTGAACAAGAGGTTCGTGAATCAGTTGTTATAGCCGAATGCAATAGGTTGATGCGAGACGAGCGTTCTAGATATGAATCTCAAGCAGCTATCCTCCTGGAAACTGGATCATTCTCTCGCCAAAACGGAAATTATCTAATTCGATATAAAGTAAAAGACAACAGGTTTGCCTGGCAAGCCAACCCGTCTACAGCCGTGGAAAATAGCTACTCGGGTGAAACTCCAGTTCCAGATTCTGACGATGAAAAAATAGAACAACTAATCGAATTGTTTGCTCACACCGAGGCGGGATTTATTAGTTAGTTAACGGCTTCAATTTGAATTGAAATTAGATCTCGACGCCTATGAACTTGGTTTGTAGGAACTCATGAATTCCATCAAAGCCACCTTCGCGGCCCAAGCCTGACTGCTTTACGCCACCAAATGGCGCAGCTGGATCAGAAATAACTCCCTTATTGATCGCGACCATTCCTGATTCCATCGCCTCTGCTGTGCGCAATGCGCGAGTCAGGTTGGATGAGAAGACATAACTAATAAGACCAAAATCTGTGTCATTAGCCATCTCGATTCCTTCTTCATCAGTATCAAAGATAACGATTGGTGCGACTGGACCAAAGATCTCGTGAAGCAGGATTGGGTTGTCCTTTTCAACGATCAAAACCGTTGCTGGATAGAAGGCGCCATCGCCTTCTGGCTTAACTCCACCGACCTGAACCTTTGCGCCCGCTGCAACTGATTGATCGACGAGCTCAGCAATCTTGTTTCGCTCCTTCATTGAAACAGATGCACCAAGAGTTGTTGTTGCTTCTGTTCCGCGACCCATTACATAGCTGCTCATGGACTTAGTCATCTCAGCAATGAACTTATCTGCAATTCCGCGTTGCACGAAGATGCGGTTTGCAGATGTACAAGCAGCACCACCATTGCGCATCTTTGCAAGTGAAAGCTGCGGAATAGTTACTGCAAGATCTGCATCATCGTGAATAACAACTTGTGCATTTCCACCTAGCTCCATTGAGCAGCGAATTACGCGATCTGCTGCTTCTTTTAGCAAGATGCGACCAACTTCAGTTGAACCGGTAAATGAAAGGTTCTTTACACGCGGATCATGAAGCATTCTTGAGATTGCAGGTCCAGTCTTTTCTGGAAGAACTAAGTTAAGAACACCCTTTGGCAATCCTGCGCGCTCCATCAAATCAACGATGTACATCGCTGTTAGGGGTGTTTCACCCGCAGGCTTCAAAATCATTGTGCAACCAGCAGCAACCGCTGGGCCAATCTTGCGCGTAGCCATACCTGCAGGGAAGTTCCACGGTGTAATAAGAATTGAAAGACCGATTGGTTCATGGGTTACAAGGATGCGCTTGTCACCTGATGGTGATTTACGGAAATCTCCAGGTGTGCGAACTGTTTCTTCTGCAAACCAACGGAAAAACTCTGCTGCATATGTTGCTTCACCACGTGCATCTGGCATCGCTTTGCCATTTTCACGAGAAATCATGGTTGCGATCGCTTCATTTTCAGCGGTCATTAACTCAAAAGCTTTACGCAAAATTTCAGAACGGTATCGAGGTGCAGTCTTTGCCCACGCCTTTGCAGCTGCATCTGCTGCAGCGATTGCGGCATCACACTGTGCATCTCCGGCAAGAGCAACCTCGGCGATTACTGAGCCATCGCTGGGATCGTAAACAGGTAGCTTTCCAACTCCATCAACCCATTGGCCATCGATATATAACTGTGTATGCATGGGTGAAGCATACGCTTTAGGCAAAAAACAGTGAAGAACCGTGCTCTGCGGTAGAGTGATGCTCATTAAGTTGCAGTAATTGCAATTAAAAGAGGAGTTTTAAGTGCCTAAGTCGTGGACCGATGATGCGCCAGCCCCTGAAGTTTTAAAGGATCATGCACATCTCAAAGACTCTTTCTTTTACACAATCAAGAGACGTTTGCTTGGTAATCCGCTTAACCGTCACTCGCTAGGACATCAGCGCCTCAGCAAGCGATATGCGTTGGGAATTTTATCCTCTGACTGTATTTCATCCTCTGCATACGGATCAGAACAGATTTTGATTGCATTATTGCCAGCCTTTGGTTTAGCCGCCTTCGCGTTGCTCATGCCAATGACCGCTGTTGTACTTACGATTTTGGTAATCATTACGCTCTCTTACCGCGATGTAATCAATGTATACACAAAAGTAGGTGGCGCTTACATTGTTTCGCGTGACAACTTTGGTCCTGTAGTTGCTCAGATCGCAGCGGTTGCATTGATGCTCGATTACATCGTTACAGTTGCAATTCAATCTGCAGCTGGTGTTGCAGCGATTATCTCGACCTTTCCATCACTACATGATTACAAGATCCCGATGATCTTGGTTGTTATTGCGATTCTTACATATGGGAATTTACGTGGAGTCAAAGAAGCTGGTAAAGCCTTTGCATTACCTACCTATTTTTTCGTTGGCTGCATGTTTATTGTTTTCTCAGTTGGTTTATATCGACAGTTCAATGGAACACTAATTCAACTCAGTGTTGATCAGCCTGGTGCCGTTGAGATTGGGCAAGAGCAAGGTTTGCTGACTTTTGCAGCAATCTTCATATTGCTACGTGCATTTGCAAATGGTGGCTCCTCACTAACCGGTCTGGAAGCTATTTCAGATGGTGTGGCGCTCTTTAAAACTCCAGAGCATGTAAATGCCCGTAGAACCCTGTACATCATGAGTACCTTGCTTGGAACCTTGGTTCTAGGTGTTTCATGGTTTGCCCACAAGATTCACGCTGTTCCTTATGAATCCGGAACTCCAACGGTGATCTCCCAGATCGCCAAGACCATCATGGGCGATGGCGCAGTTGGTCAGATCATGTTCGTAATGGTGCAGTTGGCGACAATGCTTATCTTGTTCGCTGGCGCTAACACCACATATAGCGCCTTCCCTATCTTGGTGAACTTTGTTGCTACCGATGGTTACCTTCCACGCCAATTAACCAAGCGTGGTCACCGACTTGCTTTTTCAAATGGAATTTTGCTTTTGGCGGGTGGTGGAATTCTTCTGGTTCTTATCACCGCAGGATCTGTAGAGCACCTAGTTGCTTTCTACGCACTAGGAGTATTTACCGGCTTCACTTTGGCCGGATTTGGAATGACTCGTCATGCACTTCGTAACAAAACGGGACAGTGGCGTGCAAAGGTATTTATCAACGGTCTAGCTGGAACAGTCTCATTGATTGTTGTAATCATTTTCTCCGTTGTGAAATTTACAGAAGGAGCTTGGCTTGTACTCATAACAGCTCCAATTTTGGTTGTAACTTTCCTACGTTTACGACGTCAGTACACACGTGAACAGGAAGCATTAGCTGTCAAGCAACATCAGGAGCGTGCAACTTCGATCGCACGTCATGATGTGACGGTTCTTGTAGACAATGTAGATCTTGCAACAGTTGGTGCGGTCCGTTACGCGCGCAGTTTGAAGCCGCGCAACTTATCGGCGGTTCACTTTGTGATTGATGATCGCCGTGCCGAACAGATTCAAAAGGCGTGGGCAGAATCAGATGCACTTGATGATGTAACACTTGAATTGATTGACTGCCCTGATCGTCGCTTAGCAAATGCAGCACTTGATTACTCAATTCGAATGACTGAGAAATCAGATGTTGAGTTAACGCTGCTGCTGCCACGTCGTGCGTATTCAGGCTTCCTAGGTCGTCTGCTTCATGATCAAACAGCAGAAGAAATTGCTGCACCTATTTCGCAGCTTCCTCGTGTTGTTGCAACAATTGTTCCTTTCGATGTTGATCGCATCGCATCAGGAAAATCATCATTTGCCGCTCCAACTAAACCTGCGCCGGTAGTGGCACCTAAACCAGTTCCAAAGGTTGCACCTGTCGATATTGAGCCCGTAAGTCATTACGCCGAAAATGTGACACCGATTGGCAAGATCGAGTGGCGCAAACGTGCACAGGTTCAAGGTCGAGTGACATCGATTAAAACCGCACCTCGTGGCTCTGCTCCAACGCTAGAAGTAGAGATTTGGGATGAGACAGGTGGAGTTTCACTGCACTTCTTGGGTCGTCGCGAGATTGCAGGTCTTGAAGTTGGCTCTCAACTACGCGCTGAAGGCATGGTTGGAGAAGAAGAAGGAGCTATGGTGATTCTTAATCCTTCTTACGAACTTCTTGTATAAAGCTTGTAATTAACTCGCTGCATTCATCTGCCAGAACTCCTGCACGTACTTCAGTTCTAAAGATGCTTCTAGGATCTCTTAATAAGTCCCATGCGGAGCCAACTGCGCCCGCTTTTTCATCCCATGCACCAAATACAACTGTTTGTAAACGAGATTGTGCGATTGCACCCGCACACATTGCACATGGTTCCAGAGTTACAACAAGTGTGTAATCAGTTAAATGCCAATCCCCTAATTTTTCTGCCGCTTTACGGATGGCAACAATTTCAGCATGTGCCGTTGGATCATTATGAAGCTCCCGTTCATTGTGACCGGTTGCGATTAGCTCACCTGCAGCATTAAAAATCGCAGCACCGACTGGAATATCACCGCTTGCAACAGCTTTGCGTGCTTCATTTAAAGCAACACGCATCATTTCAATATCGTTCACAGATCCAAAAGCTCCGAGAACTCTTCTCCAAAACCAAGTCGTGCAGCAATCGCTTCTAATTGCTCATCAGGAAATAACTCTTCATCATCACATAGTGCAGAAATTTCCATCTCATTTAAACCAAGATCATTGAGAATTCCAAGGTGTCCAACTGGACCAGGTTCTTCATCCTCTTCTGGCATTGGAATATCTGCAATCTCTAATAACTCTTCTGCAACTGGATAATCCAATGCGGCGGTTGCATCACTAAGGAAAAGTGAAATGTGTGAACCTAATACGCGGATCAATATAAAAAACTCTTCGTCTATTGAGATCAAAGCGATAGATCCGCCATTAGTTTGCTGCGATTTCAGTCTGGTAATTATTTGAGCGATGTCATAAGGATCGGGCAAGGTAGCCAAGGTCCAACGGCCATCCTCATGCCATGCCGCAACGGCAAAATCCATTTCACTTGTGAGGTCGCGCACTTCATCGCGGATATCGTCGAAGGATTCAATCTCTTCAACGAGCTCTTCTTCGAAATCGGACATAGGTGCATACTTTCACTCATTGGAAAGGATTGAAACCCCTGTAAGGTAAGGCCTATGAAAGTACACGTTGCCAATCACCCTCTTATCAATCACAAATTGACGGTTTTGCGCGACGAACGCACCGATTCACCAACCTTTCGCCGTCTAGTTGAAGAGCTTGTGACGCTACTGGCGTATGAAGCCACACGTGATGTGCGAACACACCAAGTTGAAATTACAACTCCTGTAACCAAGACAGTTGGACAGAAGTTAGCTGAACCCCGTCCAGTGGTGGTTCCAATTTTGCGCGCTGGCCTTGGAATGCTCGAAGGTATGAGCAAGTTGATTCCGACAGCTGAAGTCGGCTTCCTTGGCATGGTTCGAGATGAAAAAACTTTAGAGGCAAGTACCTATGCAAATCGTCTTCCAGATGATCTTTCTGGTCGACAGGTTTTTGTTTTAGATCCAATGCTTGCAACTGGCGGAACCTTAATCATGGCTTTTCATTACTTAATCGATCTTGGCGCTACAGAAATCACCGCGGTTTGTATTTTGTCAGCACCCGAAGGAATCGCAGCGGTTGAAAAAGAGTTTGCAAACAGCAAGGTGCCAATCACAATCGTTACCGGCGCACTTGATGAAAAGTTAAATGAACATGGTTACATCGTTCCAGGCCTGGGCGATGCCGGCGATCGCTTATACGGAGTTGTATAAATGGCATCAACCTCACCTGGATATGGAATCACAATCCGTGTCGAAGGTTCACCTGATTCGCAACCTGTAGCGCTAGCAACAACAGTTATTACCGGAGCTGGTGCAACTATTACAGCGCTGGATGTTGTTGAATCTTTACTTGAACGAGTTGTCATTGATATTACCTGCGACACTATCGATTCAGATCATGCCGATGAAATTACTGCGGCGATCTCTGCAAATCCAGAGTTAACGGTTCGCAAGGTTAGTGATAGAACTTTCTTACTTCACCTTGGTGGCAAAATTGAAATTGCATCAAAGGTTCCGTTAAAAACTCGTGACGATTTGTCTCGCGCATACACACCAGGTGTAGCTCGTATTTGTCAGGCGATCGCAGCCGACCCTTCAGATGCCCGTCGCCTTACTATCAAGCGCAATACAGTCGCTGTTGTTACCGATGGATCAGCTGTTTTAGGCCTTGGAAATATTGGTCCCGCCGCTGCGCTCCCAGTGATGGAGGGAAAGGCTGCGTTGTTTAAGCGCTTCGCCGATGTTGATGCCTGGCCTGTCTGTCTAGATACCCAAGATGTAGATGAAATTGTTCGTACAGTTCAGTTGATCGCACCTGTTTACGGTGGAATCAACCTTGAAGATATCTCTGCTCCGCGTTGCTTTGAAGTAGAGCGTCGACTGCGCGAGCTTCTTGATATTCCAGTTTTCCACGATGATCAACATGGAACCGCAATTGTGGTTCTTGCCGCTCTCCGTAATGCACTTCGTTTAGTTAAAAAGGATTTGAAGAATACAAAGATTGTTCTTAGCGGTGCAGGTGCGGCAGGAACAGCAATTGC
Source organism: Actinomycetota bacterium (assembly GCA_029978465.1). Lineage (GTDB taxonomy): Bacteria > Actinomycetota > Actinomycetes > Nanopelagicales > Nanopelagicaceae > Planktophila. The sequence goes on from JAPOJK010000023.1 coordinate 13,112, forward strand.
ACGTTTATTGGTTCGCAGTGGTGCGGTAAACATCATCGGATATGACAAAGATGGTGTTATCTGTAAATCAACGCCTAACTTAGATGATGAGATGCGTACCTGGTTTATCGATAACTGTAATCCAACTGATTTCCGTGGCAAGATTTCAGAGGCTATGAAGGATGCCGATATCTTTATTGGTGTAAGTGCGCCTAATGTTTTAACTGAAGCAGATGTTGCATCGATGGCACCTAAATCAATTATCTTTGCCTTAGCTAACCCAGATCCTGAGATTGATCCAACAATTTCCCGTAAATATGCAGCAGTAGTTGCAACTGGTCGTAGCGATCAACCAAATCAGATTAACAATGTGTTGGCATTTCCTGGAATCTTCCGCGGATTACTAGATGCCAACGCCCACAAGATTTCAGATGAGATGCTGGTAGCAGCTGCAGAAGCGATTGCAGATTGTGTATCTCCTGAACAGCTCAATGCTTCCTTTATTGTGCCAAGCGTCTTTGATGCCAATGTAGTTAAGGCAGTGGCGGCGGCGGTTAAGAAGTCAGTGTGATCGAATTAGCTGCATCCTTTGATGAGCGGTTTGCATCAATCTCCCCCTTTATTTTGTATCTACTAATCGGGGCTATCGTCTTTGTTGAAACCGGCGTACTTCTTGGCTTTTTCCTTCCTGGAGACTCGATTCTCTTTAGCGCAGGTTTAGTTGCAGCCGCACACGGAGAAGTAAATATCGTTGTTCTGGTAACGGTTATTTTCTTAGCGGCATTTTTTGGTGATCAGGTTGGCTTTGTTTTAGGTCGAACAATTGGCCGGCCATACCTTGAAAAACACAAAGGACCGCGAATTCAAAAGCTGATTGAGCGTTCCGAACGTTTTTATGAGCAAACCGGCTGGTGGGCGGTAGTTGCTGCACGCTTCTTCCCTTGGATCAGAACCTTTGTTCCACCAATTGCTGGTGCATCAATGATGAATTACTACAAATTCTTATCAGCTAACGCCTTAGGTGCTTTGCTCTGGGGGGTTGGAATTACTCTGGCTGGTTACTACGCAGCGACCTTGCCATGGGTAAAGACTTCTTCTTACGCCATTGCTGCTTTTTTTATTACAGCTTCTGTGGTTTCTTCACTCGTGAGCTACCTACGCCACCGGCGATAACACCTGCGTAGGTCATAACAATTCCAGTTACTAAGTAAGCACTAACACTTACCCCATCTGTTGGTGAGACAAGATCGATAATCAAAGATCCCACAAGCTGTCCGCCAACGCTAAACAAAGTGAATGTTAAAACACCTAGATGTTGAACAATTGTTGAAGTAAATGCGATGTAAATAACTCCGATAACACCACCGGTATAGATCCACCATGGACCACTTGGTAATGGTGATAGTTCATTTCTGCCAAAGATTAAACCTGCAACAATCAAAATGAGTAAGAAAGATGTACCGGTTATAAAGTTAAGCAATGATGTTGTAAAGCTTTGGTGCGAGTACTCATTGATTTGGCCATTTAAAGCACGCTGAATACCAACAATTGCTCCTGCAATTCCCCCAGCAGTTACGGCAAACATTGAAAGGTCGTTAGCATCGATACGATCCCAGACGGAAACCAGCACCGCTAGAACCGTTAAAACCGCTGCTAATACTCGTCTTGGTGAGATTAACTTCTTACCGCCACCTGTTAAACCAATGCGATCTACAACTAGTGACATCGCTGTCTGACCTGCAATGGATGCGACGGAGTAGATGGCCACACCAATCAAAGGAACGATCTGAGTTTGAATCGCAACAAAGCTTCCGCCCAGTGCGCCAGCAAACAACTTCCAGCGTGCAATCTCTTTGTTTGCTACCGCCGTACGAAGGTTTTTGATTCCCTCTTTGATGGTGGAGTTGAAAAGGGTAATGACAAAGATGATCAGCAATCCGGAGCCAAATGAGACTAATGCGGCTTGTAGTCCATTATCTAGGCGGTGCGAGAGCTCACCATTTGCACGGGCTTGCAAAGCGATCATCGCCCCCGAAAGGGCTGCTAATAAATCTAAACGCATTACTTATGAGTGCCGTGGAACTCGCGCTTGTCTGCGATCCAATCCATCAATGCAAAGAGAACACCAGAGAG
>JAPOJK010000024.1 GCA_029978465.1 Actinomycetota bacterium
GATCTTTCCATCAAAGTAATCAGTCGCTCCCCCGATCGCTAGAACCAGGATCGCCCACCCATCAGCTTCTAGAGACAGGGTGAGATAGATAAACAAGGGAATACCGAGAAAACGCAAGAAGGTGAGAGCGTTGGGAACGCTGATCACTGATGAGCTCATTCCTTGTCGCGCTCCTTTACTCGAACCGCTACCTGAACCGGCGTTCCAGGGAATTTGAACTCCTCGCGGAGGCGACGCTCAATAAAGCGACGGTATGAGGCTTCGATCCATCCACTGGAGAAGACCACAAACTTGGGAGGTGCGATTCCAGCCTGGGTTGCGTAGTAAACCTTTGGCTGCTTTCCGCCACGAACAGGTGGAGGTGTCGCACCAATCAACGCACCCAAGAATGAGTTGAGCTTTGCAGTTGGAACACGACGTTCCCAACTATCTAGAGCGGTTCGTAGAGCAGGTGCCAAACGATCTCGGTGCCAACCGGTTTTGGCCGCGATGTTGACTCTCTGTGCCCATTCAACCTGGTCTAGGTGGCGATCGATCTCGCGATCCAATTGGTTGCGTCGATCCTCATCAACCAAATCCCATTTATTCATAACAATCACCATCGCCTTACCGGCCTCTTCAACCATGGTGATTACACGCAAATCTTGTTCAGTGATTGGCTCTGATGCATCGAGAACAACAACTGCGACTTCACAACGTTCTAACGCTGTGGCTGTTCGCAATGATGCGTAGTAATCAGTACCTGAATCTTGGTTGGCACGCTTTTTTAATCCAGCGGTGTCGATAAATCTCCATGTTGATCCACCAAAAGAAAGTAAAGAGTCAACTGGATCACGGGTGGTTCCCGCTGCATCATCCACGATCGATAATGATTCTCCAGCGATTGCATTAAACAAAGATGACTTACCAACATTAGGTCGACCGATTAATGCGACCTTACGATAACCGTCTTGGTTTTGTGCCCGTCCTACCTCTGGCAAAACATTAACGATGTGATCTAAAAGATCACCGCTTCCGCGACCATGTAAGGCAGATACAAAACGAGGTTCACCTAAACCTAAGCTCCACAGACCATGCGCTTCAGCCTCTTCACGTTCGCCATCAACCTTATTGCCGATCAAAATCGTAGGCTTCTTCGCCTTACGAAGATGCTGCACCAAGATGTCATCCTCATCAAGTGCTCCAACTTGAGCATCAACAACAAAGCACAAAACATCTGCTTCCTGCATAGCGATTTCAGATCCTGCGCTTACTTGTACCGCAATTCCATCTGGCTTTGCTTCCCAACCACCGGTATCCATAATGATAAAACGTCGACCGCCCCATTCACATTCATACTGAACTCGGTCACGTGTTACACCAGGAGTATCTTCAACAATTGCTTCACGTCTTCCTAAGAAGCGGTTAATCAAGGTTGATTTACCAACATTAGGACGACCCAAGATTGCAACGATCGGTAAACCGAGCAAATTACGCTTCTTTAACAGCTCCCAAATGCGTTCAATGGTTTCATCTAGGTCTAAGTAGGTTGAATCAACTTCAACCGCATCGGCGGCCATTACTAATGGTGAAACAGCACGGGTTGAATCAACCGCATCTCGGTTATCCAAAGATTGCTTTACATCAACACTCTTATCCTCTATTTCATTTTCACGTCTAGTTGCACGTGCATCTAAATCAGCGGTCAGGTAAATCTTTAATCCAGCTTCAGGGGCAACTACAGTTCCAATGTCGCGACCTTCTACAACAATTCCACGTTCTGCTGCATCGATGATGCGATGTTGCAGATTCAAAAGTTCTCTGCGAATTTCAGGCATTGCACTTATTCGAGAAACATTTTCAGTAACTGATGTTCCACGAATCGCATGGGTAATCTGAGTTTCACCTGCAAATACATTTGGTGAGGTCGGATCTGCAATGAACTTAATTGGATGATCTTTGATCGCTTGCACAATTGAAAAAGCTTCTTCGCATTTGTATTCAAGAGCAAGCCAAGTAACTGCGCGATACAAAGCACCAGTGTCGAGATAATCCCAACCAGCGCGAGTTGCTATTGCTTTTGCAGTGCTTGATTTTCCAGCCCCGCTAGGGCCATCAATTGCTACGACTATGCCCATGCGATGAGCCTACTTCTATTTACGAATCGGATGAACATTCCATCCGATCGAGCTTAGATGTGATGAAAGTTTGTCAGCATCACTGTGTGATAACGCCAATGTAATAAGCGCACTTAATTGTCCCGGCGAGTGTTCAATGTTCAAATCTTCTACGTTGACATCCATCGCGGCGCACTCATTAAAGATCGCACCTAACTGACCTGGTTTGTCATCAATAACAATAGGAAGAAACGAGTACTCACGGGCCTTTCCGCCATGTTTTCCAGGAATCAAAGCCCGTCCTGCTCGTCCTGCAGCAATTAACGCAGCAATCTTTTCTGGATCATCCAAGGAATCAATCATTGAGCCAAGATCGTTTTGTAGATTTATAAGCAATTGCCGCAGTTCAACGCGATTGGAGTAAATAATCTCCTTCCACAGCGCCTCATCTGAACCTGCGATGCGGGTTGTATCCCGCAGCCCCTGCCCCGCTAGCTCCATCCACTCCGCAGGAGTGCCGGTTAACTGCTTGGCGATAAGTGAGGCTGCAACCTGAGGTAGATGAGAGATCTTTGCTACCGCTCGATCATGATCTGCCGCTGAAAGCTCAATAGGCGTTGCACCCAAGAGGTTGATGAGTTCTAGTACCAGATCCTTTGAGCTCTGCTCCAGATCCTGGCTAGGCGTAAGTATCCAACTGCGCCCCTGGAATAAATCCGCCCGTGCCGAGGCCGCTCCGCCTATTTCACGGCCTGCCATAGGATGGGTGGGCAAAAATCGTCTAGAAAGAGCTGAAATCGTCTTAACCTTCAGTTCAACTTCACCCTTAACACTGCCAACATCTATAAATGTTGAGTGTGGGTTTAATGCAATCTCTTCCTCAATGACCACCGAGAGTTGTGAGGTCGGCATTGCTAGGACTACCACCTCTGGATCAGCGACCTTGGCTCCACCCACGAGATCATTGGCTAATGATGCTGTAGTGGGATCGGCATCGATCATTTCAACCACTACCCCACGCTGGATTAAGCCCAGACCGATAGAGGTTCCGATTAATCCTGAGCCTACAACCCTGACCTTGGTGAGCTTTTCTGAGGACATTATTGAGCGATATCTCTGCGCAGGGCGGCAGCACCATGCAGGTACATATGGCTTATCTGATCTGCAGCCTTTGTGCTCTCAACATGAAACATCGCTCGAATAGTCCGATTGAGGGCGCCAGGGACATCTACCTCAACTGAGCCAATTAATGGAACATTGGCAAAGCCCATCTCACGGCAGGCGGCGGCTGGAAAGGCAGCGTTGAGATCCACTGTAGATGTGAAGAAAACAGAGATCACATCCGATGGCACCAACTGATTGGCCTCAAGGATCGCAGAAACCAGCTCCTGCACACCCGCCGCGATATCGGCAGCGGTGTTAGCCGGCACTTGAATAGCTCCTCGAATAGCACGCACACTCATGGGATAAGGGTACCTTTCCTCACCAATATTGGTGTGTATTTAAAACTGTATATGTCGATAAAACCTTTAAACCGTTAAACCTGTTTACTACAATCTCACTACAGTTGGTAGTGAAGATCTGTGCACTCTCCATAACTTTTATTATCGATAAATCTACACCCAGCGCGCTATCTGAGCGCACGATTATCGATAAATTGGTAATCACGTCGATAATTAGCGATAAAACGATATAAGGTTTTTTCGATAAAAAACCGATTTATCGTAAAGAGGTTAAATATCTAAAGCCTTTCGTAGATTCATTAACTCTGTGTCATTGAGATCTCGCCAACGTCCTTCAGGGGTATCTCCCAAGGAGATCGGTCCAAACTTGGTACGGATCAATCGAAGGACATCCACACCAACCGCCTCCATCAGCCGTCGGATAATGTGATATCGACCCTCATGAATCGAGACCTCAATCCATCGGGGTGAGAGCTGCTTAAAGGTAAGGACTCGACCCATTCCATCCTCTAGCTCGACACCCTTAAGAAGGACCTTATCCACCCCTGTCGGTAATGGACCATCAAACTCGATGATGTAGGTCTTCTCCAGACCAAAGGATGGGTGGGTTGCTCTAAAGGTCAGATCCCCATCATTGGTGAGCAAAATTAGCCCCTCAGAGTCCTTATCTAGACGCCCCACATGGAATAAACGCTCCTTACGAAGGTCGATGAAATCATCCAGCGAGGGTCGCCCCTCCGGGTCAAACATCGTAGACAAAACACCTTTTGGTTTATGAAGTGCGAGATAAGACTTAGTCAAAGTACGTGTAATTGTCTCACCATCAACCATGACTTTATCTTTCTCAGGGTCAAATTTGCTGCCCATCTCACGTACGGTGATTCCATTAACGGTCACGCGACCGGATTCGATTAATTCATCGGCACCGCGACGGCTTGTGATTCCAGCATCTGCGATGATCTTGTTAAGCCTCATTTGGGCCATGGCTATCCTCCCGACAGTCAGGAGGTAAGGGTAGCGGAAGAGCTAGTCGGTTAGCGAATCGAGGATCTCATCCAAGCCATCGAGATCAGGTAGGTATGGAGCAAGCGCTGGAAGATCCTCAAGCGAGTTCAAGCCAAGCCGTTCCAAGAAGTAGCTGGTGGTCTTGTATAGAATCGCTCCGGTCTCATGCTCAAGCCCCGACTCCTCCACCAGACCACGTGTTACCAGGGTCTTCATAACCGCTTCAACATTTACCCCACGGATAGCTGATACTCGTGCGCGAGATACCGGTTGGCGGTAGGCGATTACCGACAAAGTCTCCAACGCCGCCTGGGTCAGCCGGGATTGCTGGCCATCCAAGACAAACTTCTCAACCGCCGCTGAATAGGCAGGGTGGCTGTAGAAACGCCATCCCCCATTGATCTTACGAAGAGCAAAACCACGTTCCTCGTAAGAGCCTTCTAACGTTGCCAAAGCCGCCTCAATCTCCTCAACGGGACGCTCTAGAACCTGAGCCAGAACCAGCTCAGTCACAGGCTCATCCACGACCATCAGGATCGCCTCGATGGAACGTTCAACTTCTACATTAGACATTTTCGCCACTTTCTGTCGAGTCTTCCATCTCTAAAACCACGGGTATATCAAACTCATCGGTGATCTCAACCTCGCCCTCCAGGGAGCCGGTCCATCGAATATGGAGCTCTCCCAGGGCTACAACCTGGTCAAACCTCAAAACACCTTGACGGTAGAGATCCAGCAGCGCCAGGAAGCGTGCCACAACAACCAAGGTGCTATCGGCATCTGAGATCAGATTTCTAAAGCTCAAGGATTTGGAGTGGCGCAACGCCTCAACAACCCGCTTTGACTCCTCTGTGACGCTCACAAGCGGCATATGGAGGTGCTCTACCGCGACGACCGGGGAAACCTTAGGGGTTAACACACGCTCTGCGATGGCGGCAAAGCGCTGGGCACCTACGCCAATAAGGACCTCAGGCAGCAGACTGGCCAAGGCTGGATCAAGAGCCACAACGCGTGGGAAGGATTTATCGGCGGCCAGAATGCGCTCGCCAAAGGTCGCTGCGATCTCCTTGAAGGCTCGGTACTGAAGTAATCGGGCAAAGAGCAGATCGCGGGCCTCAAGGAGGGCTAGATCCTCCTCATCCTCAACCTCTCCGCTTGGAAGAAGTCTCGCCGCTTTAAGATCCAGCAGGGTTGCAGCGACAACAAGAAACTCAGTTGCTTGATCTAGATCCCACCCCGCACCCGATGCCTCAAGCTCACGGATAAAGGCGATGAACTCATCGGTGACGATGCTTAAAGCCACCTCAGTGACATCCATCTTGTGGCGCGAAATCAGCTGGAGCAGTAGATCAAAGGGTCCATCAAAGTTAGCTAGATGAACGGAGAAACCACCCGAGGAAGGGTTTACATCGCTGTTCTCCTCGATCGCGGTATCTGAAGCTAAAGCCATGAGCGCACCTTACTTCACGCTTGCCTGTTTTCTGTGTACCGCATAGGCTCTTTGCTATATCAGGAAAGAGGTTTGAAGATTGAACGCTAAATCGACAATTGCAGAGGATGTTGCAACAACATCAACCCTTCTGGGCAAAGCTGCGAAGAGCTTTCCTACTCCAGCTGCACTAGCGGAGCATGGCAATGCCAAGGTGATCTCAATCTTCAACCAAAAGGGTGGAGTTGGAAAGACAACTAGCACAATCAACCTTGGTGCAGCGCTGGCTGAAATGGGTCGTCGAGTTTTGCTCGTCGACTTCGATCCTCAAGGCGGTCTATCACTTGGTCTTGGCGTTAACGCTCACTCGCTTCCATTGGAACAAACTGTTTACTACGCATTGATGACACCAACAGCAAATGTTGATGAGATTGTTTTGAAATCCTCAGTTCCTGGATTGGATTTCCTACCTGCTAACCGCGATCTTGGTACAGCAGAAACAACCTTGGGCGCTGAAATCGGTGGTCAGCAATACCTTAAGCGCGCTTTGGCCCCACTTCGAGATTACTACGATGTAATTTTGATTGATTGCCAGCCAACAATGGGTCAGTTAACGATCAACGCTTTGGTTGCATCTCAAGAGGTAATTGTTCCCATGCAGTGTGAATACTTTGCATTGCATGGATTTATTGAACTCAAGGGCAATCTAGATAAGGTGAAGAACTTCCTGAACCCAGAACTTCGTCTCATTGGAATCTTGGCAACAATGTATGACAAGAAGACCTCACACAATCGTCAGGTATTAGAACGCATCCTTGAACAGTTCCCAGAGGATGTTTTTGAAACAATTATTGCCAAGACAATTCGTTTCCCAGAAACTACTGTTGTTGGCGAACCAATCACAACATATGCAACATCTTCAGGTGGCGCAGCTTCATACCGCCGTCTAGCCCGAGAACTAATCGCCAGAGGAGGCGCACGATGACACGTAGAGCAAACCTTCCAGGTGCAGATGAACTATTCCGTTCAACCGCACCAGCATTGAGTGCAGTCCCTGCGCAAAGTTCTCAAGAGGTTGCAGCACCATTAGTACCACCCGCAATTGCGACTCCAAAAGCTGCTTCTTCAAAGAAGGGTGTCCGCACAATTGCACGTCGTCGTGTAACAACTGTTGACCGCTCCCCTTCAGGACGTGAACGTCATGATGAAAAAATCACTGTGTACTTATCTCCAGATGAGTTATTTGATCTTGATCAGGCCCGCCTGCAACTTCGTGGTGACCTCGGTTTAGCTGTTGATCGCGGTCGCATCGTTCGCGAATCAATCGCCGTAATCATCGCTGATCTGGAAGCCAAGGGCGATCAAAGCATCTTGGCTCGTAGACTTCGCGGTCAGTAATCTCTACTTGGCGCGAGGATGCGCCATTGAATAACTCTCGCGAACTTTGTCGATTGTAATCAAGGTATAAATCTGGGTTGTTGTAACAGATGCATGCCCCAATAACTCTTGTACAACACGAATATCGGCACCGCCATCCAATAAATGTGTCGCATATGAATGCCTAAATACATGGGGTGAAACATGTTCAGTAATACCAGCTGCAGCTGCCGCATCTAACACCATCTGCCATGCAGATTGGCGCGAAATTCTTCCACCGCGAGAGTTAAGGAAGAGGGCTGCATTGTTCTTTGGATTCTTAGCTAATAAATCGGGACGAATTCTCACGCAGTAATCATCAATCGCCTTTGTTGCAAATGAACCAAGTGGAACTATTCGTTCTTTAGAACCTTTTCCACGTAGCTTTAGCGTAGTAATTTCTCCATCATCGCTCTGAACTTTGCTCAGATCATTCATATTGATTCCAATTAATTCACTTACTCGCGCACCACTGCTGTATAAAAGTTCCAGCATCGCTTGATCGCGAAGGGTTATTGGTTCGCTCGCTTTATGCGCTGCTTCAATCATTGAAAGTATTTGAGCGATAGTGAGCGCTTTAGGTAATCGACGGGCAGATTTGCTTGCTGCAATTTCCAAGGTCGGGTCAGCGTACCCATGCTCTTGTTGTAAATGTTTGAAAAAGGATCGCAGGGTCGAATCAGCGCGGTTTACCGTTGCAACAGATAGTTTTGCTTCACGTAATGAACTTTCAAAAGCGGTGATTAACTCTGGAGTTACCTCGCGAAGATCTTTGCCATTGAGAAAAAGGCCAAACTTCTCTAAATCACGTCGATAGGCGGCAATTGAATTTGCGGCCAATCCCCTCTCAATCTGAAGATGATTGAGAAAGGATGAGGCAGCTAGATCAAAGCTGAGCGCTTGCGTAACCATGTGCTTCTGCGACGGCGGAGTAATAAATCTTTCCGTCATGCACATTCAAACCTTTAGCAAGGTTTTTATCTTTGTCACAGGCCGCTTCCCATCCAAGGTTTGCCAAAGAAAGGGCAAATGGAAGGGTTGCATTGGTAAGTGCATATGTTGATGCGACAGGAACCGCACCTGGCATATTTGCTACACAGTAAAAGACAGAGTTATGAACTGTATATGTTGGTTCAGCATGTGTCGTTGGCTTTGAATCTTCAAAACATCCACCCTGATCAATTGCGATATCGACCAATACCGAACCGCTCTTCATCTGCGCAACCAATGCATTTGAAACCAACTTAGGTGCCTTTGCTCCATGAACAAGCACAGCGCCAACAACAAGATCTGCTTGCTTTACTTCACGTTCGATGGCGTGCTTAGAAGCGACAAGGGTCTTGATTCTTCCACCGTAAACAGTGTCGATGTACTGCAAGCGATTAATAGAGCGATCAAAAACGATGACATCTGCGCCCATTCCAACGGCGATAACTGCGGCGTTAAGACCTGCAACTCCGCCACCGATAACGACAACTCGCCCAGGTGCAACACCAGGAACTCCACCCAGCAAAACTCCACGACCACCATGTGGCTTTTGAAGCGCTGTAGCACCGACCTGAGTTGCAAGACGACCAGCAACCTCGCTCATGGGTGCAAGTAGTGGCAATGTTCCATTAACTTCAACGGTCTCGTATGCAATAGCTGTTGTTCCTGATTTCACTAATGCATCTGTGCAGGCTTTTGAAGCTGCAAGGTGTAGATATGTAAAGAGAGTTTGTCCCTTACGCATCTTTGGATACTCAGGCTCAATAGGTTCTTTTACCTTCAAGACTAAATCCGCTTTTTGCCACACATCATCGGCGGTTGGAACAATCGTTGCACCAGCTGCAATGAACTCTTCATTGGTAATTGATGAACCCACACCTGCTTTATCTTCGATAATAACTGTGTGTCCGGCATGTACAAATTCAGAGACACCTTCAGGTGTAATAGCTACACGGGATTCGTGAACTTTAATCTCTTTAGGAACTCCGACGATCATGATTAACCTTTCGCTGCTACTGCCGCCGCGATCAAACCAATAAACAATGGGTGTGGTCGAGTTGGACGAGAACGAAGCTCAGGATGAGCTTGCGTACCTACGTAATAAGGATGCACCTCTGATGGAAGTTCTACAAACTCCACAAGATCTTGCTCTTTAAACATTCCTGAGAAAGTAAGGCCAGCGTTCGAAATTTGATCGCGGTACTTGTTATTGACCTCATAACGGTGGCGATGTCGCTCAGAAACCTCAGTTGAACCATAGGTCTGCGCGACAACAGAGCCTGCTAACAAATTAGCGGTGTAAAGACCAAGACGCATAGTTCCGCCCATATCGCCCTTACCCGATACAACATCCTTTTGATCATCCATCGTTGCAATAACTGGTGTTCCGGAATCAGAAAATTCTGCAGAAATTGCATCCTTAATTCCTGCAAGGTTTCGAGCGGCTTCAATCACCATGCATTGCAAACCAAGACATAATCCCAAAGTTGGAATCTTGTTTTCACGAGCAAATTTAAGTGCTCCAACTTTTCCTTCAATACCTCGAATACCGAAACCACCTGGAACACAGATTGCATCCACATTTTCTAAATGCTTCTTTGCACCCTCTGGGGTTTCACACTCATCACTTGCTATCCACACAATCTCGATCTTTGCTTCATTAGCAAAACCGCCTGCGCGCAACGCCTCTGAGACAGAGAGATAAGCATCTGGAAGATCGATGTACTTTCCGACAAGACCTACCTTGATGTGGTGCTTTGGGTGGTGGACCTTCTCTAGAAGTGCGTCCCACTCCCCCCACACAACATCATGACAGTCAAAGCCAAGACGCTTTACAACGTAGGCATCTAAGCCTTCCCTATGTAAAACCTTTGGGATGTCATAGATCGATGGAGCATCAACAGCTGCAACAACCGCCTCTGAATCAACATCGCACATCAGCGAAATCTTCTTCTTGACGCCCTCTGGAATTTCGCGATCTGAACGCAAAACAATCGCATCGGGAGCAATACCAATACTGCGCAACGCTGCAACTGAGTGCTGGGTTGGCTTTGTCTTTAGCTCACCAGATGGTCCAATGTAGGGAACCAATGAGACATGTAAATAGAAAACATTATCGCGACCAACTGTTTGGCGAATTTGGCGAATTGCCTCCAAAAATGGTTGCGATTCAATATCTCCAACAGTTCCACCAACTTCAGTGATTACTAAATCAATATCTGGGCTTGCCATCGCAATGATGCGCTCTTTGATTTCATTGGTGATGTGAGGAATTACCTGAACCGTCTCACCTAGATACTCTCCGCGGCGTTCACGAGCGATTACACGTGAGTACACCTGACCTGTGGTCACATTTGCTGAGCCATGAAGGTTGCGATCTAGGAAGCGCTCATAATGGCCAATATCTAAATCTGTTTCAGAGCCATCATCGGTAACAAAAACCTCGCCATGTTGAAATGGGTTCATCGTGCCTGGATCAACGTTGAGGTACGGATCTAGCTTTTGCATGGTTACGCGGATGCCGCGGGCTACTAATAATCGTCCAAGACTTGAGGCTGTGAGTCCTTTGCCCAAACTTGAGGCGACTCCGCCGGTTACAAATAAGTGTTTAGTCACATGTGCTTGGCCCATGGGAGTCAAACCTATCATTTATCGGCGTTGTGTTCTTACACCTTCAAAGAAAGCAGTTCAGTGGCGTGTTCGCGGGCGCTGGCGGAGTTTTCCAGGCCAGCCAACATGCGGGCAACCTCTTCTACCCGCTCATCACCAGAGACCTGGCGCACATCGCTCTGGCTTACCGTTCCATCATTGTTTTTAGTTACAACAAAGTGAGAGTCGGCCCACGCCGCAACTTGAGGCAGGTGGGTGACAACAATTACCTGTGCATGTTGTGCGAGTTGATGAAGTCGACGACCAACTTCAATCGCAGCCTTTCCACCAACTCCAGCATCAACCTCATCAAATACATATGTTCCGATTGGATGGGTTTTAGCTATGACAACTTCAAGGGCCAACATCACGCGTGACATTTCTCCGCCTGATGCACCCTTTGCTAATGGAACAAGTGGCGCATCTTTATGTCCTTGGATGAACATAGATATCTCATCACAACCTTGCGAAGTGAAATCTGATTCCTTAGGCGCTGAATAATCAGCTGACTGCACCTGTGCAACAAAGGTTGCATGGGGCATTGATAACTGCTGAATCTCTTGAGTTACTAAAACCGATAACTTCTTTGCCGCCTGAATACGTGCCTCTGAAACCTTTTTTGCCTCAGCCAATAATGTTTTCTTGACCGCGGTTAACTCTTTCTCTAACTCCTGCAAACGAGCATCTCCACCTTCAAGATCTGCAATCGCCTCTGCTGAGTTTTTATAGCGAAGTTGAAGCGCTTGAATCTCAACCTCTACAGAGTTTCCAGAACCAAACTTTTTAATCAAGGCAATAAATTGAGCTTTGCGCTGCTGCAGAAAATCTAACCGAACGGGATCTGCCTCTAGGCGAGATAAGTAGCTATTAAGCGCACTTTGCGCATCTGCGAGGAGAAAAAAGCTTTCACTCAATTGCTGATAAATCTCTTCTAGAAGTCGATCCTTTGAACGAGCATTTTCCATGGAGCGACGTGCAGTTCCTAAAGAAGTCAGTGAACCCGCCTCCTCATCTTCAATCGCAGCGGTTGCCATCGCCGTTGCTGTGCGTAACTCTTCAACGCTTGATAAGCGGGCGATCTCAGCTTCAATCTCATCTAACTCGGCACCCTGTGGGTTGAGCGCGGAAAACTCGCGAGCAAACTCGCGCAGTTCCGCTAACTCTTTATCCTTGGCAGCGATACTTTTCTTGAGTGCTGCAATCCGATCCTTCATATCGTGGTAACGAGAAAGCGCTAATTGATACTGATCGATATCTATTGCACCGAAACGATCCACTAATTCTCGTTGTCGTGAAGATTTAGTAATGGTGTGGTTTGCTGCCTGTCCATGCACTTCAACTAAATTTTCCCCAAAGGTAGCCAAGGTAGATGCTGTCGCGCTCACCCCGTTGATCGTTGCCTTACTTTTTCCATCAGCTGCAACTGTTCGGACAACGATGAGCTCACCATCTTCGATGAGCGCATCCTCAAACAAAATCTCCTGCGCCTTAGGAATTGAAAACTTTCCGCTAGCTACTAACCGCTCTGCGCCTTTTCGAACCAGTGAACTATCCGCCTTGCCTCCTAAAATGAGGTTTAACGCGGTTAAAATCATTGTTTTACCGGCACCTGTTTCACCAGATAAAACAGTTAATCCCTTTGATATTTCTAGAGTTGAGCTTTCGATTACACCGATCGAGCGAATAGTTATCTCTTCGAGAAAGGTACGTTCACTCACCACGCCAGCCCTCAACAGGTAGTTTGAACTTTGCCACCAATCGATCGCTAAATAGTGTGTTTTTCAAGTGGGCCAGTTGAATAATTTGCGAATCCTTTGTGACAACTACACGGTCACCTGCCACCAGTGGGAATTTACGGAGAGCATCGGCTGATAAAAATGCTTGTGAAGATTCGATACCAACTGCAATGACAGATGTTGGTGAGATTACAAGTGGACGGGAGAAAAGCGCATGGGCGGAGATGGGTAAAACTACCAACGCATCAACAGCTGGCCATACAACTGGTCCGCCGGCAGAGAATGCATACGCGGTAGATCCGGTTGGTGTTGAACAGATCAAACCATCACACCCCCAACGAGAGATTGGTCGGTTATCAATCTCAAGAAAGAGTTCAACCATTGTCGCCTTCTCACGTTCAACGGTTACCTCATTGAGCGCCCAACCTGATGCAACGATCTCACCATCACGTTCTACGGTGTACCCCAAGGTGATGCGAGGATCGATCACATAACTCTTGTTAATCACTGCGTGAATAACATCGGCGATCTTTGAACGCTCAACCTCAGATAAAAATCCAACATGGCCCAAGTTCACGCCCAGCAATGGAATTCCGCGCTCATGAGCAACCTCTGCTGCGCGCAACATAGTTCCATCTCCACCGAGAACCACCGCCGCTTCAATCTCTGGAAGATCAGCAATGGTGGAGCGGATCATTCCTGGAATATTGACATCAGAGATTGTGTAGATACCAAAGGTAGATGCAAGGTTTTGTTGCAGCTCAACCGCGGCGACAACAGCATCAACTCGTCCTGGGTTACAAACAATCAAAAGATTACGCATCACTGTGGTCCAATCGCTATGGCTTCATCAAGCATCGCGTGATCGATCTCGGCGGCGCCGCGACGAAGCCATAAGAAGTATTCAACATTTCCTGCAGGTCCCGGTAGAGGACTAGCAGTAATTCCCATTGTGCCTAAACCGACATCGTAAGCAGACTCTGCAACCTCGATAACAGCAGCTTTACGTAATGCAGGATCGCGCACTACTCCTCCTGCACCTAACTTTTCTCGACCAACCTCAAATTGAGGTTTTACCATCACAACAAAATCAGCATCTGGCTTTGAAACCGCAGCTAAAGCGGGAAGTACTAAGGTTAAGGAGATAAAGGAAAGATCGGCGACCACTAAATCAATCGGCTCACCCACCATATCCCCCGTTAAGTGACGAATATTGGTGCGATCTAACACTGAAACTCGCTCATCCTGTCGCAGACCCCAGGCCAACTGTCCATATCCAACATCGACAGCAACTACATGGCCTGCGTTTCTGCGCAGCAATACATCGGTAAATCCTCCAGTTGAGGCTCCCGCATCTAAACACCGCTTTCCTTCAACGGTGACACCTGTGAAGGCGTTCAACGCGCCATCTAATTTATGCCCACCGCGCGAGACAAAGTCATCACGATCTCCGGAAATGGTTATTGAGGTTTCAGCATCAACCTGCGTCGCGGGTTTGGTCGCTGGAATTCCATTGACTAAAACCGATCTCTTCTCAATCAGATCCGCCGCCTGCTCACGTGAACGCGCTAACTCTCTACGTACGAGTTCGGCATCCAGACGTGTCTTCATAAAGGTGGATTAATTAGAGGCCATCAATAGATGACAGAGCTTGATTGAGTTTGTGGTGAAGCGCCTCAAAACGTTGAGCATGATCGCTTACCTCCATCGCATCAATCTCTTGCAACTCATTGCGAAGCTCTTCGACAAAACCCTCGCCATTGAACTGCTCGCTACTGGAGTGTGATTGAGATGTTGAGTTATCCATTTACTTGCTCACCTTCTTGGCAGTTCTCTTCTTAGCAGCGGTTTTCTTAACAACCTTCTTCGCGGAATTTTTAGCGGTGCTCTTTTGTGCGCCCGTCTTTTTAGCAGCGGATTTTTTAGCCGGGCTCTTCTTCGCAGCAGCGCCACCCTTTTTCAATGCAGCAACCTCTTGCTTCAACGCCTCAAACTCTCCACGCTTAACAAAGC
>JAPOJK010000025.1 GCA_029978465.1 Actinomycetota bacterium
AGCTCTCTTTATTACAACAGAGGCAGTAATTACCGATAAGCCAGAACCTAAGTCAGCAAACCCAATGCCTCAGGGTGGCGGAGATATGGACTTCTAAGCCATTCTTAACTAGTAGTTACGCGTAACGCCGTCTCTGATTAACACAGAGGCGGCGTTCTGCTTTACCCTTAGACCATGGCAAAGAAATCTCTCGCTCCTAAAAAGGAGAAGGCTCCGAAAAAGGAGGCTACTCAAAAAGAGGCACCAGCAAAGAGCACCGTTGTTGCTTTTGATGCAAAGGATCTTGCCCGTAACGCCGCTTTAGAGCAGGCAGAAAAACCTGATCAAGTTGGCGGATTTGTTTCAGTTGAATTTGATGATGAGAACCGCGTTGCAACATATTTATTTGAAGCAAACCTTGCAGGATACAAAGGGTGGCGTTGGTGTATCACCGTTGCAAAGGTTGATACCGATGCACAACCAACAATTTGCGATGTTGTAGTTCTTCCAGGCCCAGATGCATTACGTGCTCCTGAATGGATTCCATATCGCGATCGCATTCTTCCTGGCGATGTTGGCGTTGGCGACATTGTTCCTAGCTCACTTGATGACACACGTTTAGTTGCAGGACAACAAGCGCTGCCACAGGATGAAGAGCTTGATACTGCGATGGCGATCGAACTTGGTTTAGGTCGTGCACGTGTTCTTTCAATTGAAGGACGTGACCAGGCAGCTAAGCGTTGGTATGACGGCGAACGTGGACCAAACGCGCCCGTTGCCCAGTCAGCACCAAAGCCATGTCACAGCTGCGGATTCTTTATTCCAATTGCAGGATCATTGCGAGCAACCTTTGGCGTATGCGCCAATGCGATCTCGCCTGATGATGCACGCGTAGTGAGCGTGGATCATGGCTGCGGAGCACATTCCGAAGCGACCTTCACAGAGCCGGTGTTAAACTAAGCACCTGCTATCGCAACCGCGATACCTATGTAAAAACTAGTTAAGAAAACAAGCAAGGAGCCCTCCCCATGCCTACAGGACGCGTTAAATGGTTCTCATTGGAAAAAGGCTTCGGCTTCATTGCAAATGATGAAGGCGAAGATGTTTATCTAGCTGCAACTTCACTTCCTGAAGGTGTTGCAACGGTAAAGCCTGGAACAAAGCTTGAGTTTTCTATTGCAGATAGCCGTAAAGGCCCACAAGCATTATCAGTACACATCATTGATGCTCCACCATCACTAGTTGAGAACTCACGTGTTAACAGTGATGATCTTGCTGCGATGATTGAAGACACAATCAAGATGTTGGATAAGGTCGGAAATGGTTTGCGCCATGGACGTCATCCAAATGCACAAGAGGCTGATCGTCTTGGTCGTGTGTTGCGCGGTATCGCTACTGCCCTCGGAGCTTAATTAAAACTAGCGTGCTTAAAACTTTTTAAATGCCGCTTCGTCGATCACGACGAATTGTGTAACGAATACCAACTAAGCCTAACCCTGCTCCCATTACGCAGGTCCAAATAACTTTGGCATCAGCACCCACTGCAAGAGCAATCACACCAGCTATCACCCAGCACATAATTCCAATAGCGACTAGAGTTACTGCATTGCGTAGTCGAGTAGTCATGGAAGAAGAGTAATGCGTTTATCGGTAAAAGAGGATGGTAATTGGCGTTCATTTCGCCACCGTAATTACCGAATTCTCTTTCCTGCCAACACAGTTTCAAATATTGGCAGCTGGGCCCAGCGAATTGCTCAAGATTGGCTCGTACTAGAACTTACAAATAACAATGGAACCTACTTAGGTTTGGTTACCGCTGTTCAATTCGCACCGGTTTTGGCTTTCTCGCTACACGGTGGAAAACTCGCAGATCGATTCAATAAGCGAAAAGTATTAATCCTTACCAATGTTGTTGGTGGTGCAGCATCACTTGCTTTAGGTGCGCTAGTTATGACAGATCTAATTGCGCTGTGGCATGTCTTTGTCCTTGCTGGAATCTTGGGTATTTCAACGGCGATTGATGCGCCAGTTCGCCAAGCCTTCACAACAGAGGTCGTCGGGCAAACAGATCTACCCAATGCGGTTTCATTGAACTCAGCTAACTTCAACGCCGGTCGCCTCGTAGGACCTGCGATTTCAGGTGGTTTGATCGCAGCCTTTGGCACCGGGCCCTCATTTATTGTTAACGGGCTTTCATACTTCTTTGTCATCGCAGCGTTAATGAACATTAATGAAAAGGCTTTCTTTCATCTCGATCGTCCAAAATCCGATGGAAGCATTAGAGAAGGAATTGCATACGCAAAGGCCCGTCCTGATATCTATGTCGTGATGTTGATGGTCTTCTTCTTAGCGACCTTTGGTTTGAACTTCCAGATCTTTAACGCGCTTATGGCGACACAAGAGTTTGGTTTAGGACCAGCAAGCTTTGGTCTTATGGGAACCTTCATTGCAATTGGATCTTTGTCAGGTGCTATTGGATCAGCCCGTCTAGAGCGGTTTAGAAATACCAAGTTTGTGATTAAGGGCGGAATCGCTTTTTCAATCTCGATTATGGTGCTTTCAATTATTCCTAACTACAGTCTGTACATTCTGTGGCTACCCATTTGTGGCGTTACAGCGTTAACAACTTTGGTTTCAGCTAATTCAATTGTTCAGACAAGTACCGACCCAGCAATCCGCGGACGTGTAATGGGGCTGTACCTATTGATCTTCATGGGCGGAACTCCATTTGGTTCACCACTTATTGGCGCAACAACGGATCTGGTCGGAATCCGACCAACAATTGTTATCTGTGGTGGTATTTCCCTAGCTGCTTCTTTGTACATCTGGTTCAAGTACAAGAACCGCGTATCGCTACCTGCAGATATTTCTGTTGCAACAGTCTTAAAGACTGTTGATCGCGATCACAAGTAAAATACCGATCAGCGCAAGCAAGGTTATTAATCTTCTAGTCTTATAGCTCACACTGTCTCCTTCACATGAGAAGGAATCGCCTTCACGATGATGAAAGCTAGGCCGATCAAGACGAAAACCATGATGTAGGCACGTGAAATTCCAAAGCTATCTCCCAATAGACCCAGCAAAAATGGAGCTCCGGCAATAGCAATTCCAGCAGCCAATGAGGCACGTCCAATCGCTAAATCTGGACGACCATCGCTTAAGCCAATCAATCGAATTGATGACAATGCAAACTGCATTGAGATACCAAGTCCAACTACCAAGAGACATAGAAGTGAAATAAGCATGTTGTGTGACAACCAGAACCCGAGGAAACCTAGGAACTGCACCGCAATGATTGTGAGCAGTTGATTATCAAGTGGAAGATTCTTTAGAACCAGCCCACCGTACCAACGTCCAATTCCCATACCTGTACCAAGGGCCACAATTGCAACTGTTGAAATCGCAGCTGTTGATCCAACTCGATCCTTTAACAGCGCTGCAGCCCAGAATGAGGTAGCAAACTCACTGGAAATACAAGCAACAAAACCAAACCATGAGATCCAAAACTTTGCCGAAAGCTTTCCACCCTGTGGACCATGCTCATCAGGAACATGTTCGTCGGCATCTTTTTCGCGGCCAACAAAAAACAGCAGTAATGCAACAGGGAGTGCAAGTAGTAAACCTAAACGCCATAAACTTGGGAAAGCGATTGCGATTGTTCCAATCAACGCAGTTCCGGTAACAAAGCCAACTGATGCAATTCCATTTGCTTGTGGAATCGCTACCTCTGCCGCTTTGCCGTAATGCGAAGACATCTTGGTAAGCATCGTGTTGATGACTACTGATGTGCCGAAACCTGTAATAAAGGTTGCTGGCAAGGTGATGTACACCGGTGGTGAAATCACAAACAAGGTTAGTCCTGCGGTGAAGATAGATAAACCGATCCAGCTGGCACGGTTACGTCCAAACTTATGTGCAATTCGTGGATTAGCCCAGCCTGCAAAGATTGAAGCAATACCCATCGCGGTTCCGTGTAATCCAGCGATAGTGAGCGACGTACCTTGATCTGCACGCAGTAGAGATTGTGCTGGCCCAAAGCCACCTAGATAGAAGTTAACAACAGCGGTCTGGACCGCTACTACCCAGAAGAAACGATCGCGATGAAAGCTCTTAGACATTACAGAGCGGCAACAACGTGGTCAATGCACTTGGTAAGTGCTTCAACATCACTTGGATCAACCGCTGGGAACATACCGATGCGCAGCTGATTCTTGCCTAGCTTTCGGTAAGGCTCTGTATCAACAATTCCGTTTTCACGAAGCGCTGCTGCGATCTTTGTTGCATCAATTGCATCATCAAAGTTAATTGTTCCAACAACCTTTGAACGCATTGCTGCATCAGTTACAAATGGAGTTGTGTAACTTGTCTTTTCTGCCCATGAGTACAAAATATCTGAGGACTTGGTGCTACGTCCTGCAGCAAATGACAAACCACCATTGCTATTCATCCACTCGATCTGTTCTGCAAGCAACATCAAAGTCACAAGAGCCGGAGTGTTGTAGGTCTGGTCTAAACGTGAGTTCTCAATTGCGATTCCAAGATCAAAGAAAGCTGGAACCCAACGACCGCTGGCCTTGATCTTCTCTGCGCGAGCAATCGCAGCAGGAGACATGATCGCGATCCACAAACCACCATCTGATGCAAAAGACTTCTGAGGTGCAAAGTAATAAGTATCAAACTCTTTTGCATCAACCATTAAGCCACCAGCAGCTGATGTCGCATCAACTAGTACGAGTGCGCCATCTGTTCCTGCTGGACGCAGAATTGGCATTGCAACTCCGGTAGAGGTCTCATTGTGAGTCAGTGCGTACACATCTATACCAGCTTCAGCTACAGCGGTTGGATGTGAGCCAGGTTCTGACTTAATAACTGTTGGCTCACCCAAGAATGGTGCTTCCTTTGAAGCCGCAGCAAACTTTGATGAAAACTCACCAAATACAAGGTGCTGTGAGCGCTCTTCAATGAGTCCAAATGTTGCGATATCCCAAAACGCTGTTGAGCCACCATTTCCGAGAACTACTTCGTAACCTTCTGGAAGATTAAATAAAGATGTAAGACCTTCGCGAACTCGCTTCACAACATTCTTCACCGGCTTTTGGCGGTGCGATGTTCCCAATATTGCATTTCCACTAGCTGACAAGGCAGCGAGTGCTTCGGGACGGATCTTGGAAGGACCGCATCCAAAGCGGCCATCTATTGGCTTTAACTCAGAAGGAATAATGATGCTCATGGGCTAAGACTACGGGTAGTAGCGAGAGAGTTCCCAATCACCGCTTGTGGTGGTCCTCTCATAACGCAAGCGATCATGCAAACGTGAGTATCGACCCTGCCAAAACTCAATATTCAGAGGTGTGACGCGGTATCCGCCCCAATGTGCAGGTCGAGGAACCGCTGTTCCCTCAGGCCATTTTTCCGCCGCTCCCGCAAATCGTTGTTCTAACTCTTCACGTGATGCAAGGTGTGATGATTGCGCACTTGCCCATGCACCGATCTGCGAACCCCAAGGTCTAGTTGCAAAGTAATCATCTGATTCTTGTGCCGAAACTTTTTCGGCAACGCCGCTAATGGAAACCTGTCGCTCCATCGCATACCAAGGAAAGAGCAGTGAAACATTTGGATTCAATTCAATTCCATGTGCTTTGCGAGATTGATAATTTGTAAAGAAGGTAAATCCACCATCTGAAATATCTTTTAACAAAACTGTTCGTGTATTGATCTGTGAATCGGCAGTAACAGTTGAAAGCACCATTGCATTAGCTTCAACAATCACAGAGTTTTCATGGGCGTCCTTTAACCACAACGCAAAAGCTTCAAAGGGATTGTCGGGAAGGGTTTCTAAACCGGCATCACTGTAGGAACGACGCATCGCACGGATCTCATCGCGGGTAACGATTTCTTCAGCCATGCCCCTATCGAACCCCACTTTGGGTCGAGGGGCGAATTTTCAGGGGAGACTGCAAGGGTTCATGCAACGAGCAGCCTTTATAACAATCGGATAAATGACCGGCCAAATGAGTACAAAACGCAGTGTTTGGTTTGCTTACCCGTGCTTAAAAGAGTGGAATTACCCCAACAGCGCATGCCCTCGTATGCGCGAATTCCATCCATGGAGGATATACATGAAGACAAAGCGTTTCGGATTTGCTGGCGTTCTTGCAGCATTCGCGCTTGCAGTTTCAACTCTCGTAGCACCAAGTGCTAACGCAGCCACAGAAATCGTGGTCTGGGCAGATGAATCTCGCGGGCCAAACCTTGCAAAGGTAATCGCAGCAAAGGGTGACTGGGTTTCTGGTTACACAGTAAAGGTAGTTACATTCTCAAGCTTTGATGCACTCAAGGATGCTTTTGATAAGGCAACAGATGCATCAGGTCCAGATATTGTTGTTGGCGGAAATGACTGGGTACCAACAGGTGCAAAGAGCGGAAAGCTTGCTCCAATCACATTGACAGCGGCTGTTAAGGCTCGCTTTAACCCAACACAGTTCGTTGACCTTACATACAAGGGCAAGCTGTACGGCGTACCTGTAGACATCAACAACGTTGCAATGATCTACAACACAAAGCTTGTTTCATCTGCACCAAAGACTTTTGGTGAGATGGTTTCAAATTACAAGGCTCTCAAGGCATCTAAGGGCTTGAAGGCTGGTCTATGTATTGCAGGCGGCGGAATGTCATGGGGAGCTCACTCAGTATTCTCAGCACTCGGCGCAGATGCATACCAATTCAACTCACGTGGTGGAATTGTTTATGGCCGTGCATTCAATGCAACAACATTTGGTAAGAATGTTCGTACATTCCTAATGGATGGCAAGAAGAGCAACGGATTCTTCCCAGCAACAGATACAGGTTGCAAGGACAACTTCCTTGCAGGAACTGTTCCTTACGCAGTTATTGGTAACTGGGAGTGGGCAGATTACGTAGCAAAGGGATTCACAATGAACCTAATGCCAGTTCCAGGTGTTGCTGAAGGCACATATGGAAAGATGTTTGGATCTGTTAGTGGTGCGCTCCTAACAACATTTGCTGCAAAGCATGGTGTTGAGTCAGGCGCTAAGTCACTTCTAACTAACTTCTTCGCATCAACAGATGGTCAGGTTCGTTACCAGGCTCTTGAGAAGCGTCCACCTGCTGAAAAGGGTGCACAAGCAGACTCATCAGTTTCAGCTGCACAGCGTGGATTCGGTTCAGCCGCATCTCTAGCTGGAATTCCACAGATCGGCGCATTTCTAAACAGCAACAAGGGTGGCGCTAACTACTGGGATTCAGCACCAGCTTACTGGACAGCTGTTTTGATTGATGGCAAGGATGCGGTTAAAGAAGCATCAAAGCTTGCATCAATCTGGCGTGCAAACACAGATGGTGGCAAGGGCGATCTCTAATTAATTTGATTTACTCAAATTAAGGCCAAATAAAGGCTTTAGAGGAGTGATGCGGGCGGATTTCCGCCCGCATCACTCATTTCCCAATATGAAATAACGAACGATAGGACACAACAATGAGTTACTTAATAAGAGGCAAAATTGCACTCTTCATTAAAGTAATTGTTGTTACCCTGTTTGTATCTATTCTTCTTTTGTTAGCGCAGAGCGCATTTGCTCAAAAAGAGTATGTAATCGCAACCTTCTTACTCATCGCAGTTCTACTTCTAAGTCTTACATACCTCACTAAAATTTCAGTCCCTCTTAAGTTCTTCATTCCCGGAATCCTTTTGTTGACCGCTTTTGTAGTTGGCCCAATTTTGTACACCGTGGCGATGTCAGGTTTTAATTACAAAACCGGAAACATTATTTCGAAAGAGGAAGCGATTGTTCAGATCAAAGTGCGCGGAATTGAACCAGCGCCATCTGGACTCACCTTTGATATTAAATTAGGAACAGTTGACGGCAAGCCAGCAATTCTGGCCTCAGATATCAACACACCTGAATACTTTATTTCTACACTCGAAGAGCGCATTCCACTTGTAGCCTCCTCATTAACCTTGAACGAGTACGGCGTAGCTGTTGAAGCTCCTAACTTCACACCACTTACAGACTCCGAGTTTTCAACTGCGGACAAGCTCTTTACTGGTACGCGCTTTACCTTTGATGACCAGTACTTCATTGCCCTCGAAGGCTTTGAGGCAGGCGTTGTTTCACAGCAAATTTTGGAGTTTGTTCCAGAAGCTGATCACTTTAAGAACCTAGTAACAGGCGCTATCTATACCGATAATGGTCGAGGAAATTACGCACTAGCCGATGACAAGAGCGCGATCCTAGAACCTGGTTGGCGCGCACCAATCTGGTTTGAAAATTACTCAAACATTGTGACTGATTCTAGAGTTCGTGGACCTTTGATCCGTGTCTTTATCTGGACCGTTGTCTTTGCGTTGCTTACTGTTTTAACAACCTTTGCATTAGGTCTTTTACTTGCACTCGCACTCAACAAGCCAATTCGTGGCCGCCGTATCTATCGCTCAATCTTGGTACTTCCTTATGCGATGCCAAGTGTTATGAGTATCTTGATTTGGGGCGGTATGTTCAATACCGAATTTGGTGCGATCAATGCCTTACTGGGCACCGAAATCGCCTGGTTCTCAGATCCAAACTTTGCTCGTGTCGCGGTTATTTTGGTAAATCTATGGCTTGGCTTCCCTTACTTCTATTTGATCTCCAGTGGATCTTTGCAAGCGATCCCAAGTGAGTTAATGGAAGCAGCAGCGATTGATGGTGCAAATCCTCGTCAAATCTTCCGAAAGATCACTTTGCCGTTGCTTCTACAAATTCTTTCACCGCTTTTGATTGCATCCTTTGCTTTCAACTTCAACAACTTCAACTTGATCTACCTATTAACGGGTGGTGGCCCAAGAAATGAACTTGATGGAGAGATTGCGGGTGCAACAGATATTTTGATTAGCTATACCTACAAGATCGCATTTGGTACAGGTACCCAAGATCTTGGTCTAGCAAGCGCTATTTCATTAATTATCTTTTTACTCGTAGCCTCAATTTCGCTCTATAGCTTGAGAAAGTCCAAAGTATTGGAGACCTTCGCATGAACAAGTGGCTACGACAGGATTTATGGCGCCACATAGTGGGTATCTCTATCTGCCTTTTTGCGCTATTTCCATTGTATTTAGTGATTATCTCTTCCTTTAGCTCATCCGGAAGTCTGCAACTGAGCTCATTTATCCCACGCGAAATTTCATTTGCAAACTACAGCAAGCTATTTAATGATCCAACGATTCCTTACCTGACTTGGGTGAAGAACTCATTACTAATTGCAGGCTCAGTGGCGGTGTTATCGGTAATGATCGGAACCGCATCTGCATTTGCATTTAGTCGCTTAAAGTTCAAGGGCCGTAAGTTTGGTATTCAATTACTTTTGTTAGTTCAGATGTTCCCAGCGATCCTTGCAATCTCAGCTGTGTACGTGATCATGGAGCGCGTGTATAACTTTGCTCCCGGAATTGGTTTAGGTACACAACCTGGACTCTTGCTTGTTTATCTTGGTGGAGCGATGGGTGTAAACATCTGGTTACTTAAAGGCTTCGTGGATTCAATTCCCGCAGAGTTAGATGAAGCGGCAAAGATTGATGGAGCTTCTGAGGTTCAGACTTTCTGGTTAATCTTCGTTCCACTTGCTTCACCTGTTCTCGCGGTGGTTGCCCTGCTCAGCTTTATTGGAACCTTCAATGAGTTTATTCTCGCTCGCTTGTTCTTAGTTGATATGGAGAGCCGCACAGTTGCTGTAGGTCTACAGCAGTTCATTGGTGGACAGTATTCACAAAACTGGGGACCATTCGCCGCAGGCTCAATTCTTGCTTCAATTCCGATCGTCATCATCTTCTTATCGCTACAGAAGTACATCGTGAGTGGATTAACGGCAGGTTCGGTTAAGGGCTAATGCTCAACAAAAAGCTTCGCTTGGTTGTGGCACTTATTGCCAGCATTATTTGTGCAACAACATCGGTCGCAGCAACTCCTACAGCACCACCTGATCAGGTAGGGCTTGCAAAGGACCTTATTTACTTTGTTTTTCCGGACCGTTATTTAAACGGTGACACCAGCAACGATAAGTACCCTGGCTACGATCCACGCGATACAGCTTTCTTTCATGGCGGAGATCTCAAAGGGCTAACCGGAACATGTGCTGATGGTGATAATGGATTGGCTCGCATTAAAAAGCTTGGCTTTACCGCTGTATGGGTAACACCATTAGTTGTTCAACAAAAGCCAACACCATACGGTGCTGGGTATCACGGTTACTGGGGTATTGATTTCCTCGATGTAGATCCACACCTAGGCACTAAGGCAGATCTTCTGGCATTTTCTGAATGCGCAAAGAAGCTTGGTTTGAAATTGATTTTAGATGTTGTAACAAATCACACTGGCGATGTAATTGCATACAAGGATAAAGATGCGTACATCCCTGCAGATTTGGCTAAAGCGAAGAACCCAGCTTGGCTCAATGATTTAACCAATTACCATAACGTCGGTGACATGAACAGTTGTTGGGGTGAAGGTTCATGTATGCAGCTGGGTGATTTCTATGGCCTGGATGACATCGCCACTGAAAAGCCCGTTGTGTACAACGGTTGGGCCGATGTTTATGGCAAGTGGATCAAAGATTATGGATTGTCTGGATTCCGTGTAGATACAGCTAGACACGTTGATGACAACTTCTTTAAGAACTGGTCACCACAGATAAATGCAGCTGCACAATCTGTTGGAATCAACAACTTTACGATCTTTGGCGAGGTCTGGGATGTAAACCCAATTAACTTGATGAATTATATTCGCCGAAACAAGATCCAAACTGTTTTGGATTTTCCATTCCAAAGATCAGCGGCAGAGTTTGCATCTGGATATTCAGATGCCAGCACCATTGAAAATCTCTTTAATTACGATGATTTGTACACGACCGCTACAACGAGTGCTTCAAACATGGTTACCTTCTTGGGTAATCACGATATGGGCCGAGCGGGAAAAATCATTGAATCCAAGCGTATTAATCCAGCTTCAGAGCTGTTGCCCCGCACCTTATTGGGCCACTCATTGATGTATCTGACCCGTGGAATTCCATCGGTGTACTACGGCGATGAGGTTGGCATGACAGGCACTGGCTCAGGAAGCGATCAATTAGCCCGTCAAGATATGTTCTCAACAAAGGTCAATATCTGGAAAACAGAAAAACGAATAGGCTCTTCACAGATCGGGACCGGTAACGCCTTTGATGTGACAGACAAGCACCCAATCGCTAACCACCTGAAGGCTCTAGCTACTTTGCGTGCTGCCAACCCTGGTCTTGCAAACTCTTCAATGCAGATCCGTTATGCAAAAGATTACTTGCTAGCAATCTCAAAGAAGGATGATGCAGAAAATCGAGAGTACATCGTTGCTTTCAATAACTCTAACAAGGCAATTAAAGCAACTATTAACACCGCGACCTCAAAGGGCGGTTGGAAGTTGCTGATGGGAAAGACAACGGTTAAAACTGTTGCTGAAAAGATCACCATCACCGTTCCGGCATTATCAACCGTGGTGTTGAAAGCGAATCAAAAGATAGATAAAACCGATGTAAAAGTCGGAAAGATCTCATCTGAACTAGATTTTCTAACCGGGTATTACGAAACTAAAGCATCGGTTACAACCAAGGATTTAGCAAAGGTCACATTCTTCATCCGAACATCTGCGGGTCAAGAGTGGAGTTCGCTCGGAACAGATACCAACTACCCATACTCTGTGTATGTAGACCCTCTTGATTATGAAGGTAAGACCGTAGAGATCAAGGCTGAAGCGGTTAATTCGAAGGGAGCAAAGTATGAGCTACCAAGTACAACCATCCTTATTCCCGCACCATGATGGTAGTGAGCTCTATGTAAGCAATAGCGCTCCTCGAATCGGTCAAAAGGTTGTTCTCAAGGTTCGAGTGCCTCACGCTTATACCTTTGAAAAGAGTTTTGTTCGCATTTATGAGGATGGCGAACCACGCAGCTATGAGCTTGTGTTAGGCACAAAAAGCCCTATTGAGGACTGGTATCAGGTCGAAGTACCGATCATTAATACCCACACCCTGTATCGCTTTGTCTTTGTATCTCGCGATAAGTACGACTGGCTTAATGCTTTTGGGTTAACCGATCATGATGTTCACACAAACAATGATTTTCAAATCGTTGCAGTTCCAGCTAACCCTGAGTGGATTAAATCTTCAGTCTTCTACCAAATTTTCCCAGATCGTTTCGCAAAGTCAGCTAACACCTATCCAGTACCGGAATGGGCACATCCACGTGATTGGAATGAAATACCACGAGGTCGCAGTGAGTTTACAAGCAGCGAGTTATACGGCGGAGATATTCCCGGCGTAGAAGAGCATCTAGACCACATTCGTGATTTAGGTGTCACTGGAATTTACTTCACACCATTTTTTGCATCTCGCTCCAATCATCGATATGACGCGAGCAGCTTTACTGAAGTTGATCCAATTCTCGGCGGAAATAAAGCACTTTTTTCACTTGTAAAAAAAGCAAACAAATATGGAATTCGGATCATGGGTGATTTGACCTCAAATCACTGTGGTGCTGGACATCCCTGGCTTGCGAAAGCAAAGAAGAGTAAGAGCGCAAAAGAGCGAAGTTATTTTTACTGGGATAAAACCGTTAAACATGGATATGTAGGTTGGTGGGGATTAGCTTCACTGCCAAAGCTGAACTTTAACTCTGCAGCTCTCAAGAATGAGATGTACAAGGGTAAGAACTCAATCGTTCGCAAATGGATTTCACCACCATACGGAATGTCAGGTTGGCGCATTGATGTTGGAAACATGACAGGACGATTAGGCGCAGATGATTTACATGATGATGTGATGCATGGAATTCGACAAGCGATGGATGAGACCAATCCAGATGCCTGGTTAGTTGCAGAAAATGGCGATTTTGTCGCAAGTGATCTCAACGGTCTTGGCTGGCATGGCGCCATGAATTATCAAGGTTTTATGCGCCCGGTATGGAACTGGCTCAATCGAAACTCTGAAATTGGTGGAGGTTTTCAAGGGTTGCCTTTTGCGATGCCACAGATTTCAGGTCAGCAGTTGATTAACAGCATGAAACAGTTCAACGCATCAGTTCCTTGGCGAAGCGTAACTGCCAGCATGGTTCTTCTAGATAGCCATGACACAGCTCGTTTCCGCACAGTTGTGAAGGGGGATGTCGCGTCACATCTTTCAGCAATGACCATGGTGTTGACTTATCCCGGAGTTCCATCGATCTTTGCCGGTGATGAAATCGGTCTAGAAGGTTCGTGGGGAGAAGATGGGCGTCGCACCATTAATTGGGAGGATCGCTCTCAATGGGATCACAACTTTATGTCCAACGTTCAGCAACTTATCGCTATTCGCAAGGGTAATGATGCATTGATCAATGGAGGTTTACGCTGGATCGCAGCTGAAAAGGATTTTATTCTTTATCTACGTGAGTCCAAGAAGCAATCAGTTCTCATCTTTGTCTCTCGCAAAGGTGTTAATGCAAAGATTGATCTCTCAACTTTAGGTTTGCAGGTCACCAAAACCCTTTATGGAAAAGATGTCTCTGGTAGTAAATTTGCAATTAAATCAAAGGAAGCAACTCAAGGGGTTTGGGTCGTTACCCGTTAAGCCAAAACCTTAATGGATCATGTAGGTACTTAGCCCACGATCTTTCATTGTGACCGCTGCGCTTATAAACCTTAGATTGATAATTATGTGTAAAGCCACGTTCACGCATTAAGTTGTCGACGTAATTCTGTAAAGGTGGGTACTCTTTATCTAGGCCTTTATCTCCACGACTCATCCAAATTTTGTGGGTCAAGGGCAGTGCTTCAACCATTGATCGTGCAAAGTGCTCATTACTAATCACCCAATGTGGTGACAAAGCTAAAGCGGTTGAGAACTTA
>JAPOJK010000026.1 GCA_029978465.1 Actinomycetota bacterium
TCGCCGGCGCCTTCACCAGACTCTTGAATCAAGGCATCCATCTCTTGCTCAACAACTGCAAGCTCTTTACGAAGACGATCGAGCTCCTTTGAGATTTCACTGCGGATCGCCTTGATCTCAGCAGCTGTCCATGGAGATTCATTTTCGCTAACAACAACTGGAGTTGGCGCAACCTTGATTGGCTTCAGTGGAGCGATCTTCTTACCGCTCTTTACTGGACGTGGTGGAGGCGGCATTACTAAACGACGCTCTTCAATAACCGGTGCTACAACAGGTGCTGTAATTGTTGATACAGAAACTGTTTGTGATTTCTCATCAACGGTAAGAGTTGTCTTTGATGGAAATGGCTTTCCTGGAGCTTTCTTTACTGGAATGCTCTTCACCGCAGCTTTTTTGGCGGGTGCCGCCTTCTTTGCCGCAGCCTTTTTGACAGCAGCTTTCTTAGCTGGCGCCTTCTTTGCAACCTTCTTGGCAACCTTCTGTACAGGGGTCACCTTTTTGATCGCCTTCTTTACCGCCTTTTTGACAGCCGACTTTTTGGCCGCTTTTTTAACCGCGGCTTTCTTGACTGGCTTCTTAGGCATGTCGCGAACCTTATGCCTTGACGGCTACCGCTACCAACTTCGCCACGGTCATTTTTTAAGGATTCAATCAACTACACTAAGAACCTCGCGTACAGGGCGTTGACGGGGCTATCACCTCACGAGCCAGCAGGAAGAAATGGGTTCACGCCCATCTAGAACCAGCACGGGAGATTTCAAGTGGCACACCTCGGTGTGCAAGGCGGGTGGTACCGCGAAAGCTGTGAATGCAGCGATCGTCCCTCCAGAGATTGTTGTCTGGAGGATTTTTTTATGTCATTTCGCGCCATCCCCGCAGCTGTTGATCTGCCTGCCGTCGAACATGCAATTTTAAAGTTCTGGCGCGAAAACTCTATCTTTGAAAAAACCGTTGCAGCTCGTGAAGGTGCTGCTGCCTGGACATTTTATGAAGGTCCACCAACTGCAAATGGAATGCCTGGCACACACCACATTGAAGCCCGCGTATTTAAGGATTTGTTTCCACGTTTTCACACAATGAAGGGCAAGCAGGTAACTCGTAAAGCGGGTTGGGATTGTCATGGCTTGCCAGTAGAGATCGCTGTAGAAAAAGAGTTAGGTTTTTCTGGCAAGGGCGATATCGAAAAATTTGGAATCGCACCATTTAATGACAAGTGTCGCGAATCTGTACAGCGTCACGTCAGCGCATTTACAGATATGACAGATCGCATGGGCTTCTGGGTTGATTTTGATGAAGCGTATTGGACGATGTCTCCAGAGTATGTTGAATCAGTCTGGTGGTCTCTGAAAGAGATCTGGAAAAAGGGATTACTAGTACAAGATCATCGTGTTGCTCCGTACTGTCCACGTTGCGGCACAGGCTTGTCAGATCACGAGCTAGCGCAAGGGTATGAAACAGTTACCGATCCATCGGTCTTTGTTCGTTTTCCAGTCACATCAGGTGAACTCGCGGCGTTGAATGCATCCTTGTTGGTGTGGACCACTACCCCATGGACCTTGGTTTCAAATACCGCAGTAGCTGTGCATCCAGAGGTTGAGTACGTTGCCATTGAAGTTACAGATGAAGAAAGTACTGAAGTCTTAGTTGTTGCACAGAATTTGATGGAAACAGTTAAGGGCGAGAAGAAGATTCTGAAGACAATGCTGGGCAAGGAGCTTGAGCGGGTCACATACAAGCGCCCATTTGATTACATTGAAATTCCAGCTGCTCACTATGTAGTTCTTGCTACATATGTAACAACCGAGGATGGAACTGGATTGGTTCACCAAGCACCTGCCTTTGGTGCAGATGACTTAGCTGTCTGTCGTAGCTATGGATTGCCGGTTGTAAATCCCATTGCACCTGATGGACATTTCCTCGCCGATGTTCCAGTTGTTGGCGGAACCTTTTTCAAAGAGGCGGATAAGCCTTTAGTAAAGGAGCTCAAAGCAAGTGGTGCTCTGTATAAGCACCAGCAATACGAGCACACCTACCCCCATTGCTGGCGCTGTCACACAGCGTTGATGTATTACGCACAACCATCGTGGTACATCCGCACAACTTCGATTAAGGATGCGCTGCTGCGTGAAAATGCTGCAACAGATTGGCACCCAGAAACAATTAAAGAGGGTCGTTACGGCGATTGGTTGAACAACAATATTGACTGGGCTCTTTCACGCAACCGTTATTGGGGTACACCACTTCCGATCTGGCGCTGCGAGAACAAGCATGAAATCTGTGTTGATTCATTGAAGGAGCTTGGAGCACTTGCTGGTCAAGAGCTTTCTAACTTAGATCCTCACCGACCATTTGTTGATGACATCACCTTTGCCTGTGCTGAGTGTTCACAAACAATGACACGTGTTCCAGAAGTTATAGATTGCTGGTACGACTCAGGTGCGATGCCATTTGCTCAATGGGGATACCCGCACAAAGAAGGTTCGGTAGAAAAATTCAAAGCCTCTTACCCTGCCGACTTTATTTGTGAAGCGATTGATCAGACACGTGGGTGGTTTTATACCTTGATGACTATTGGAACCTTGGTCTTTGATCAATCCTCGTATAAGACAGTTCTGTGCCTTGGTCACATCCTGGATAAGGATGGCCGCAAGATGAGTAAGCACCTTGGCAATGTTTTAGAGCCGATGGCATTGATGGATCAACATGGCGCTGATGCGGTTCGTTGGTACATGTTGGCAGCGGGTTCACCATGGGCTGCTCGTCGAGTAGGCCATGACAGCATTAATGAGGTTGTTCGCAAGACCTTGTTAACCTACTGGAACACCGTTTCCTTCCACGCGTTATACGCCAACGCCTCTCACTTTGAACTTTCGCAAACCCCAGCACTTTCTGATCGTCCCTTGATGGATCGCTGGATCATTTCGGAGCTCAATACTTTGGTGCAAGAGGTTGATGCAGCGTTAGAGGATTTTGATTCTCAAATTGCGGGCCGCGCACTTGCACGATTTATCGATGATTTATCCAACTGGTATGTGCGTCGTTCTCGTCGACGTTTCTGGGATGGAGATGTTGCAGCGCTCGGTACTTTGCACGAGTGCTTAGTAAAACTGACACAGCTACTAGCTCCCCTCGTTCCATTTATTACCGAACAGGTGTGGCAAGAGTTAGTTATTCCAGCAGATGCACAGCAACCTGCATCGGTTCACCTTTCTGATTGGCCAGCGGTCAACACAGCTGCAATCGATGCTGAACTTGCTTCACAAGTTGCATTGACTCGACGTATCGTTGAATTAGGACGTGCAACACGTGCAGAATCTGGAATCAAAATCCGCCAGCCTCTGGGTCGCGCACTGATCGCAGCAAGTGGTTGGTCAACTCTTCCTGAAGCGATGCGTGAGCAGATCGCAGACGAGCTCAATGTTCAAACGCTGCAGGACATCGCAACTGCAGATGGTGATTTGGTTGATATCAGCGTTAAAGCTAACTTCAAATCATTAGGTGCCAAGTTTGGCGGTGCGGTGCAGGAGATCGCGAAAGCAATCGCCGCAACCGATGCGACAGCGCTGGTAAAGACCCTTCGCGCATCTGGTGTCACAACCGTTGGCACATGGGAGATCGCACTTGATGACCTAGTTATTACAGAGGTTCCAAAGAGCGGCTGGAGCGTTTCATCCCATGATGGAGAAAGCGTGGCGCTCGATCTTGAGCTAACCCCCGCGCTTATTGCCGCTGGAAATGTGCGTGAAGTAATCCGATTTATTCAAGAGCGTCGCAAGAGCGATGGCTTGGATATTTCAGATCGCATTAGCGTGACCTGGAACGCCACTGATGAGATGGCCGCTGCTATAGAAACTGATCTTGCGCATATTGCAGATGAGGTTTTAGCGCTATCAATCACACGTGATGCTGGATTAGCGATTAACGATACTGAGATTGGTGTTGAGGTCGTACTGGTTAAGCAGTAATTACAGACCGCGTACAAAACCCATCAACAGTTGTGTTCCGAAAAAGAGCACAATGAAACTCATATCAAGACTTACTGCGCCTAATCGAAGTGGTGGAACAAAACGACCCACAAACTTCATCGGTGGATCGGTAATTGTGTAGATCGCTTCTACAAAGTAGAGAACGATTCCTTTGGGACGCCAGGTGCGAGAGAACATCTGCACATAGTCAAAGATCAATCGACCCAAAAGGGCGAGCAGAAAGATTTGAAGAATACTGGCTAGCAGTGAGCCGACGCTCAACATGATCAGCTCTGGTTAAAGAAGCTTGCTTGAGCAGCTGCTGATTTATCCTCAGAGCTAACTGAAACATTTGCTGGTGACAAAAGGAATACCTTCTTTGTCACGCGCTCAATTGT
This sequence comes from Actinomycetota bacterium, assembly GCA_029978465.1. Lineage (GTDB taxonomy): Bacteria > Actinomycetota > Actinomycetes > Nanopelagicales > Nanopelagicaceae > Planktophila. The sequence continues at coordinate 4,364 of JAPOJK010000026.1, forward strand.
TCCGTGCAAACCAAATGCAAGACCACTTGCAAAATCAACAAGGCGCTTGTGCTCTGACTCATCCATTTCAGTCAGGTTGATGATCACTGGATTTCCTTGACGGAAATGCTCACCGATCGTACGAGCCTCGTTGTAATAACGTGGGTGCAAGGTAATGATGCGATCCATTGTTGGAAGATCAAGCTGTGGCGCAACCTCTACAACTGATGACTGGCGCAATGATCCAACTGAACGAGGTTCGCGAGTTTTCACACGAACATCACCAGTTGGTGGGATTGCTGGAGTATTTGTAGTTGCTGTTTGTGGAGTATCGAATTCAGGATCATCCATCAAACCAAGGTAATTAGCGACACGGCGCATTGCATTAGTCATGGTTAAAGGTTACCTGTGGGGTGAGCGGGAACCGAGGATTGATGAGCCTACGCGGACATGTGTCGCGCCATAGGAAATCGCAGTTTCATAATCCCCACTCATGCCCGCCGACAGGGATTTCGCATGTGGGAATCGGTTCATAAACTCAGTACGGATCACTGCTAATTGCGAGTATGCCTTTTCAGGATCCATCCCTACTGGTGGAACTGACATCAAACCCGCCAATGTGTGGGTTGCAGAAGCTGAGACTTTTTCAGCTAATTGATACAGCTGATCAACCCCTGCTCCCCCACGATGGTGGGCTCCATCTAACGACACCTGCAAAAAGATGGTCAAGGGATGAGGTGCAACTTTTTCAATCATCTCAAAATGTCGCGGATCGTCAAGGGAGTGGATAACAGATGCCCAAGAGGTAATTGATTTCAACTTATTACTTTGTATTTGACCCTGGAAATGCCATTTTCCAACAACTATTTGGGATTTTTCAGCCCCTTCAGAATCTCTGTTTTCGCCAAAATCTGTAACACCTAATTGCTGCAAGATCTGAGCATCACTAACCGGAAAGGTTTTAGTGACGGCGATCAAGGTGACGGGATGGGAAGCAACCGCTGCAATCTTTGATTGAACTATTTCAAGATTAGCGGAGATTTCATCGAGGCGGCTCATAGGGATATGACTCCAGCAAATCTTCCAGTTGGATTTTGACGACGGTGAGAAAAGTACATTTCATCTTCATAGGTGCAGCTTGTAGAAGCTTCATAGGAAACACCTACTGACACCAAATCTGCGATCAAAGCCTTTGGAAGATCCAACCCCGGTGTTCCTTTGCGGGTTGTTGCAAATGCACGTGGATGCTCTTGCATAACATCCTGCTGCATCTCAAATGGAACCTCATAACAAGCACCACAAATTGATGGTCCCAATATGGCGTGAATATCAATGGAACCTAAGGAACGCATTGTGTGAATCGCTTTCAGTGCGATGCGATTGACCAACCCAGCTCTACCAACATGGATTGCACCTACCGCCTCTTTTGAAACAAGAAGCAATGGAATGCAATCGGCAACCATGACAGCTAAAGAGATTGCAGGTTTTGTTGTAATCAAGCCATCACAGGTTGGAACCTCTGAAGAAACAGAATCAACAATCACGATCTGATCGCCATGTACCTGATTCATAAACTGGGCCGAACCAATGTGTGCGCGATTGGAAGCAACGATTGCAGGATCATCGCCAACATGAAGAGCAAGGTTCAAAGATTCATAGACGCCAAGGCTTGAGCCTCCGCGTCGATCGGTGAAAAAGTGAGGCAAAGCCTTACTTCATGAAGTCAGGAACGTCGATCTCATCCTCTGCAACTAACTCTTCAAAGGTCACGCGACGCTTTGGCGTTTCGCTGCCAAGATCTAGAGCTACTGAGATTGGATCGTTTGATGCGATTGGATCTGCAACCCCACCTAGAGTTGCTGCATTAATTACTGGTGTTGCAACCTTCTTAGGCTCGCCGCCTTCAAAGCCTGCAGCTACAACGGTAATGCGAACCTCATCACCTAGTGCATCATCAATAGTTGTTCCGAAGATGAACTTAGCGTTGGGATGAACCGCTGATTGAACAAGTTCGCACGCCTCGTTAACTTCAAAGAGACCTAGATCAGAACCACCTGAGACTGAGAGTAGAACACCCATCGCTCCATCAATTGAAGCTTCAAGAAGTGGACTTGAAATCGCAAGTTCTGCGGCACGTAGTGCACGGTTTTCTCCGCGAGCAGAACCGATGCCCATCAATGCAGAACCTGCACCTGACATAACAGCTTTAACATCTGCAAAGTCAAGATTAATTAATCCTGGCTGTGTGATGATCTCTGTAATTCCCTGTACACCTGATAGCAAAACTTGATCTGCGCTCTTGAATGCATCTGCCAAAGTAATGGTGCGATCAGAGATTGCAAGTAGACGATCATTTGGAATAACGATCAAGGTATCAACTTCGGCACGTAGCGCTTCGATACCAGCATCTGCCTGAGTTGAACGAAGCTTTGCTTCAAATGAGAATGGACGAGTTACAACTCCGATAGTTAATGCACCAATATCTTTAGCAATCTTTGCAACAACTGGAGCTGCACCAGTTCCGGTTCCGCCACCTTCGCCTGCAGTTACAAAAACCATATCTGCGCCACGAAGAATTTCTTCAATGTCATCTGCGTGATCTAGTGCTGCTTCGCGACCCTTATCTGGATCCATTCCTGCACCAAGTCCACGTGTTGTCTTGCGACCAATATCTAATTTCACATCTGCATCACTCATTAATAAATGTTGCGCATCTGTGTTAATCGCAATGAACTCGACGCCCTTTAATCCGACATCGATCATTCGATTAATTGCGTTAACTCCACCGCCACCAATGCCGACGACTTTGATGACCGCTAAATAATTTTGTGGTGAAGCCACTTTTATTCCTCCTTATGAACCATAAACCTCAACTTGAGCCTTACAATTCACTACTTTTCTATAGGGCGAACCTAAAGCGCATAAGGGTGATTATCAAACACCGACGCGATTTGTTTAACGTGTCGCAATTTTCTATTTACTTAACGATTGGTGCATGTGGTGCAGATACATCAACTCTTTTTATATTTGCATTTTCAGGAAGTGCAATCAACGCCTTATAAACCTTTAATTTCAACTCATTTTCAGAGTTAGTACCCCATCGAAGTTCAATCTTCTTGCCATTGTTTTCCATAATCAAAACAAGGGCTCCGGTGCTTCGAACCTTTACAACCGTCAAGGTTGAGTTGAGCTCTTGCGGCAGCTCGGTAAGGAAGGTGACCGCTTTACGTGCATCCTCAACGGTGCCTGCTTGAATCTCGATTAATCCTGAAGGTCGCGCACCTTGTGGCACAAAGCTGGCACCAGTTGAATCAAGCACGCGATTTTGAAAGGTTGCAATGGGTGTTCGTGGAGTTAGTTCGACAACAACCTTTCCATTGATCCAGTTGCGAGAGATATCTGCAGATTCAACCCAATCGAGCTCTTCTAACTTTGTTGCAACCGCTCGAGGTTCAACTCGAGCTAATTTCTGACCCTTTGTAATTCCTGTGTTAATGGGTTTGGTGCTTCCAATTACTTCAACTGATGAGACGGTAAAGAAGGTTGAGTACCCCAAGATGTAGGTGGCACCTGCAAGGGTAAGAATCGCAATTAGTGCGATTAGCTTTTTATTCATTTAAGCAAAGCGCCTAGCTAGACCATCAACGATGATCGGAGCTAATGAGCTGACATCGCCTGCTCCCAAAGTCATGATGACATCACCGGGTTGAGCATCTGCGACTACCGAATCTGTCACTTCAACAAAGTTTGGAATGTACTCACCATTACTCATCATCGATGTGATCATCTTTGAGGTAACTCCATCAATAGGCTTTTCACTTGCCGCATAGACCTCAAGAAGAATCGCTCTGTCAGCTGTACCGAGCTCCTTCGCAAACTGTGGTGCAAAGGCTTTTGTGCGTGAGTATCGATGGGGTTGGAAAATTACGATTAAGCGGCCATCAGCTGCGTAGCGACGTGCCGCTTCTAGCGTTACATGGATCTCAGTTGGGTGGTGACCATAATCATCAATTACTCGAACTCCATGAACAGTTCCCTTAAGTTCAAATCGTCGACCTGTTCCTCTAAAGGTGGCTAAACCTGTCAGCAATTCAGCTACTGGAAACCCTAATTTCAAGCCTGTTGCAAGGACTCCAGCGGCGTTCAAAAGATTGTGATGACCAGGTACTTGTAATTCGATGTGACCGACGCTTCGGCCCTTCCAAATAGCGCGAGCTCGTGAACCCATTGTTAAAAGTTCAATCTGATCGATATGTAAATCAGCGGACTCATTGATGCCATATGAGATTAACTCGATTGATTCAACACTCTCTGATAGCGCAACAGCACCTGCATCATCGGCGCAGTATGTTAAAAAGCCACCTGGCTTAATCGTTGCTGCAAAATCTCTAAATGCTTGGGCGACCGCTTCAGGGGTTTCAAAAAAATCAACATGATCATGTTCAATGTTTGTGACTATCGCGCCAAATGGGTGGTACTCAATGAAAGATCCATCTGATTCATCAGCCTCTGCCACGAAGATCTCGCCGGTTCCTCTGTGTGCATTAGATCCTGAAGCGGTAATTGTTCCACCGATTGCAAAGGATGGATCGGCGGCACATGCTTGCAAAGCAACTGCGAGCATTGATGAGGTGGTTGTCTTTCCATGAGTTCCAGCAACGGCCACACTCTTTGATTCTGACATCAACATAGCAAGTGCGGCGGCGCGAGTAAGGATCGGAAGCTTTAACTCTTGTGCGCGAACTCTTTCAGGGTTGCTCTGAGAAATTGCATTGGAGTACACAACAAGATCGGAGCCATCTACATTTTCAGCGCTGTGCGTTGTTGAGACTGTCGCACCTAAAGCAGAGAGTGCAGTTACGACAGATGAATCCTTTGCATCAGAGCCGCTAACGGTAATTCCGTGAGATAAGGCAATGCGGGCAAGCCCGCTCATTCCCGCTCCACCAATACCGATGAAGTGAATACGTTTTCCTACTAAAGCGGAAAGTTGAGGCTTCATGAGCTCATCGCAAACTCTGCAAGTGCCACAATCTTTTCTGCGGCGTGAAGATCTTGCGTATCTCCGGCAATTGGGGCATGCGCTGCTTTTTCTAGCAAAGAGGTTAGGTTGGTTGAAAGGTATTGAGCAGTGAACTCTTTTTGAGTGATCACCTGTGCGCGATCGGCTGCAACCAAGGAGGTGGCGTTAACAAACTGTTCTCCATTTCCGATTGGTAGCGGCACAAAAAGAGCGTATCGGCCGAGAGCACGAAACTCGCTACAGGTCACCGCGCCGCTTCGGGCAATGATTAAATCGGCAGCTAAATAGGCATCTGCCATTGCATCAATATAAGCAACTGGTTTATATCCCCCAGTGGCATTAGGTAGGGCGTTGAGTTTGCCTACTGAATGCAGAACAGAAATACCCTTGTCATTAAAGGTTGAAACGCTCTCGGCAATCACTGCATTGATAGCAACTGATCCTTGAGACCCGCCCATGATGACAACTAATGGTGCAGCTGTAGAAAAACCTAATCGAGACTTTGCTGCAGAACGAGCCTTACTCCAGTCACTCGCTGATTCCGTACAACCGCGAGCAACATCGGATCTCAGCGGTAAGCCAGCAAGTAATGCTTTTGAAAACCTACCCTCTTCAACTGGATGAGCAACCGCTAAATGGTGGGTAAATCCTGCACCAACCCGATTAGCCCACCCTGGTTTTGCATTCGCTTCGTGAATGACTATTGGGGTTCGGGTAATTGCAGCTGCTAAGTAGGCAGGTGCGCTGACATATCCACCAAAACCAATCACAACATCAGCGTTTTTTACAACGGTGATAGAGGCTGCAATTGATGCAATGAGATCAAATGGGATTCGTAGCCATGATGCAGATGGGGTGCGGGAGATTTTTACCTTAGGAATTGTGCGCAATTGAAATCCTGCAGCTGGCACCAACGTGTTTTCAAGTCCGCTCTTAGTGCCAAGAAAGATGCAGGTGTCGGTTGGATGGGATTTCATCCATTCACGTGCAACAGCTAATGCTGGCTCAATATGTCCTGCGGTGCCACCACCTGCAAGAACTACCGTAGCCATTTAATTCCCGTCTCTTGTAACCCTTTATAGATTACTGGGTCTCTGCGGGCGGCACCTAAAACAAAGCCGATTCCCATATATGTCGCGATTAACGCCGAACCACCATAGGAAACCAAGGGCAAGGTCACTCCAACAACGGGCAATACGCTAATTGCAGATCCGATATTGAGAATAGTTTGAATTGCAATCCAACATCCAAAGCCTGCAGATACATATCGCACCATTGGATCACTTGCGCGCAATGCTAATTTAAAGATGGAAAATAAAAGCAGCGCTAACAACAGCAAGGTTGCAAGTGTTCCAAACAATCCCAGCTCTTCACCAATGACTGCAAAGATAAAGTCGGTATGTGCTTCTGCGAGGTTTCCCCACTTTTGTCGGCTGGCACCCAGTCCAACACCAAATAACCCACCGCTAGCAAGGCCTAACAAGCTATGGGCTGGTTGCCATCCATAGAGTTTGTATTGATCTTCAGCAAAGGGATTGAGGAAAACTGCAAAACGCTGAACTCGATATGGTGAGGTCAAAATCAATACCGCAAGTGCGGCAAAGCCTGCTGCTAAACCGATGCCAAAAACTCCTAGTCGCAAACCTGAAACCCACAGCAATCCCGCCAAGATAAATGCAAACACAGATGCAGTACCAAGATCTCGACCCGCCATCACCAAAATCATGCACAGCAAAAAGGCGGGACCAATCAATGCAACAACATTGCTCTGAATCGCCCCTGATCGTTCTCTCTTAGCCAGCATGTACCCAGCCCACAAAATCATTAAAAACTTGGCAAGCTCACTGGGTTGAATATCTACAAAGCCAAGGCTGATCCAGTTGTGATTACCGTTGACGCTCTTACCAATTACCTGAACGATCAACAGAAGAAATACCGAAACTGATACGCCAAAACGTGCAATGACCTTCCATTGGCGAAGTGAGAGCCGTGAAAGCACCCATGCCATGGGAAGCGAAATCAATAAGAAGATGAATTGGCGCAAAACAATTCCGTAAGTAGTTCCGCGAGAACCCAAGGAGTAAATCGATGAGGCGGAGAAAACCATAATCAGCCCTAAAAGACTTAACGCCAGAGTGCTACCCAGCAACATGTAATACAAATTGACCGGCTTAGTAAAAAAGGTTTCCTCACGCTTCATGAGCGACAACCTTTCGCACCGCTGCAGCAAATCTGTCTCCGCGATCTGCGTATGAAACAAATTGATCCATCGATGCACAGGCTGGTGCGAGTAAAACCGCATCGCCAGATTGAGCAACGGTGGCTGCGGCGGTAACAATTGATTCCATTAAGGAATTGGAAACTCCCCCACGTACATAATCGCTGGGAGCATCAATAAGGATGCGCGGAAGATCTGGTGCATGTTTAATCAAAGCCGCTTCAATAAGTGCGCGATCAGTACCAATCAGAATCGCTGCCTTCATGCGAGGTGCACATCGTTCAACCATTGCATCCATGTCGGCACCCTTTGCCAAACCACCGGCAATCCAAACAACTGATAGATGTGACATCAGGGATGCAGCTGCAGCATGCGGGTTAGTAGCTTTTGAGTCATCAACCCAGGTAATTCCAGCTGATTCATGCACTGTTTCGATGCGATGGCGACCCGGACGGAAATCATGCAACGCTTTCTGAATAGCCTCGTGAGGCACGTTAATTGCGCGAGCTAAAGCTGCAGCTGCTAATGCATTGGAAACATTGTGTGGAACCGTTGGAACAATGTCAGCTAGCTCGCAAATCATCGATGCTTGTTGAGGATCTGCCACAAATGCACGATCGACAAGTAGCTCCTCGACAACACCTATTTCGCCAGGGGCGGGAGTATCCAGAGAGAAGAAAACCTTGCGGCCTGTAAAACGATTAGCACGGGTGACGATTGGTGCATCATCGGCGTTGAGAATTGCAATCTCTGCCCGATCTAAAATTGAAAACTTTGCGTCGGCATAGGCGTCAAAACTTCCGTGCCAATCCAGGTGATCATCGGCAATATTGAGAATCGCTGCCGCCTCGAAATGTGCCTGACGTGCCCAGTGCAGTTGGAAGCTAGAGAGTTCCAAAACAAGAACTTCGTATGCATCATTGCGATCCACAGCATCTATAACTGTGTCACCAACATTTCCACAAGCAACCGCATTGATACCGGCGGCCTGCAAAATCGCCGCGGTCATTTCCACGGTTGTTGTCTTGCCATTTGTGCCGGTCAGTGCAATCCACTTTTGTCCTGGAGCACGCTCTGCCCGCACACTCCAAGCAATATCTATCTCATTCAGCATTTCAATGGAGCTGTTGAGAATCTGCGCAACTAGCGGGTGATCTTGACGCCAACCCGGTGAAATAACTACTGCTCCAAAATCCTTAAGGTTTACTTCACTTGGCTTAACTGCGCCTTCTGAGTTGTCATCTGTCAATGTGACTTGTGCACCACGTGATCGAAGGAAGCGTGCAACTGATGTACCTGTTACGCCAGCTCCTAGAACCAGAATATTTTTGTGGGCAAAATCTGTACTCATGAATTATTTTTCTGATTTCACTCACTTGAATGAAATATGTGACTAATGATTATGCTCGTGGGCAAAACCAAGAGTATGAAATAATTTGTGCATTGTTTTAACGTAGTTTATTTTTTCTCAAAATCCATACAGT
>JAPOJK010000027.1 GCA_029978465.1 Actinomycetota bacterium
AGATTGTTCGTAAGCGTTTCTTCCGTCACCGTGCAGCGGTGATCTCACTTGTAACTTTGATTGCAATTGTTGTTATGGCATTTACCGCCTTAGATTTCAGATTGTTCGGTATCTGGCGCGTACCTGGTTGGTGGCGTTGGACACCGGAAGATCTACCAGAGCTACGTTTTGGTGATTGTCCAAATGACACAGTTGGCTGTCCAACGATTTCATTCATGCCTAAGTTTTTAGGTGGTCAAGGAATTGGATTAGGTACCCACCCATTTGGTCAGGATGACATTGGACGCGACTTCTTCGCACTCGTGATGAAGGGAACTCAACGTTCAATCTCCGTAATGGTGATCATTGGCTCAATCGGTGCAACCCTTGGTGTAATCGTTGGCTCAATCGCTGGTTTCTACCGTGGCCGCGTTGATGCAATCCTGATGCGTTTCGTAGATTTCATGATCACAATTCCTGTAATCATCATCGGATCAGTTATCGGTTACCGCTACGGAAACCTTGGAGCTACATTCTTAGCGTTATTGCTTGGTTTATTTGCCTGGACCGGTCTTTCACGTTTAGTACGCGGAGAGTTCTTATCTCTTCGTGAACGTGAGTTTGTCGATGCAGCCCGTGTTGCTGGTGCAACCAATAAGCGCATTATTTTTAAGCACATCCTGCCTAACGCGGTGGGTGTCATCATCGTTTCAGTGACCCTGTTGCTTTCAGGTGCGATCCTGCTTGAGACAGCGCTTAGCTACATCGGCTTTGGTGTTGTTCCACCAGATGTTTCATTGGGACTTTTGATTAGCCAGTACCAGGACTCATTTACAACCCGTCCATGGCTCTTCTGGTACCCAGGTCTATTTATTATCTCTATCGCGTTGAGCATTAACTTTATTGGCGATGGTTTGCGTGATGCCTTCGATCCACGTCAACGTCGTCGAATTTCGAAGAAAGAGCGTCAAGATTCAGCGACAGCTAAGAAGTTGGCACAAGCCAATGATTAATTCTCTAGATAAAAACAGCTGCTGCCCCGAGCAGGATCAGTGCTGCGAGAATGTAGAAGCCGGTGTTATCGGTAATGATTTCAAACTCGCTGGCAGCACCGGGAATGAAGTTCTTCTTTCTGATCTTGGCCATGTAAGCGCAGACTCCCGAATCACTTTTAAGCGAGTCACCCACACGACGCGGAGCATCAGCACCGGGAAGAAGATCAGTACTGTGCATTCTTCGACTGTGTCGACCACTCGGAGCTGGAGCGGCCCAAGCGTAGAAACTCTCGCCTCTAATCTGGATGGACATGCTGTACTTGGTCTCGATCTCCTCAACCAGATCCCACGTAGCGGTGATCTCTTTGGTTGGGTTAATGATCTTGATGCCCTCATCGAAGAGAAGAACGTAGGGCTTAAGGAAGAGCAGGTAAGAACCGAAAGCACCTGCTCCGCACATACCTATGGTGAGCAGAAGATCGCCACCGAAGAACAGGGTTTGAATAATAAAGCCGACAAAGAAAGCGATAAGAATCCAGCCACTTGCGATTGCACTTCCGGGTCTGAACTTTTCACTATTAGTCATTCAGCAAGTTTCTCACAGATGGGGTCAACCAAATGAGTAAGCCAGTCTTAGAGATCAAGGATTTTAATGTTGATTTCTGGGTAGATGGAGTTTGGTACCCAGCTGTTATCGGCATGAACCTTTCACTAGAGCCAGGAAAGGTAACCGCGATTGTTGGTGAATCCGGTTCAGGTAAGTCAACAACAGCTCTTGGTTTGATGTCTCTACTGGCATCAAATGCTCGCATGTCTGGATCTGTAAAGGTTAAGGATCAAGAGATGCTTAACGCTAAGGCGATTACTCTTCGCAAGTTCCGCGGTAAAGAGGTTGCTTATATTTTCCAGGAGCCGATGACCGCTCTGAACCCTATCTACACAATCGGATTCCAGATTATGGAAACCCTTCGTAACCACTTTGATATGGGTCCAAAAGAGGCACATGCACGTGCTTTGGAACTGATCACATTGGTTGATATCCCAGATCCTGAAAAATCAATTGAAAAGTACCCACACCAACTATCTGGTGGACAGCGTCAGCGCGCAATGATCGCGCAAGCACTTGCCTGCGATCCAGGTTTGCTGGTCGCAGATGAGCCAACAACTGCGCTGGATGTAACTGTTCAAGCTGAAATCCTCGATTTAATGCGTGGATTAAAGGACAAGCTCAACTCAGCAATTCTTTTGATTACCCACGACATGGGCGTTGTTGCAGATATGGCTGACCAGATCCTTGTTATGAAGGATGGAATCACAGTTGAGACTGGAACAGCGGATCAAATCTTTAATAAGCCAACACATCCTTACACCCAACAACTTTTGGGATCTGTACCAAAGCTTGGATCATCAAAGAAGCGCGAACTTCCTTACAAGGAAAGTGCAAAGCCAGCACCTGTATTGAAGTTGGAAAATGTCACCATTGAATATCCTAAGCGTGGACGAATCCCAGCATTTGTTGCAGCTAAGAACATTAATCTCGAGATCTATCCAGGTGAAATCTTGGGACTCGTAGGTGAATCAGGTTCAGGTAAGACAACAGTTGGTCGCGCATCAATCGGATTGCTTCCAATCAAGGAAGGTTCACTCGAAATTGTTGGCAAGAACATTAGCCATGCAACTCAAAAAGAGCTTTTTGCAATCCGTCGTCACACCGGAATTGTTTTCCAAGATCCGGCCAGCTCGCTCAACCCTCGTCTTCCAATCGGTGAATCAATTGGTGAGCCATTGTTCTTGGCAGGTTTAGCAAAGGGTGCCGATCTTGCACACAAGGTTGAGGATCTCTTGGATCAAGTGGAGCTTCCACGTAGCTACCGCAACCGTTACCCACATGAGCTTTCAGGTGGACAGCGTCAGCGCGTAGGTATTGCACGAGCACTAGCGCTTACTCCAGATCTATTAATTGCCGATGAACCAACATCTGCTTTGGATGTTTCTGTACAAGCCCGTTTCCTCGAGCTTCTACAAGAGCTTCAGGGCAAGTTGAACTTTGCATGTTTGTTCATCTCTCACGACTTGGCAGTTGTTGACATCCTGTCGCACCGAATTGCAGTGATGCAAAATGGTTTGATTGTTGAAGTCGGCGATCGCGATCAGATCTTGAAAAACCCTAAAAACGATTACACCAAGCGCCTTATTTCAGCTGTTCCGGTGCCAGATCCAAAGGAACAGAAGATTCGTCGCGAGGCTCGTTTAGCTCTTAAGAAGTAACCACTATGGATCTAGACCTGCTGGTCTTTGGCCTCGACCTAGTTTCAACCTTTGCCTTTGCATTGGTAGGAGCACGAGTGGCTGCGAGCAAAGGTTTGGATTACGGCGGAATTCTTTTCATTGCAGCGATCGCATCAATCTCTGGTGGAACTTTGCGAAACCTATTTATGGGCGAGCAACCTCCATGGATTCAATACCCATGGTTATTTGCACCGATCTTTGCAGCCTTCATCATCACCATTGCAATGGGTAAGACCCAGGATGTTGGCCGTTTTGCTTTGTCTCTGGATACTTTGGGGCTAGCGGTTGCAACGGTTTCAAGTGTGCAATACGCACTTTCCAATCAGGCACCACTTGCAGCGGCTGCTGTTCTCGGATTCATCGGCGCAGTTGCTGGCGGCTTGTTCCGGGACATCATGTGCCAGACCGAACCTGTGTTGCTACACCGCGAAACCATTGGCACCTCTTGTTTGTCTGGTGCAATTGCCTACTTAGCCCTCGATGCACTTGAACTCAATGAAGGAGTGACAGCCGCTATCGCTGGTTTGGTAGTTGTGGTGGTTCGCGAGCTATCAATCAAGCACAACTGGAACCTGCCCAAGGTGGTAAAGAACCCTTAATCTCTAGCCTGTCCGCTGCGGTGCAGGTATCGGCCCAAGAAATCCGCCTTCATGTCGGCAAAGTTTCCATCAAGAAGTGCCTGGCGCATCTGATCAACCAATCGAACAATAAATCTTTCATTGTGAATCGTTGCTAAGGTCGCTGAAAGGATTTCTTTTCCGCGGAATACATGGTGCATATAAGCCCGTGTGTAGTGCGTACAGGTGTAACAGTCGCATTCGCTATCAATGGGGGTGAAATCCCTCTTAAAACGGCTGTTAGACAGGTTAAAACGCCCCTCCATCGTGTACACAGCGCTAGTTCGCGCAATTCTGCTCGCCAATACGCAATCAAAGGTGTCACAACCATTTTCAACGCCAACAAAGAGGTCTTCCGGCGCCCCAATTCCTAATAGGTGTCGGGGTTTGTTTTCCGGCAGGATCTCGTTGACCCAGGAAACAATTGTTCCCAGCTGCCCCTTGTCTAAAGCCCCGCCGATTCCAAAGCCATCAAAGGATTGGCCATTGGATTCCATAGAACCCAGATCTGTAGCCGCTTTTTTCCGAAGGTCCTCATATTGAGCACCCTGGATTACGCCAAACAGCGCTTGGTAGGGCTTGCCCACTCGCTCTTGCGTCAATCGTTTGTGTTCATCCAGGCAACGGATCGCCCAGGCATAGGTGCGCTCCATCGCAAGCTCTTGATAGGGACGGGTGTTGTGCAAGGTGGTGCACTCATCAAATGCGAACATGATGTCGGCACCGATCTGATGTTGTACCTGCATAGAAACTTCGGGGGTAAAGCGATGCATCGATCCATCAAGATGACTCTTGAAAGTCACGCCCTCATCATCGACATGGGCTAAGCGATCCTTGTTGCCAGCGATCACATCATCATGGCGCGTTGTCTGTGCATCCATCGCCAAAACTTTTTTAAATCCAACACCTAAAGACAAAACCTGAAAGCCACCAGAATCGGTAAATGTTGGCCCCGGCCAATTCATGAATTTCGCCAGCCCGCCAGCCTCATCCAGAACATCTGGGCCGGGTTGCAGATAGAGGTGATAAGCATTGGACAACAAAGCTTGTGCACCTAAATCCTTCATGGATTCTGGCAGCACTGATTTAACCGTTGCCTTTGTTCCTACCGGAATAAAAGCTGGGGTTTGAATCGGCCCATGAGGGGTATTGATAGTTCCAACACGTGCCAAGGAAATACTGTCGGCGTGCTGGATATCAAATGAAAAACTCAAAGCACTACCAAATCTGAACTCGAGCTTGTTCATCAAGCCACAGGGCATCATTTTCAGTGACACCAAAGGCTTCATAGAACGGAGTGAAGTTCTTAACGATTTGATTGCAACGGAATTCGGCAGGTGAGTGCGGATCGGTTGCGATACGACGGCGCATCTCTTCTGGGCGAACCTTTGCGCGCCACACCTGTGCCCATGACAACATCAAACGCTGTTCGCCAGAAAGGCCTTCAATGACAGGGGATGGCTTTCCGCCCAATGAAATTTGATACGCCTTGTAAGCGATTGTGAGGCCGCCAAGATCACCGATGTTTTCACCGATAGTAAGTGCACCGTTCACATTTACATCAGGTGCTTCCTCTGGCTTCAAAGCATCGTATTGAGCAATTAACGCCTTGGTGCGCTCTTCAAATGCTGCCCGATCTGAATCTGTCCACCAGTTATTGAGCGCTCCATCACCATCGTACTTAGAGCCTTGATCATCAAAGCCATGTCCGATTTCATGGCCAATAACCGCACCGATTCCGCCGTAGTTAACCGCGTCATCATGATCTAAACCAAAAAATGGTGGCTGCAAGATTGCCGCCGGGAAAACGATCTCATTCATGACCGGGTTGTAATAGGCATTAACGGTCTGAGGAGCCATATGCCATTCATCGCGATCAACAGGCTTTCCGATTTTAGAAAGTTCATAATCTCGTTGGAACTTAATAACCCGACCCACATTGCCGTATAGATCATCCGGGGTTGTCTGCAAAGCGCTGTAATCACGCCACTTATCTGGGTAGCCAATCTTGGGGCGGAACTTGCCTAACTTTTCTAACGCCTTCACCTTAGTGTCAGGGCTCATCCAGGCCAGCTCATTAATACTGACGCGGTACGCCTCAATCAAGTTAGCAACCAGCTTTTCCATGCGGGCCTTGGCCTCTGCCGGAAAGTACTTCTGGACATAGACCTTTCCAACAGCTTCGCCCAGTGATCCTTCGATCATGGAAACTGCGCGCTTCCAGCGCTCGCGAAGTTCTGGTGTTCCAGACAAGGTCTTTCCGAAGAATGCAAAGTTTTCATTGACTAACTCATCTGAAAGATAAGGAGCAGCCCCACTGATGATGTGCCACTTCATCCATGCCTTCCAGGCATCAAGATCAAAGGCGGCCAGAATTGAATTAAGTCCTTCGAAAAATGATGGCTGCTGGACGATGACAGAGTCCAAAACAACTGCCGGGATTTCCCCATCAGTTAAATACAGGTTCCAATCAAAGGCTGACATCAATGCTGTTACTTCAGCTCGGGTCATCTTGTTGTAGGTCAGGGTCGCGTCGCGATCCTTGACCTGGTCCCAATGATGGCTAGCGATGCTGGTTTCAAGGGCCATGACCTTGGCCGCTAAATCTGCACCATTGGCAACACCTGCCAACTCAAACATTTTTGCAACATGGGCAACGAAAGCGGTGCGAATATCTGCATACTTTTCATCGCGGTAATACGCCTCGTCAGGCAATGAGATTCCGCCTTGCTGCAGATACATGATGTTGGTTGATGCATCCTTCATGTCGGCATAAATGAAGGTGCCGAAAATTCCTGACAATCCGCGGGCTTCTAACTTTGAAAGGGTTGAGGTGAAATCCTTCAATGAGGTTATGGAATCAACCTCAGCTAACTCGCCAGCGATAGGGGAGCAGCCCTTTGCATTGACCGCATCTGCTGCCATAAAGGAGGCGTAGATGTTGCTGATCTTTGTCGCCTCATCTGAACCTGTTGCGCTTTCGATGATTTCACGAACACGTGCCTCTGATTGAATTCGAAGGGTGATGAAGGCGCCATCGGTTGCTCGGTCGGCGGGGATAACCGCGGTCTTGAGCCACTGGCCGTTGAAGTGACGGTAGAGATCATCCTGTGGTCGAACAGATGAATCCTGATGTGTGAAATCCAAACCAGCTTTACTCAAACTCACAAAGTGCTCCTTTAGTAAATGACTATAAAAGTAGTTGAAGCTTCAACCTTTGCCGTAGACTGCACTCATGGCACGTGAAAACGCTACCGCACCTAGGTGGCTCAACCCCACTGAAATGAAGGCTTGGCGTCGCTACATCATCGCTAGCCGTCGTCTTCTTGAGGCCTTGGATACAGATCTCGATGCCCATGATTTATCGATGCCAGATTATGAAATCCTGGTTCAACTCAGCGATGCCCCAGATCGCAGTATGAGAATGAGTGAACTAGCTGCCAACGCCTTGTTGTCCCGCTCCCGTTTATCTCACCGAATGAAGGTAATGGAGAAAGCGGGCTGGGTTCGCCGGGAGCCATGCCCAGGTGACAAAAGAGGGTACTTCGCGGTGATGACCCCTAAGGGGTGGAAGGCGATCGTTGCCGCCGCACCTGATCATGTTGAAAGTGTTCGTAATCGATTTATGGATCACTTATCAAAGAGTGATCAACAAACTATGGCGGAAATTTTTGAACGTATTGAGGAGTCTTTGCGTAAAGAAACTCTTGAGGAAAAGTAATCACTCAATAAATATCAGCATAAAAAAACCCGCCACATAGAGTGGCGGGTTTTTTTAATAAGCTGAAGGGCTTTACTTAGCCTTCTTTGCTGCCTTCTTGCGACGCTTCTTTGGAGCTGCTGCTGGAGCTGCTGCCTTCTTGCGACGCTTCTTTGGAGCTGCAGCCTTCTTAGCTGCTGCCTTCTTGCGCTTCTTTGGAGCTGCTGCCTTCTTAGCTGCTGCCTTCTTGCGCTTCTTTGGAGCAGCCTTCTTTGCTGCTGCCTTCTTGCGACGCTTTGGAGCTGCCTTCTTTGCAGCTGTCTTCTTAGCTGCCTTCTTGCGCTTTGGAGCAGCCTTCTTTGCTGCTGCCTTCTTGCGACGCTTCTTTGGTGCTGCTGCTACTGCAGCTGCCTTCTTACGGCGCTTCTTTGGTGCAGCTGGTGCTGCTGCCTTCTTGCGCTTCTTTGGTGCTGCTTTCTTTGCTGCGGCCACGTACTTCTCCTATCGGAATGGTTCGGATCCGTCACCCAAACCTGTTCGTGGATAAGCGTGACATCAATTGGGCAAAAATGCCAACATTTTGTGAGAAAAAATTTAGTGCGTGTCGCAAATTAATTTTTATATTTTTTTATGCATTTGCGAAAATTTCATCAATTTTTATTTCGCACATCATTTGAAATTGTGAAAATTGCCGAAAATCCCGCACATTGGTGTCAAGTTATGAATTCTCGCCCTCTGATTGAGGGTTTGAGCGTAATTTTTCCGCCATTTTCTGATTTTCGAGGGCAAATTTGTTGGTTCTGATGTCGAATTTTCGGAAATCTGGCAGAAAACTGGCCAGTAATACGACGACAATCACACAAATAATTCCGCCACTAGTTACCGAAATACTTAATGTAGTAACCGCAGCCATTGATGCAGCTCGCATCTGACCGGCCAATGGTCCTAATGAATATGACAGTAATTCAATTCCTGCTAATCGTCCGCGAAGATTGTCGGGGATAGTTTGGTTCCACATCGCCGATCTAAAGAGGGCGCTGATCATGTCGGAGGCCCCGGCCAAGGTTAGAAATAGCAGCACCAGCCATAGGTAATTAGTAGCTCCAGATAACGCGATCGCTACGCCCCATCCAATAGCCGCCCACATAATTGCCCGACCATAGAAGTGAACATGTTTCGTCCAGCCACTTGTTAAAGTAATCGCGATCGATCCAATTGTTCCGGCGGCATACAACAAACCCAGGGCCCATGGGGCGCCAAGTTGATCTGCCCAAAATGGAATCAACGCCGTTGGCATTGCAAAAAACATCGCCGCTAAATCAATCAGGTACGTGCCCAGTAAATCCTTTCTACTGAAGGCGTATTTGACCCCATCGATTAACGCTGACAGAGATGGGGCTTCGGCCTCGTGGGAGGGAGGGATCTTTTTCATAAAGGCGATTAAGGCGATTGAGATTACGAAGGTTGCGATATCTGCGGCGTAGCCAACAGCTACTGAATATGTCGAAATTAAAATTCCACCAATTGCAGGTCCCACGATCACACCGACCTGCCAGCGAAGACTCATTAACGCTGCAGCCGCGGTCATATCTTCATGATCAACTAGCCGTGGCAAGGCGGCCTGCATCGCAGGTTGTCGCAAACCACTGGTAGCGGCAAACAGGCCAGAGACAATGTAAATCAATAACAAATTGGGCGAATCCATCATCGAATTAATCAGCAGCATTCCGGTGAATAAAAGGCTGAGCGCTTCAGTTACCCAGATCAGTTTCTTACGATCGAGAGCATCGGCCAAGACCCCGCCATATAAGCCGAAAATAACTAGCGGGACGATCTCAACCAAGCCGCTGATAGCAACAGCGACATAGGAATCAGTTAACTCTTTGATCTGAAAAGGCACTGCAACGTAGGTGATCATCGAACCGAAGTACGAGATCAAACCGGCAGCCCACAACAGTGAAAAGTCCTTGGACTTTCTTAAGGGGGCTAGATCAATTGCAAAATTGGCCACCACGCCACCCTAGTTGAAGGTCTGCGCCTCGGTGGGGAAGTTGCCTGCACGAACATCATCGGCAAACTCAGTTGTCGCCGCCAACATTTCAGCACGCAGGTTGCGATAGGCCTTTGCCAATTTGGGGGCTTTCTTAGTAATACCCATCAGATCGGTCCACACCAAAACCTGGGCATCGCAATTAACTCCTGCACCAATGCCAACTGTTGGAATTGAAAGTGCGGCGGTAATTCTGGCTGCTAATTCTGCTGGTACTAATTCAAGGACAATTGCAAAGGCACCAGCTGCTTCAAGGGCAAGGGCTGCTTCAACAATTGCATCTCCATCGGTACGACCCTGGACTCGGTACCCACCTAGTTGATGCATCGATTGTGGGGTCAGACCTAAGTGGCCCATTACAGGAATGCCGCTGGCAACTAACTTTTTAACGGTTTCAGTATGTGCACCTTCTAGCTTTACCGCCATCACACCAGACTCTTTGAAAAAACGAATCGATGTAGCAAGGGCTAAATCTGCAGAAGCCTCGTACGAACCAAAGGGCAGATCCGCCACAACCAATGCTCGCTTGGAGCCGCGAACAACGGCGCGGGCCAATGGAATTAACTCATCAACGGTGACTGGGATTGTGTTCTCTTCACCTAAGAAATTGTTGCCGGCGCTGTCGCCAACCAGAAGGACAGGAATGCCTGCCTCATCAAAGATCTCGGCGGTCATCGATTCATAGGCGGTGAGCATCGCCCACTTTTCACCGCGCTTTTTTGCTGCAGCAAGATCGACGATTGTTACCCGTCGGTGCACCGCACCGCCGTATAAAGATTCCCCATTAATAGGTGTCATTGCTTCCTCTCCTCGAAGCCACGTAGGTGGTCCCCGGGTACACGCCAAATGCTACCCCCGTTACACTTGAAAAATGAAGTTGCGCGTGGCGCTGGCCCAGATCAACCCAACGGTTGGAGATCTTGCGGGCAATGCTGGGCTAATTGCAGAGTCTGTTAAAGCGGCACAAGAAGCTAGTGCCAACCTGATCGTTTTTCCCGAAATGATTGTGACTGGCTACCCAGTTGAAGATTTAGCCTTGCGTCCATCCTTTCAAGCAGCCAGCATCCGTGCGGTTCAAGAAATCGCAGCCAGCATTACCGGTGACATCGTGGCCGTTGTTGGTTACTTGGACCGCTCATCAAAAGAAACAGGCCCGCAAAACTCGGTCGCCATTATTCATGATGGAAAAATCAGAGCCACATATGTAAAGCGCCACCTGCCTAATTACGGAGTCTTTGATGAGTTCCGAAACTTTGTGGCAGGGGATCAAAGCTTGGTTGTGCGGATTCACGGAGTCGATGTTGCCGTTGCTATCTGTGAAGATATTTGGCACTCACTAGATTCCATTGCATCACGCACCCCAGGGTTATTGGTTGTTCCTAACGGTTCACCTTTTGAACGCAATAAGGATGATGTGCGATTGGCGCTTGTACAAAAGCGGGCTAAGGAAATTAGCGCCCCTGTTGCCTACGTCAATATGACAGGTGGCCAGGATGATCTGGTCTTTGATGGCGACAGCATCGTGGTGGGTAAGGATGGAACAGTTCTTGCTCGCACCGCACAGTTTGATGATCAACTCATTGTTGTAGATATTGAATGTGCCGAAGGTAGTTCTCGTCCCGATGTAGTTATTTCCGAAGAGCCGACTACTCATGCCTCACCAACCAATTCAACAATTGCCACACCACTTTCTGACGAGGCTGAAATGTGGCAAGCACTTGTTATGGGTCTGCGCGACTACGTTGGTAAAAATGGTTTTAGATCAGTTGTCCTAGGGCTTTCAGGTGGTATTGATTCTGCGTTGGTCGCAGCAATTGCAATTGATGCCTTGGGAGCCAAGCGTGTCAATGGTGTTGCGATGCCTAGTAAGTATTCATCTGGCCATTCAGTAGAAGATGCCCAGGCCCTGGCAGATGCCACAGGCATTCACTTCAGAATTACACCGATTGCACCGATGGTTGATGCCTTTATGAACAATGTTGTTTTAAAGGGTTTAGCTGAAGAAAACCTACAGGCACGTGTTCGCGGAACAACCTTGATGGGAATTTCAAACCAAGAGGGTCACCTAGTTTTGGCAACGGGCAATAAGAGCGAGTTAGCAGTTGGATACTCAACCTTGTATGGCGATGCTGTTGGTGGCTTTGCTCCGATTAAAGATATTTACAAGACCGATGTCTGGGCCTTGTCTCGCTATCGAAATGCATTAGCTGTTGAACGAGGTGAAACGCCTCCAATTCCTGAGCGCTCAATCACCAAAGAGCCAAGTGCGGAACTTCGTCCAGATCAAAAGGACTCTGATTCATTGCCGGACTATCCATTGTTGGATCAGGTATTGCGTGCCTACGTTGATGAAGACCATGGTTACGAGGCGCTGTTGGCTGATGGCTTTGATCCTGAACTTGTTCGCCGCGTTATTTCCCTTGTCGATAAGGCTGAGTACAAACGTCGCCAATATCCACCAGGCACCAAGGTTTCAGGTCGCGCCTTTGGAAAAGACCGTCGTTTGCCGATGACCTCACGCTGGAATGAGAGCTAGTTGCAAACGATTGGCAACTCGCATAATTAATGTATTTGCGTAGAATTTAGGCATGCGTTCAATCATCAACTGGTTATTTACACGAAACCGTGTTGTTGATTTCTGCCTATCTACATCTTGCAGCTGCTGATTTTTGATTCACCTCAGCCGCCAATTTAATTTTTAATTCAAACACCAATTTCAGGGAGCATCATGACAACTTTCAATAACATCACCGAAGCATTTGGAAACACACCTCTGGTTCGCATTAACGCAATCAATGATGGTGCGGCTGGAAATGTGTACGCAAAGCTGGAGTTCTACAACCCAAGCTCATCAGTAAAGGATCGCCTCGGTATTGCAATGATCGATGCCGCCGAAGCAAGTGGCGCGCTAAAGCCTGGCGGCACAATTGTTGAAGCAACATCTGGAAACACCGGAATCGCTGTTGCGATGGTTGCAGCTGCCCGTGGGTACAAATCAATCTTCACCATGCCAGAGTCGGTATCAAAGGAGCGTCGCAAGCTCATCCGCGCCTTTGGTGCAGAGCTAGTTTTAACTCCAGCGGGCGAAGGTATGAAGGGTGCGGTTGCTGCAGCTGAAAAGCTAGGCGAGTCAGGTGCTGTTCTTGTTCGCCAATTTGAAA
>JAPOJK010000028.1 GCA_029978465.1 Actinomycetota bacterium
TTTCGTTGGCGGTTTACTTTCTGTTGCACTGTTCACGCGGATTGCTCCGGGTGGGAGTTACCCACCGCCTTGCTCTGCGAAGTCCGGACTTTCCTCGGTGCATTACTGCAACGCGGTGATCCGGGCGACTCTTCTAGTTATAAGGATAGAGCGAATAAGTACGAGAGGGAAATTATTTTTCCTCTGGCGCAGCTGTTATACGCCCAGCGTGTGCAATTGCGGTTGGATCCTTCTTGGATTTGAACAGGCTTGCCACCGTTGAAACTACAAGAATTAAACCGATGACAGACAAGCTTCCGACTGTAGGGATCTTTGGAACTTCATACCAAACCTCGTGTAAGTAGGTCAGAATCAACTTAACTCCGATAAACATCAAGATGATTGAAAGTCCAAGAGACAGGTAAATCAGCTTATCCAGCAAGCCCTTGAGCAAGAAGTACAGCGCGCGCAAACCAAGCAGCGCAAAGGCGTTGGCGGCAAAGACTAGGAATGGTTCCTGAGTAACTCCAAATGTTGCCGGAATAGAGTCAAGTGCAAACAACAGATCCGTTGATGCGATTGCAATCATCACTGTAAACATCGGAGTTGCAAGACGCTTTCCGTCGACCTTGATAAATGTCTTTGAACCATGGAACTCGTCGGTCATCGCGATGCGCTTGCGCATGGCCTTTACAAAACGGTTATCTTCCGGATTTGGATCCTCATCCCAGTGCTTGAACAGACCCACACCGGTCCAGATCAAGATTGCACCGAAGATAACAAATGTGAAGCTAAAGGCTGCAAGTGCTGCTGCGCCGACTGCGATAAAGATTCCGCGTAAAACAAGTGCCAGCAGCACACCAAACATCAAGACTCGTTGATGGTAAATCGATGGCACTGCAAACTGCGCCAAGATGATGATGAAGACAAAGAGGTTATCGACCGACAAAGATTTTTCTACTAGGTAGGCGGCAAAGTACTCAGTTCCAAATTGTGAACCGGCGGTTTGCCAAACCCACACACCAAATGCAATAGCAACACCGATATAAAAGATTGACCAGCCTGCTGCTTCTTTGAATTTAACCTCATGGGGCTTACGACTAACAGTTAAAAGATCCACAACGATCAGCGCCAAAATCGCGCCGATTACAACAAACCATGTGGTTAATGAGACATCCATGTATTTCACCTATTTCGTTAAAGGGGCCAGGTGCCAAGGTCTCCCTCAACCGCTAGCTAATAGCTATTCGGTCGCAGCTCCGGGATATTTCTATCCGTATTGACGAAGATGCCGAACGAGGTACTCCCCTTAACGTAGGTAAATAGTAGGTTGGGAGAAATCTGGGTGCAAATTGAAAGCAGAGTTAACCCCGTTTTCGCCTTGTGCTCAGCGTGCAGATAGGCCACAGTTCACGAATGCAAACAGGTAGAAGCGTTGTTTACGCGCGAAATGGCGGGGCTGCGGCAAGTCAGCCATTAGCGGTTAGTGCTGCGATCAGCGTTCTTAAACAAGGTGGTTCATTTATCGATGCTGCGATCGCATTGAGTGCGGTCATCTGCGTTGTTGAACCTGGTGCTTCTCACTTGGGAGGCGATGCATTTCTGGTTACACACCACAAAGCGAGCAAGAGCAACCTTGCTTTCAATGGCAGCGGTGAAGGATCACACGCGGCTACCCCTGAAAACTATAACAATGGAATTCCACTTCACGGATACAAATCAGGAACTGTTCCGGGTTTGGTTTCGACCTGGTTTGAAGCACACGATCGCTACGGAAAATTGCCGATGGCGACTTTGTTGGCACAAGCAATTGATTATGCAGAAAATGGCTTTCCAGCAAATACAGGATTTGTGCGGAGAATCGCGGGCCACTTAGCAATTGCACCAGATACCCAGGTTTTTAAAAACATGGGTGTGGATGTAAATGTAAAGGTGGGCGATTTAGTTGTTCAAAAGGATTTAGCGCGCTCGCTTCGCGAGATTGCAGAAGGCGGTCGAGCAGCGTTTTACGAGGGTCGAATCGCACAGCAATTGATTAAGGGATCTGATGGTTGGTTCAATGAAGCGGATTTAAAGAATCACACAACTCGAGTTCTAGATCCATTGTCAGTTAAGTATCGTGACATCACGATCTATGGTCAGCCTCCTCCAACACAGGGAATGATCTTGATGGAGGAGCTCTTGCTTAATGAGCGCTTTGAGATTGCATCTCTATCTGAGGCAGATCGTATTCATGTTGGTGTTGAATCAAAGAAAATTGGTTTTGCCGATCGCAATGCGATTTTGGGTGATCCAGAGTTCATCGCTGTAAACACCGATCGAATCTTGTCTAAGGCTCATATTGATAAGCGTGCAGCCGATATTTCTATGGCTTCGGCGGGCACGGATATTGCACCTGTTGCTGAAGGCAGCGATACAACCTACTTTTTAGTGGCAGATTCCGATGGAAATGCGGTTTCTTGGATTCAATCTGTATTCCATGGTTTTGGTAGTTCATGGGTCATTCCTGAAACAGGCATCATTTTGAACAATCGTTTAACTGGTTTTTCATTAGATCCGCAATCCCCCAACATCATCGCGCCGGGTAAGCGACCTGCCCATACCTTGAACGCATTTACCGCTGTGCGTGCAGATGGTTCGTTGTATTTAGTGGGTGGAACACCAGGCGCGAATATTCAAGTTCAAACTAATTTGCAGCTGCTTGTAAATGTCATTGATCTAAAGATGAATGTGCAGGAAGCAACAGAAGCTCCACGTTGGCAACACTTGAATGCACCAGGACAAAGTTCTGATGAAGAAAAGGGTCTTGGAGTTCTGGAGATTGAAAATAGAGTTCCAACCGCGGTGCTTGATGAGTTGCGTGCAAAGGGACATGAGGTTCGTCCATTAGCAGCATGGGGACATGGATCATCAGTTCAGATGATGGAGGTTCTAGCTAATGGCACCTTTGCATTTGGATCAGACCCTCGTTGCGAAGGCCATGCTTCAGGAGTTTAGAGAGAGGCTAGAGCTTCATCAAGAACGCTTAGCGCATCCTTCAAAAGCTCATCGGTAATAACAATTGGTGGCAAGAAGCGAACAACATTTGAGTATGTTCCAGCGGTAAGAACTAAAACACCCTTGCTCTGGCAATACTTTGTAATCGCATTCATCGCAGCGGTGTTAGGTGTCTTTGTACCAGGAACAACTAATTCGATTGCTTGCATTGCACCACGACCACGAACTTCACCGATCACTGGGTACTTAGCCTGCATTGCACGAAGTGAATCACCAAGAATCTGGCCGATGTGGTTTGCACGTGCGACAAGATTTTCGTCCTCAATCGTTTCAATAGCGCCAAGTGCTGCAGCGCATGCGATTGGGTTTCCGCCGTATGTTCCGCCAAGACCGGAAACGTGAACTGAATCCATGATCTCTGCGCGAGCGGTTACACCTGCAAGTGGAAGTCCGCCTGCAATGCCCTTTGCTGTAACGATCATGTCAGGAACAACGTTCTCGTTTTCTACTGCAAACATATTGCCTGTACGGGCAAAGCCTGTCTGGACCTCATCAGCAATGAAGATAATTCCATTATCAGTTGAGTACTTTGAAAGCGCTGGGAGGAATCCCTTAGGAGGAACGATAAATCCACCCTCGCCCTGAATTGGTTCAATCAAAATCGCAGCAACGTTGTGTGCGCCGATTTCCTTATCAATCTTATGTGTGACCATCTCGATCGCATCTTCAGTAATCGTTGCTTGATCGCCTACCCAGTGGAATGAGTACGGCATTGGCACTCGGTAAATTTCTGGCGCAAAGGGACCAAAGCCTTCTTTGTATGGCATGTTCTTTGCTGTCAGCGCCATAGTTAAGTTAGTACGACCGTGGTAGCTGTGTTCGAAAACTACAATTGCCTGACGCTTTGTGTAGTGACGAGCAATCTTGATTGCGTTTTCTACAGCTTCTGCACCTGAATTAACTAACAAAGACTTTTTCTTAAATGTTCCAGGTGTTAGTGCATTCAACTTCTCACACACTTCGATGTAACCCATGTATGGGGCTACGGTGAAGCAGGTGTGTGTGAATGCTTGAACCTGATCAATAACGCGATCAACTACACGTTGTGCTGCATTTCCAACATTGGTAACACCGATACCTGAACCAAGATCAATAATCTGGTTTCCATCGACATCCAAAAGGATCGCATCACTAGCGCGTTCAATGACGACTGGGAAAGCAAGCCCTAGTCCCCCAGATGTCGCCTCACTGCGGCGCTGTAGCGCCTCGAGAGATTTTGGTCCCGGAATAGCGGTAACCAACCGACGCTCTTGAGTCAATGCGGTAGTTGTAGTCATGGGTAAAGTCTAAGCCATCATTTCCTACTCGCCAGTCCATTAGTTAGGCTTAGAAGATGAACTCACGGTTACGAGATAGCGCACCTTTGCTCGATGCATATCTGTCCTACTTCGAAACCCAGCGCACAGCATTCACTATTCCGGGTCACAAGCAAAAAGCACACCGCTTAGATGAAGGCCTCGGTGCGGTAGTTGATTCAGATACTCCACTTTATGGTGGCCTCGATGAGATAAAACTAACTGAAGGAACGCTAAAGAAAGCAGAAGAGTTAGCCGCATCACTCTGGGGCGCAGATTACGCACGCTTTTCAACTGGTGGTTCAACTCATGCAAATCAAGCGATCATTTTGGCGTTGGGAAAACCTGGAGACAAGGTTGCGATCACCCGCACAGCTCACCGTTCGGTTTTAAGCGCACTTGTTCTTACAGGGCTAGAACCAATCTGGTTAACCCCAGATATTGATGAAGCAACTGGTGTTCCAACTGGAATTCCGGTTTCAGAGCTTGAACGAGTGTTGGATCAAAAACCAATCGCGCTGTTGTTAACAGAGCCTGGTTATCTTGGAACGATCTCCGAACTACCTGCTTTGATTTCTAAGGCACATGAAAACTCGATTCCGGTAATTGTTGATGCCGCTTGGGGCGGTCACTTTGGATTTAACTCTCAAATTCCTGCACATGTTATGCAGCTTGGTGCAGATGCGTTGATTACCAGTGTTCACAAGGCACTACCAGGTTACAGCGCATCGGCGTTGTTACTGGCACAAGGAAAGTTTTTAAACCTCGCACGAATGGAGCAAAGCTTTGAAACAACTCATACAACTTCTCCTGCAGGTGCCCCACTTGCATCCATTGATGGCTGCCGTGCATTGCTGCAAACCCGAGGAGAGCAGTTAACAGGCGAACTACTGAAGTATGTCCAAGATTTCAAGAACGCGGTTCAATCTCATTTTGATGCACCTATTTTTCTCAATCCCAGCGACTTTGTCGCAGGACGGTTTGATCCAGTCAAGATTGTTTTGCGAGCAAATCTATTAGGCCTTTCTGGTGTAGATGTTGAAAAGCAGCTCCAAAAGGCCAATATCCGAGTTGAGATGGCAGATCGCGACACCATCGTTTTCTTGGCAACGCTGGCTGATAATGCAGATGATTTCGCAGCACTTGCCGATGCGCTCATTCCAATTTTGAAATCATTGCAAGGAACACCTCGTGCTACTCAAACATCACTGAGCTGGTCGATTGTTCCAACTGTTGCGGTATCTATGCGCGATGCTTACTTTGCCGATACTGAGTATGTCTCAGCTCAAAATGCGATTGGACGAGTAAGTGCTGATTTGATCGCACCGTATCCCCCAGGTGTTGCAGTTGTTGCACCTGGTGAGGTACTAACAGAGACAATTGTTTCTGGATTGTCAGCTACTCAAAAGGCAGGTGTTCGAATTGCATATGCCAGTGATCCAACCCTTGCGACCTACCGGGTTATTAAGTAAGTACTTATTCTGGGAAGTGGCAAGCAACTTGCTGCTTACCTAATGTAATCAACGCAGGCTCAGTTGTTGTACAAGCCTCTTGAGCTTTCCAGCACCGTGTGCGGAAGCGACACCCTGATGGTGGATTTGCTGGGCTTGGAACATCTCCGGTTAGAACAATTCGTGAAGTCTTTCGAATACGCTCTTGCTTTGGATTAGCTAGAGGTACCGCGGAAATAAGCGCCTTTGTGTAAGGGTGCTTTGGATGGTTGAAGATCTCTTCACGTGTTCCGATTTCAACAATCTTGCCTAAGTACATAACCGCTACGCGAGCCGAAATGTGTGAAACCACAGATAGGTCATGCGCAACAAAGAGGTAGCTAAAACCAAATTTTTCGCGAAGATCATCAAGCAGGTTAAGGATCTGTGCCTGAACTGAAACATCTAGTGCTGATACTGGCTCATCTAAAACAACAAGTTTTGGACGTGTAACCAAAGCGCGAGCGATACCCACGCGCTGGCGCTGACCGCCTGAAAACTCATGCGGGTAGCGGTTTCCGAACTCACGTGAAAGACCACAGAGTTCAATCATTTCATCAACTCGTGGATCTGAATCATCCTTAGCCATGCCATGAACAATGAGTGGCTCGGCAACGATCTGACGAACTGTCATACGTGGATTCAACGATGCATAAGGATCCTGGAAAACAATCTGCATATCTTTGCGAACTGCGCGAATCTCTTCGCGGGTCATCGCATGGATTTCCTTGCCATCAAAGAAGATTTCTCCTGATGTTGGATCAAGCAAACGCAAAATCAAACGCGCTGTTGTTGATTTACCGCAACCAGATTCGCCGACAAGACCTAGGGTTTCGCCAGGTGCGATCTCAAATGAAATGCCATCAACTGCGTGAATCTGCCCAACGGTTCTCTTGAACATACCGCGTTGAATTGGGAACTTCTTTTCAAGGTTAGAAACTCTTAGCAATGGCTCTGTCATTTGAGTACCTTCACAAAGTTAGGCTCGTTAACTCGATGGCAACGAACCAATCGGCCAGCAGCATATGTCTCTAGCTCTGGTACTTCTGTTTGGCACTTATCAATTGCAAACTCACAGCGTGCAGCAAATGAACAACCCTTAGGTGGACGTGACATAACTGGAGGTGATCCAGGAATTGTGTACAAACGCTCAGATGAGAACTCATCCATCTGTGGAATCGACTTCATCAAACCCCAGGTGTATGGCATCAATGGACGCTCAAATAGATCATCCACTGGTGCTTCTTCAACAATACGACCGCCGTACATAACCGCTACGCGATCACAGATACCGGCAACCACACCTAGATCGTGCGTGATCAGCAGTACCGCAACATTGAGTTCGCGAGCAGATTTTTCAAGGATTTCTAGGATCTGTGCCTGGATCGTTACATCTAGCGCTGTTGTTGGCTCATCGGCGATAAGTAGCTCAGGATTACACGACAAAGCCATTGCAATCATTGCTCTTTGGCGCATTCCACCCGAGAACTGGTGAGGGTAATCATCTACTCGCTGCTGTGGATTTGGAACGCCAACAAGATCCAACATCTCAATGGAACGAACCTTCGCAGCCTTTGCCGAAATCTTTTCATGCACACGGATCATTTCGGAGATCTGATGACCGATTGTGTACACAGGGTTCAAAGATGTCATCGGATCCTGGAAGATCATTGAGATCTCACCACCGCGGATTTCGCGTAGTTCGCGATCTGGTGTTGTAAGAAGGTCAATACCCTTCCAAAGAATTCTGCCCTTTGGATAAATCGCTGGTGGCTTTGGAACTAATCCCAAGATGCTCATCGCAGTTACAGATTTACCAGAACCGGACTCACCTACAAGACCTACGATCTCGCCTGGATTTAAAGTTAAAGAAGCACCATTGATCGCTTGGACAACACCATCGCTAGTGTTGAAGTGAACATGAAGATCATCAATGTGCAGAAGTGGCTGATTGCTCACTTAACACCTCGCAACTTTGGATCAAGCGCATCACGTAATCCATCGCCGATCAAAACAATTGAAAGTGTCAGTAGTACCAAGACTGAGCCTGGAATGAAGAATACAAATGGCTTGTCGGTGAGGTAGTTACGAGAGCTAGAGATCATTACACCTAGTGAAGGAGTTGGTTCGCGGAAGCCCACACCAAGAAATGCATAAACTGATTCGCTCAAGATTGCGCCTGCAACGGAGAAAGCAAGTACAACGATGATCGGTGGAATCGCATTTGGTCCGATGTGGCGAAGAATGATGCGCTTTGTCGTTGCACCAGTTGCTCGGGCAGCTTCAATGTATTCAAGTGATTTCACCTGCATAACCGATGCGCGGAACAAGCGGGTTGTTGAGTACCACCCTGTAAAGACCAGAGCGGCAACGATTACCCAGAAAGATGAGCCAAATACAGTGATAATTGCAAAGCCGATCAATACAAATGGGATTACCTGCCAGGTATCAATAAATCGGCTAATGAGTGTGTCTACCCATCCGCCAAAGTAACCAGCGATACCGCCAAGAGTCACACCAACTAAAACAGAGATTGCTGTAACGACAATTGCAACAGTTAGCGACAGACGAATACCAAAGGTAACGCGAGTAAAGATATCGCGACCAAGATCATCAGTACCTAACCAGTGACCATTGCTTCCTGGGCCAACCAAAATATCTGGACCGAGCTCGTCATACTTCCAACCACTAATGATTGGTCCGATAATTCCGGCGATAATGAGTGCAACCAAGATAACAAGGCCGACTATCGAGATCTTGTTTCCGAAGAAACGCTTACGCACATCTTGCCAATATGACAAGGAAACAGGTACTTGCTCCTCCATAGACATTAGTGCACCGCCTTTGCATCAATCTTGATTCGTGGATCAATCAGTGCGTAGCTCAGATCCACAACTAGGTTTACAAAAGCACCAAAGGCGATAACAACAATTGCTAACCCGAGAACTACTGGAGCATCTTGTGAAAGCGCAGAGTCGGCAATAGTTGAACCCATGCCCGGCAATGAGAAAACTTTTTCCGTCTGAACAGCAACACCGAAGATTGCAATTAATGAGGTTCCGTAAACGGTTACTACAGGAATCAATGCGTTACGTAATGCGTGGTGTAACCACACGCGACGAGCAGACAATCCCTTTGCAAATGCGGTACGGATGTAATCTGCACGTAAAACTTCAAGTAAAGAGGAGCGCAACATTCGCGCAATAAATGCGGCATCTACAACTGCAACCACAAGTGCGGGCAAGATCATGCCCTTCCAACTATCGGTTGGAATTACACCCAAGGTCCAGGTCTGTGGCCACGGTTTAAAGAAGTTGAGCCAATCCCATCCGAACTGGAATGGAAGAACTCCGAATAAGTATTGAGCCAGAAGGCCAGAGACGAATACTGGAATGCCCTGAATTCCTACGGAAAACACTGTTCCTAGGCGATCGCCCAAAGATCCACGCTTGATTGCGCTTGTTAAACCCACAGCAAGAGCGATGATTAATTGGAACAAAGCTCCCCAGAAAAGCAATCGTGCACTTGTTGATAGACCATCTTGCAAAATTGTATTGACGGATTTGTCATTCTTATATGAGTAGCCAAGATCTCCGCGGAACAAGTTGCCCCAGAAGCGGAAATACTGAACATAGGTTGGCTTATCTAATCCGTACTTTCTTTCGATGTTATCCAGAATCTCGGGCGGTAATGATTTTTCACCGCTCTTTAGCGAGATTGGATCTCCAGGAATAATAAAGAAGAGAGCAAACATCAAGGTAACTGCAGCCCAAACTACTAAGAGGCTTTGCAGCAGACGCTTAATTGTGTAGGTAAACATGACTCTCAATCTTAGTGGTGTTGCGGTATTAAAAGAAAATTCCGAGGGTTAAATCGAAGTGAGGGGCTCCCTTTCGAGAGCCCCTCACTTAAGGAACTATTTAATTAGCCCTTTACGATTTGATCGTAAACAATCATTCCAAGTGGAGTGATTGGGAATGTTGTTGTGCTTGCAGCAAGCACAACAGCAACTCCGCGGTTTACGGTTGGAACCATAACAACGTCAGTCTTTAGAGCTTGTACCTCAGCACGACGGTACTGGCTCTGTGCGAATGACTTGTTAGTTGAAGAACGTGCTGAATCAACAAGAGCATCAAATGCCTTGCTGTTGTAACGCTCTAAGTTGTCTCCATCAATAGTCTTTGAGTGGAGCAATGGGTACAAGAAGTTGTCAGCGATTGGGTAGTCAGCGAACCAACCACCACGAATAATCTGACCCTTACCAGCACGCATCTTTGAGAAGTATGTTCCGTCAGCTGCGAATGGATCTAGCTTTGCAGGAATACCAACATCCTTAAGGTTTGCAACGATGATTGATGCAACCTTGTCCCAGCCAGCACCGTCGTTGTATGACAAGCGGATTGGAGCAGGTGTCTTGTTTCCAAGTGCTAACCACTTCTTGTAGTCAGCCTTAGCGCCATCTAGATCGCGACCTGATGTAAGTCCCTGACCAGCCTTGTAACCAGGAATTCCTGGTGGCAATAGACCTGATGCAGGCTTACGTACGCCCTGATAGATAACTTCTGAGATCTGGTTCTTATCAATTGCCTTAGCAATTGCTGAGCGGAGCAACTTGTTCTTTGTTCCACCAACTGTTGGATCTTCCCAGTTGAAGCCCCAGTAGTCAGTTCCAAGAACAGTCTTTACACCCTTAGTTCCCCACTTAGTGAGAAGCTCTGTGTAACGACCTGCTGGAATTGGACCGTTGTCGCACTGTCCTGATGCAAATGCGTTGTAAGCAGCGTTTGTATCAGAGAAAATCTTGAATGTGACCTTTGAAAGCAAAGGTGTCTTTCCACCGTAGTTAGGGTTTGGCACGATTACAACTTCGCCACCTGCGCGCTTTGTAATTGCCTTATCCAACATGAATGGACCGTTACCAACAAGCTTGGTGCCATCTTCTTCTACCTTCTCATTTGCGCCAACCATTGTTGTTGGGATTGGTGAGAAGACTGAGTGGCTAACAATTGCTGGCCAGTCTGCAGTTGGGTTATCCATCTTCACTGTCAGTGTCATCGCCTTGTCATCTGCAACTACAGAAGATGCTGGCCATGCGCCCTTACCTGTTGAGTATGCGTTCATACCTGCGATGAAGTCACCGTGGTATGCAACCTCAGAAGCTAGCTTTGAATCAAGCGCGCGCTTCCAACCGTTTACGAATGATGATGGAAGAACCGCTTCACCATTTGAGAACTTTAGGTTCTTCTTAAGTGTAAAGACCCAAGTCTTTGCACCATCTTTAGTAGTCCACTTTGAAGCAACCTCACCGTATAGGTTTCCGTTTGCATCTGTGTCTGTAAGACCATCAAACAACATTGTTGCTGTGTTTGCACCAACAAGAGTTGAAGTCAGAGCTGGATCAATGTGATCTGGCTCGCCTGCTGCGAAGTTCTGGCAATCGATGTATGCAGGTGCTGCAGCGTGAGCTGAAACAACTGTTCCACCGACAGCAAGGGTTAGAGCTGCGAGAACCGCAACGCTCTTTCCTAGTGTCTGTACCTTCATGTAAACCATCCTTTAAATAATCTGCTCCGACGAGGGTCTTTGCATGGATTGAAGAGCTCTGTGCTCTTCGAGGGTGGGCCTACTCTAGGCGAATTTTCAGTATTTCCCAAGATTCATGCGTGGAGATCATGCCAGGAGCGGTCAGACTTAAAGTAAATGCCCCTGCTCATTGAGGGTGCGTAATGCGCGCAATCCATCACTTGGCCAGATGCTCACCGTTGTGATGGAACATGGCGAGACATCGATGTGAAAGATAGATTCAGCTGGTGCGCCAATAACTACCTTGGCTGCGGATTTGATGGTGCCATTGTGAGTGACAACCGCTACACGCTGACCTGGATATTCAGCAGCAATCTGGTTTAACGCAGCATCAACACGCAGAGCAACGTTGTCATATGACTCGCCCCCTGGTGGAGCAAATCCGGTGGAAGAGATCCATGATTGGTAATCAGCTGGATGTTGTTGCTTCACCTCTTCGATTGAAAGTCCATCCCAAATACCAAATGAACATTCAATCCATGCATCTTCGAAAACAATTGGTAATCCTGTTTTTCTAGAAAGAGCTTCAGCGGTTTGTGTTGTGCGCTTCAAAGGTGAAGCAATAATTACCTCTGGATTCAGGTTTGCAACCGCTGTTGCTACCTTTTCCGCTTGCTCTAGTCCCGTCTTGGTTAACTCAGGATTTAAAGGACCATCACCTGAAAACTTCTTAAATGGTGTCAAAATTGTTTCACCATGACGAATTAAAAAGATTGTTGTTGCCTTTTCACCTGAAAGAAGTCGCTCTGTTAAGTAATTTTGCTGAATTTGAATTACTTCTCCCCCGCCGGCTTGTTGATCTAAAGCCTTATTTGCAAGGCGATCTGCATGTGAATTCTCATCTCGTGGAATCCATGTGTAGGTAACCAAGGAAGGGTTATGTGCTGAACGTGCAGATTGTGCAAGCACTCTCATATCCGCATGCTTGATTTGCCATCTTCCAGACATCTGCTCAACAACGAGCTTGCTATCCATCTTTACATCAACGGTCGCAGTTGGATCAATCTCGTTAATGGCGGTTAAACCAGCGATTAAACCGCTGTATTCAGCCACATTATTAGTTGCGACTCCAATAAAGTCATAAAGCTCC
>JAPOJK010000029.1 GCA_029978465.1 Actinomycetota bacterium
AATCTCAATGGATCCGATCGGTGCCTTAACTGCGATGTTGCCAACCTGGTACCTCATTCCCTTTGCGCTAGTAGCAATATTGGGCTTGGTAGGCGGCGCCATTTTAGATCTGTACTCATCGGGCCTGGCGCTAGTTTCGATCGGTGTTCCAATCAAACGCCACCAAGCTGCGATTATCGATTCGGTCATCATGCTTGCCGGCACTATTTATATAGTGTGGGTTGCAGATAATTTCTTTTACCCTTTCCAAGGTTTCTTAATTACCCTTGGAGTACCAGTTGCTGTGTGGTCGGCAATATTTGTTGCTGATGTTGTTATGCGCAAGAAGGCTTATTCAGAAAAGGATCTCTTTGATTCCAATGGTTTATACGGATCTGTTAATAAGGGTTCGATCCTTTTGATGGGTGTGGGTTCGATTATTGGTTGGGGTTTTGTGACAAACACCTTTGCTCCATGGCTCGAGTGGCAAGGGTATCTATTGCGTTTCATCGGCGGAAAAGATGGAGCGTGGGCGTACTCCAATATTGGAGTTATCTTCGCCTTGTTGATCGGCTTTTTCGGCCACATCATTTTGTCGGCTCGAAAAATCAAAGCGCAGGAGAGTCTGCTCAGTTAGAGTACGAACATGGGCCGTCGGATATCTCCACTTCGCGATTTTCTCAATCGTGAATCAACCAGCGGCCTATTGATCGTTGCAGCCTCTGCACTAGGTTTATTGATTGCTAACTCACCATTTTCTGATTATTACTTCTCAACCTTGGATTTTCACCTTTCGATCGGTGCTGACTGGTATTTACTAGATCTTTCAATTCTCAAAGTGATCAACTACCTACTTATGAGCATCTTCTTCTTTGTCGTTGGCTTGGAGATTAAGCGTGAATTAACCACTGGTCACCTTGCTTCATTTAAAAAAGCAATGTTGCCCTTTGTTGCAGCTCTTGGTGGCATGGCTGTTCCAGCTCTTATTTATTTAGCGATCGCCGGCGATGTTGCTCCAGGTGGTTGGGGAGTACCTGTTGCCACCGATATCGCTTTGGCGGTTGGGTTGTTAACCATGATCGGACCTTCTGTGGCCGCCTCACTTCGCTCATTTCTCTTAGCTCTAGCTGTTATTGATGATATCGGCGCCATTGTGATAATTGCATTTGTATATTCAACCGGAATTAATTTTTCCTGGCTTGCAGCGGGCATTATTTCGATTGCCTTGATCGCTGGATTGAAGAGAGCAGGTGTTGAGTCAACCCTTATTTACTCCTTCTTTGCCTTCACCTTGTGGTTCTCTTTATACAAAACAGGAGTACACCCAACTTTAGCTGGTGTGATTCTTGGGTTAATGACCCCCAACATTGTTCGCACAAGAACCAGAGTTGAAGATGTCGAGGATGGTTCAGTATCGATTGTTGAATGGTTGGAGCTGAAGTTTCATCCAATTAGCACCTTCTTGGTAGTGCCGATCTTTGCCTTTGCAAACACAGGTGTTGTCATTACCGCCGATTCAATTAAAGGGGCATCCCAATCTGTTATTGCCTGGGGTATTTTCTTTGGACTAGTCCTAGGTAAACCACTTGGTGTGCTTCTTGCATCGATCGCAGCAAAGCGACTGAAGGTAGCTGATTATCCAGAAGGCGCCACTAACTCATCCTTACTGGCAACGGGAAGCGCCGCTGGAATTGGATTTACAGTTGCGATATTTATCGCCAACCTTGCATTCAAAGATGCGCAGACTCAGGATATTGCGGTGTTAGCCGTCATCCTCGCATCCGTTGTCAGCGCGCTGTTGTCAGCGATCTTCTTCAAGGCGTTAGCAAAAAGGTAAAAAACAAAACCCGCCTTTTTAGGGGCGGGCTCTGTTCTAACGGAACTATGAAATCACATAAGGTTTAGATGTCGTAATACAGTTCGAACTCAGCTGGGTGCGGACGTAGTCGAACATAGTCGACCTCTTCCTTACGCTTGAATGCGATCCATGTATCAATAAGATCCTTCGCAAATACTCCACCGCGAGTCAGGAACTCGTGATCCTTCTCAAGGTTGTTAAGAACAGCATCAAGAGAACCTGGTACCTGAGGTATTGATGCAGCCTCTTCGCCTTCTAGTTCGTAAAGATCCTTATCAACTGGGGCAGGTGGTTCGATCTTGTTGATAATTCCATCTAGACCGGCCATCAACATTGCAGCGAATGCTAGGTATGGGTTCGATGATGGATCTGGGCAACGGAATTCGATGCGCTTTGCCTTTGGATTGGATCCGGTAATTGGGATACGGATACATGCAGAGCGGTTACGAGCAGAGTAGACAAGGTTTACAGGTGCTTCGTACCCTGGAACCAAGCGACGGTATGAGTTCACTGTTGGGTTAGTGAAAGCAAGTAGTGATGGTGCATGCTTCAAAAGACCACCGATGTACCAACGAGCCATATCTGAAAGATCGCCATATGTTCCTGCTTCGAAGAACAGTGGCTTTCCATCTTTCCAAAGCGATTGGTGAACGTGCATACCTGAACCGTTATCTCCGAAGAGTGGCTTAGGCATGAATGTTGCGGTCTTTCCGCCTTGCCATGCGGTGTTGCGAATGACGTACTTAAACTTCATTACATCATCACCAGCATGCAAAATATCGGTGAATCGGTAGTTGATCTCCATCTGGCCAGCAGTTCCCACCTCATGGTGTGAACGCTCAACAAGAAGTCCTACCTTGCCTAGCTGCATCACCATTTCATCGCGAAGATCTGCAAACTGATCTGTTGGTGAGACAGGGAAGTAGCCACCCTTAACTCGTGTGCGGTAACCACGGTTAGGTGTTCCATCAGCATCGTACTCAACGCCTGTGTTCCAAGCGCCTTCATATGACTCGATCTCATGAACAGCTGAGTTGATTCCGGTCTTGAAGCGAACGCTGTCAAAGACGTAGAACTCAGCCTCTGGTGCAAAGAAAGCGGTATCTGCAATTCCTTGTGAGCGCATGTAATCGACTGCACGCGCTACGACTCCACGAGGATCACGGCTGTATGGCGTGTTATCAACTGGATTGTGAACTGAGAAAATAATGATGAGGGTTTTTTCTTTACGGTATGGATCAATGTATGCAGACTCTGGAACTGGTAGCAGTTTCATATCTGATTCATTGATTGTCTGGAAACCTCTGATAGAGGATCCATCAAACATTAGGCCATCGGTAAATACAGCTTCATCAAATGATTCAACAGGAACGTTGAAGTGATGCTGAATACCAGGCAAATCTGTAAAGCGAACATCAACTAACTTGACATCCTCTTTCTTGATGTAAGCAAAAATTTCTGCTGCGTTCTTAAACATGCTTCTCCCAATTTCACATGTGATGCGCAGACCCCTCATCATTGAGTTTCTGGCGCTTTTAGGTAGTTGAACCCTAGGTCCACATGGTGAAAATGACATAACCCGCTTGTTAAATTCATGTTACGTCTGAGGGGCTTGAGCGTTAGGCTTGTCACATGAGCGCCCAATTCACCCGTGTATCGCTGGGTCGTCGGATGTCGGCGTTGATGGTTGATTGGCTGGCCTGTTACTTCATCGTTGCCGCCTCAGCTGGTGGGCTCGGCAAGATGGCCCCCAACCGATCCTGGACAGTTTTGGCGCTCTTCTTTGCTGAGGTTGCGATCTTGTCAGCCTTACAAGGCGCATCGCTGGGGCACCGAATATTTGGAATCAAGATCATTCGCTTTGCCGACGGGGGAGCGATCACTCCAGTTCAAGCCCTGATTAGATCAGCGCTCTTAGTTACCGTGATTTTTGCAATTACCTTTGATGAAAATGGCAGAGGAATGCATGAGCGCTTCAGTGGAAGCGTTTTAACGAGGGCTTAGCTTTAACGCTTCTCGAGTTAGCGGATTTTTGGAGCGCGGGTTGGCATTGGTCCCTTTGGAATTGGCATAGACATTCCGCCAACAGCCTTCAGACGTGCACGAACCTCACGCATTTGATGCGGTGTTAACTTCTTTGGAAGTCGTCGCATCTGCTTTTGAAGTTTACGAATTGGTACTCGACCATCTTCGCTACCAACGAGAATCTCAGTGATTGGAACTCCAGGTGCAAAACGTTCCGCTTTCTTGCGTTCATCTGCCAACATTTGGCGAACAGCGTTAGATCCTTCGCCAGTTAAAACAATTCCAGCACGTCCAACACTGCGGTGAACCATGTCCTGGTTTCTAGCAACCGCTACAGCGGGAGTAGTTGTCCAGCCTTTACGAATCGCCATTAAAACACTTGCGCCTGCACCAATCTGACCTTCGATTGATGTGTAAGCGGCTGTTCCAGCCTGACGTGTAAAGAACAAAAGTGTGATGAGGAGAGCTAATGGAAAGAAGATAAATCCAAAGTAATACGGATGGCCAAGAGCTGCACCTATTCCGATACCGATCGCCCATGAAACGGCAAAGATCGCTATGAGTGCGATCGTGATCCAAGGCTTTACTTGCTTAGTTACCTTGTAAGCATCGCGGAAGGTTTGGAAGCGAGGGGTCTTGATCTTCTTTTCTTTAGCTTTTCTCTTAAACATGGCTTTAGTTTAGTGGCGCAGGAGCGGTTCCACCAAGACGAACTGGTGCCCAACGCTGGCCCACATGACTATCAGGGTAGTTTTCTTGAACCACATGGAGCATCGAGGTCATTACCTGTCGTAAATGAAGTTCTGCCGACTCAACATCTACATCTTTTGAATAATTAATCGCTTCGCCAAAACTCACCGTCACCGGGGTTTTGCCTCGCTTGAAGTTTGGCTTCACACCCTTTGTATAAACACGCTGGCCACCCCACACAATGGTGGGAACAATTGGAACGCCGGCCCCTGCAGCTAGTCGCACCGCTCCAGATTTCAACCCTTTAATTTCAAAACTGGTAGAGATAGTTCCTTCTGGAAAAATTCCAATTATTTCGCCGGCTTTAAGAGCACGAAGTGCTGCAACAAATGATGCAGAACCATTACTGCGATCAACGTTAATGTGGTGCATGCCGCGCATAAGTGGACCAGCGATCTTGTTGTCAAAGATCTCTTTCTTGGCCATAAATCGAACATATCTTTTGACTGGAAGTACACCAGTGCCTGCGATGGCAAAATCTAAGTAACTCACATGATTGATAGCGAGGATCGCTCCACCTTTGCGAGGAATGTTTTCCTGACCCTGGAAATCAAATTGGAACCCTAGGTACTTCCAAAAACCCTTGACCAGAGTGATTACAGGTGGGTAAACAAGATCAGCCACGTGCAGATTTCTTTTCCATGGCTTGCTTATACAAGCGGCCGGCTCGATAAGAGGAGCGAACGAGTGGTCCACTCATTACTCCGAGGAAACCAACTTGTTCTGCTTCTTGGGCTAGCTCCACAAACTCCTCAGGCTTTACCCAACGTTCTACTGGGTGGTGTTTGTTTGTTGGGCGTAGGTATTGAGTAATAGTGATGAGGTCGCACCCTGCATTATGTAAATCCACCAAAGCTTGAGAAATTTCCTCACGGGTTTCGCCAAGTCCTAGAATCAAATTGGATTTTGTAATTAAGCCAAAATCCTGAGCCATACCGATTACCTTGAGTGATTTTTCATAGGTAAATGCAGGGCGAATCTGCTTAAAGATACGGGGAACGGTTTCAAGGTTGTGCGCGAAAACCTCGGGACGGGTTTCAAAGATTGGATTCAGAAGCTCTGGTTTGGCGTTGAAATCAGGTGCCAGCATTTCTACGCCGGTACCAGGGTTGAGTTCATGGACAACGCGAATTGTTTCTGCGTATAACCATGAGCCCTCATCCTCAAGATCATCGCGAGTTACACCTGTGATAGTTGCATAGCGAAGACCCATAGATTTAACAGATTCAGCGACTTTGCGCGGCTCTTCACGGTCAATTGGAAGTGGTTTTCCAGTATCAATGTTGCAGAAATCGCAACGTCGCGTGCAGCGATCTCCACCGATTAAGAAGGTTGCCTCTTTATCTTCCCAACATTCAAAGATATTTGGACAGGCCGCTTCTTGACACACAGTGTGCAGACCTTCGCTTTTTACCAAGGATCTCAATCGAGTGTATTCAGGACCCATGTTGGCGCGCGTTTTGATCCACTCTGGCTTGCGTTCAATTGGAGTTAAAGCGTTACGGGCTTCAATGCGAAGAAGCTTGCGTCCTTCTGGTGCCATTGTCATGCGCTCACTCTTTTCAACGATTCGAATATGTGTCGTTCAACCAATGGAGCAACTTCATCAATCGTAATCAAACGCTGTAACTCGATCTCCAAAGATGTGACATCAGCATCTGAAATACCACAGGGAATAATGCTTTTGAAGGCCGAGAGGTCGGGATTAACGTTGAGCGCAAAACCATGCATCGTTACACCCTTTGCAACGCGAATTCCGATAGCTGCGATCTTACGGTCGCCTTGATTGTCTCGAACCCAGACGCCCGAACGTCCATCGATGCGTTGAGTCTCTAACCCCAAATCAGAACAGACCGCAATTAATCCAGCTTCAATCTCTCGAACAAATCCAACCAGCTCTGTTGGCTTCAATAACTTCACAATCGGATATCCCACTAGTTGGCCAGGGCCATGCCAGGTAATTCGACCACCGCGATCTACATCAATAACAGGGGTTCCATCAGTTGGTCTTTCAGAATCATCTGTTCTGCGGCCAGCGGTGAACACCGATGGATGTTCTAGCAGCAACAATGTATTAGGACGTTTTCCATCAACCACATCTTGATGAATAGCTCGCTGAGATTCCCAGGCCTTTTGGTACTCGACTAATCCATGGCGGGATAGAGCAATCGCCGAATCTGAAGGAGTTTCCAATAGGGGCACACCCATAGCCTAAAGGTAGGATCGCCACCTAACCAATTGAGGGCCGTAAGGCCATTTGAAGACTGAAAGGTCCATCTACGTGTCCAGCACATTGAGTAAGAAGAGTCGTCGTCCGCTCGTATACGCCCTGCTTGTAATTTTCCTATGGATCGGTGCCAGCGGTGTTTTTGGCCCACTTTTTGGAAAGCTCTCAACGGTTCAAGAAAATGACAACTCTGCATTTTTGCCAGATAGCGCAGAATCAACTCAGGCGGCAAAGATCATTGCGAAATTTAACGCTGATGCCAATCAAAACCTTCCGACCCTGGTTTTGTACTTGGGTGAAGTAAACCCTGAAAAAATCGCAGCTCTTAATGAACACCTTGCGCAGTTAGGCCCAAAGAAGATCATCGGCACAGATGTTCCGATCTCAAAGTATTTGACTCCGGGGGAGCAGATTTTTGCATTCCCATCTCAAGATGGAAAGGCGTTGTTAGTAAACCTTCCCTTTAAATCCGATATCGCGACAGATCTGCTGCCCAACAATAAGCCGGCTCTTCCAGAAGTAATTGAAACTCTTCGCGAGGACTCTGCTGAGTTTGCGAAGAGTGTTGGTCTGACCTCTAATGTGACTGGAATCGGTGCACTACTGGGAGATTTGTTTGGAGCATTTGAAGGTATTGACTCATCACTTCTACTCACAACCCTTGGTGTCGTTTCAATCATTTTGATCATCGTGTATCGCTCACCATTCCTTTGGATTCTGCCGTTATTTGCAGCAGTGATTGCGTTGTCTACAGCAGGTGGACTTGTTTACCTGCTTACAAAGAATGACTTCATCGATCTCAATGGTCAGTCACAAGGAATTTTGTCGGTACTGGTTTTAGGTGCGGCAACGGATTATGCATTGTTGTTAATTTCTCGCTATCGCGAAGAGCTCCATCACCACGATCATCCAGCGCAAGCGATGAAGGCTGCCTACAAAGGCGTATTTGAACCAATTCTGGCTTCTGGTGCCACTGTAATTGCGGCACTTTTAGTTTTGCTTCTGAGCGATCTATCTGGAAACCGTGGATTAGGTCCAGTTGGTGCAATAGGTATCGCGGCAGCAATGGTGACAATTCTTACCTTGCTTCCTGCATTGCTCGTAGCCTTTGGACGTTGGATTTTTTGGCCTCGAATTCCTCGCAATGATGATGTCAATGCACAGTTAACAGGTACCTGGGCAAAGATCGGAACCGCGGTTGAAAAGCGTCCACGCAAGTTATGGATTATTACCGCTGGTGTTCTTGCAATTTTGGCTGGTTTCTCAACCACATTAAATGCAAAGGGTTTATCTACAGCTGATGCATTCACACAGCGTCCAGATTCAGTTGTAGGTCTTGAACTTCTTGGTGAGCACTTCCCGGGTGGCTCTGGTCAACCGACAGAGGTTGTTGTCCGCAAAGAGTTAATTGATCCAGTCTCTGCAGCACTTATGGGTGTTGAACGGGTTTCTTCAGTTGAGCCAACCCGTGTATCCCAAGTAATTCCGGGTCAACCATTGCCTGCGATCAAAGAGGTAGATGGTGCAGTGATTTTGAATGCAACCCTTGCACTCAATCCTGATTCAGTTGAAGCTCGCGATGTGATTCCAGATATCAGAAAAGCTGTTCATGCGATCGATCCAGACATTCTGGTTGGTGGCAGCACCGCAGTCGCCTTTGATACAGATGTCTCTGCTAACCGAGATAACAGAACGATTATCCCAATCGTTCTGGTGCTAATCACGCTCATCCTTGGTCTGCTTCTTCGAAGCATTCTGTCGGCGGCGTTATTGCTTGGAACAGTTGTTCTTTCATTCTTTGCAACGCTAGGTGCGTGCCAGCTGGTATTTGAAAATATCTTTGGTTTCAAGGGAGCTGATACCTCTTTCCCATTGTTTGCCTTCATCTTCCTAGTTGCACTTGGTATTGATTACAACATCTTCTTGATGACTCGAGTCCGTGAGGAAAGTGCTAAGATCGGCACACGTGCTGGCGTTATCAAGGGCCTAACAGTTACCGGCGGAGTGATCACTTCAGCCGGAATCGTTCTTGCGGCAACCTTTGCCGTTCTTGGTGTGCTGCCTTTGGTGTTCTTGGCTGAATTAGGTTTTGCCGTCGCCTTTGGTGTCTTGTTAGATACCTTGATCGTTCGAACAATCTTGGTACCTGCGCTTGTCCATGACATAGGTGGAAAAGTGTGGTGGCCATCTAAGTTGCAGAACTCATAACTATGAGTTTGCGGGTTGGAATTGCAGGGTACGGATTAGCTGGTCGTTACTTTCATGCACCTTTACTAAAAGGGTGCGGCTATGAGATAGCAGCGGTTCTTACCTCAGATGCAACCCGCGCTGCTCATGTGCTTGAGGATTTTCCACATGCGGTAGTTGTCTCGACGATGCAAGAGTTACTTTCGCAGCGATTGGATCTTGTCGTTGTGGCATCTGCAAATATTGTTCACGCTGAACAAGCCATCGCAGCACTTGAAGCAGGTATTCCAACTGTCGTAGATAAACCTATGGGCAGAGATTTCAATGAAACAAAGAGAATCATTGATGTTGCCACACAATCTGGAGTTCCAGTTTCAACCTTCTTTAATCGTCGATGGGATAGCGACGCTCTGACTATCAAGAAGGTTCTTGCAAGTGGCGTCCTAGGTGAGATTCACCGTATGGATTCCAGATTTGAACGTTTCCGTCCAGAGGTAAACACCCAATCCTGGCGTGAGAATATGAGCGCACACGATGGTGGGGGACAGTTACTAGATCTTCAACCTCACTTAATCTCGACCGCACTCGATTGGTTTGGCAATGCCCATCTTGTTACTGCAACTGTTCGATCCATTCGTGGCGCGGCAGATGATGATGCGGTCCTTGTTTTGCGACATGACAACGGAGTGAGCTCTTACTTGTCAGCTAGCGCCGTTGTTGGAGCACCTGGTCCTCGAATTCGAATTTTGGGAAGTAAAGGCGCTTTAGTTATTAATGAGTTGGATCCACAAGAGGCGCTACTTCGTGCAGGAAAGTTCCCTGAAGGTGGATCTTGGTCTGAACCAACTACCTCGGTTGCGCACATTCATCGAGGCGATCAGGTTGAGGAGATTGTTGGTGAGCCCGGAAACTACGCACTGTTTTACTCAGCGGTTGCTTCTGCAATTACCAATGGCACCGCATGGCCGATATCTAATGATGATGCCTTACTTGTTGCGCAGATAATTGATCAAGCTCGAAAGATCGGTACAGATGTCTAGTAGTTCAGAGGTTTTGATCGTTGGAGCAGGTTTAGCGGGTTTGAATGCCGCAATCACGCTACAAAAGGCGGGCGTTGATGTTCAGATAGTGGAGGTAAGCGATAGAGCGGGTGGTCGTGTTACCTCAGATGTGATTGATGGTTTCATTTGCGATCGTGGCTTTCAACTGATTAATTCTCGGTACCCAGCACTACAAGAGTTAGATGTCATTAAAGAAATCGATTTCATTGCCGCACCCCGCGTAATCGAAGTAGCTCTTGGTAGTAACCGCCATGCATTGGGTGATCCGCGTGTAGCACCATGGACCGCACTTGATCGCGCAACGGGAACGATCTCCGAAAAACTAGCCTTACTTCGATTCCTTGCGAGCAAACCGCCATCACATTTTTCAGTAGAAGACTCACTGAAATCTTTAGGATCTACCTACGATCGAGTCCTGCGTCCTTTCCTGCACGGAGTTTTTCTTACCGATCCAAAAAATGTTGATGCACGCTATGGTCAATCAATAATCAAGAGCTTTGTTACCGGTTCACCGGGGCTGCCTCGAAAAGGTGTCGCGGCGTTATCAAATGCGTTAGCAGCTCGGGTAAAAAAAATCACCTATCGAACTCAGGTGGATACAGTTGAAAACGGAACGGTTCACACCTCTGCTGGAACTTTCACCGCTAAGAGAGTGGTAATTGCAACGGATGCAACAACAGCGACGCAAATTCTTGGTTTGCCCGAAGTTCCACGGATGGCTGGATGCATCACCTGGTATCACGCAGTTGACAGTAATCCTTCAGGCACTGGACGTTTAGTTGTTGATG
This sequence comes from Actinomycetota bacterium, assembly GCA_029978465.1. Lineage (GTDB taxonomy): Bacteria > Actinomycetota > Actinomycetes > Nanopelagicales > Nanopelagicaceae > Planktophila. Next base: position 10,876 of record JAPOJK010000029.1, read on the forward strand.
GCCAGAATCGTGGACCAATCATTAACACCATCGTTGTTTCTGATATCTCGGCAGACTATGCACCTGCTGGTTCTCATTTACTGTCGACAACAACAGAGCCCGGTGCAACAGAATCTGATGTGCGACGTCAGCTATCGATTATCTGGGGGACCAGCACACATGATTGGCAGTTGATTGCAAAGTATGAAATACCAGCAGCCTTACCTATTCATAGCATCGGACGTGCATTAACTCAGTCGGTAAAGATCTCAGATGATTTATTTGTTATAGGTGATCACAGAGCGGTTCCTTCGCAGCAAGGAGCTTTGTTTTCAGGTCGTCTAGCGGCGGAGTTAATCCTCAATTAATTGAGCTAGGGCCTCAGAGATATGAGGGTAGTCCCAGGTAAATCCCGCCTCTTGCAACACATGTGGAATCACACGCTTTGATCCAAGAACTTCAGAAGAAAATCCACCCAAGGCGATCTTTAGCGCAATTGCAGGCGCCGGAAATAACGCTGGACGGTGCATAGCGCGGGCAAGTGCTGCAGTGAACTCTTGATTAGTAACTGGGTTTGGCGCGGTCAGATTGACTGGACCTGAGATTGGATTTTCTAAAGCAAAGACAATCGCTCGGATTTGATCATGCAAGGTAATCCAAGACCACCATTGCTTTCCATTTCCTAATTTTCCACCAAGGCCTAATCGGAAAAGGGGCAACATCTTTCCAAGAGCGCCACCAGTTGGATCTAAAACTAAACCTGTACGAATCTTTACAGTTCGAACATCTCCTGCAAGATCGGCAGCACCTTCCCACTCGCGACAAACCGCTGCAAGAAAATCATCGCCAGCGCGATCTGTTTCGACAACTGCGCGGTTTCCGCTTTCTCCATACCAACCGATTGCAGAGGCCGAGATAAAAACTTGCGGCTTTAACTCTGCAACAGCATTGGCAATCGCGGTAGTTCCCATTAGTCGTGAATTAAGAATCTCGCTCTTGTACTTCTTGTTCCATCGCTTATCGCCGACACCGACACCAGCTAAGTGAATAATTGCATCAACACCACGTAAAGGTTCTAGATCAACAAAACCTGTTTGTGGATCCCACTGCACCTCATCGGCACCGACTGGGGTGCGACGTACTAAGCGCTGAACAGTGTGGCCTTCTGCCTTTAAATGGCCAACCAGTGCTGTTCCAATCAAACCGGATGCGCCAGTGATTGCGATGCGTTGTGGAACTGACATGAACTGTTAGAGACCTAGATCCGATTCAAAAGCGCCACCTTCTAGGCGCTCCTTCAAGGTGACTAGGAATCGTGCAGCATCTGCTCCATCGACAACACGGTGGTCATAAGACAGACCAAGGTAAACCATTGAACGGATAGCAATTG
>JAPOJK010000002.1 GCA_029978465.1 Actinomycetota bacterium
ATTAACAATTAGAACACCAGCAGATCTGGAAGCTGCAGTTCATGCTCCGGGTGGTGCGATCTATGGAACATCAAGCAATGGTGCTCGTGCTGCATTTATGCGTGCGAAGAATCGTTCGCCGATTAAGGGTTTGTATTTAGTCGGAGGTTCAGCTCACCCAGGTGGCGGATTACCGCTTGTTGGAATTAGTGGGGATTTAGTTACTGAAGCAATTGGCTACGAGAAAAACGCACGACACTAATAAAGCTGTAGCACTGAATCGCAAAGAAGGTCATTGAAAGCGCAGTTACACCTGGAAGTCCTACAAGATCCAACACCAAGATAATAAATATGTAGCTAGCTCGCATTGGCCGCTCGGCCGGTGTAACAACACCTAAATCACTGACACCCAATGAAATCAACTTAGTACGTGCGTACTCTTGAAATGCAGCAACACACCAAAAAGCGATAGGAATCCACGCTGGAACACCGATCACATACAGGGTGTAGAACCACAGCGCTTCGCTAATTCGATCGACAACTGAGTCAAGGGTTGCGCCCCATTTACTGTCTCGCTGCTGGAATATCGCAACGCTGCCATCGATTCCATCGCAAAACAATGAGAAAACTAAGAAGCCAATAGACCACCAGGTCTGCGCCGTTAAGGCGGTGCCAACCGCACCTAACAAACCTAAGTAGGTAAGTGCGTTAGGAGAAATGCGAAGCAGGGTGCAGATCAAACCAAAACGATACGAAATGTTCAGCCACGCACCGACGATGCCCTTAGTTTCAGCATCGCTGTGCAAAGAGCTCCACTTTGCCTTGAACTCTTGGTTACTGAGCATCATTGAGCTTTCTGTAGATTTCTTGGGTAGCTGTCGAGCTATTCATTGTGTAAAAGTGTAGGCCTGGTGCACCAGCGGCTAATAGATCTTTACAGAGTGATGTTGCTATCTCTACGCCTAGCGCACGCACAGCGTGTGGATCATTTTCAACCTTCGCAAAAGCATCAGCGATGTGGTGTGGAATTGGGGTTCCACCAAGTTCAGCCATGCGATGAAGTAACTTCACATTGGTGACCGGCAGGATGCCAGGAATGATTAATAACTTTGATCCACGGGCTGCAAGTGCTTCAAATAATTTTGTGTACTGCTTTACCTCAAAGAAAAATTGTGTGGTTGCAAAGGTTGCACCTAACTCTTCTTTGCGAATAAGTACATCTACATCTTTGTCAAAGTCTCCGTTAGATGCAGGGTGACCATCTGGAAATGCAGCAACTCCGATTGTGAAGCCACCAAACTCGTCAGCTAATTGAACTAATTCATCAGCATGATTGAAACCACCTGGTGTTGGAGTCCATGGCGCACTTGGTCCTCCAGTTGGATCTCCGCGCAGTGCCAAAATACTTGTGATTCCTGCTTCTTTATAACTGTGCAAAATTGCGATCAATTCATCACGAGTAGATCCAACACATGTCAGGTGAGCAACAGTTGAAATACCTGTCCGCTTAGTAATTTCTTGAGCGATTCGAATTGAGCGATCTCGGGTCGAGCCACCTGCGCCATATGTAACTGAGACAAAGTCGGGGGCGATTGATTTAAGCCCTTCAATGGCAGCCCACAGCCGTTCTTCACCCTCAACATCCTTTGGAGGGAAGAACTCGAATGAATACGAAGTGCGGAGTACCACGGAGTGAGGGTACCGTTACCGCGTGAGTTCAGAGCCGAAGGCAACATTAAAGAGCGTGCGAAGCGCCATTGAAGAAGAGTTAAGCATCTTCCTCAACCGCGAAAGCGCATATCTGAATTCGATCTCATCAGATTTATCACCCGTCTCAGATGCCCTGACCTCCTTCTTATTAGATAGTGGAAAGCGACTTCGCCCACTGTTTGCCTATGCAGGATTTGCAGCTGCCGGTGGAGCAATCGAGAAATCAACTACCCGTGCGATGGCCGCTCTTGAACTACTGCAAGCATGTGCGTTAATTCATGATGATCTAATGGATGGATCAGATACACGCAGAGGTAAGCCATCTATTCATCGTCACTTTGAATCTATTCATGTGCAGGATCAACTCGATGGATTTGCGCCTCAATATGGATTATCTGCAGCGGTCTTGCTTGGCGATCTTGCACTTGTGTGGTCTGATCAAATGATTAATAGCGCTGGCTTATCCACTGAACAGTATGCGCGAGTGATTCCTTTGTATAACGAGATGCGTGTTGAGTTAATGGCTGGACAGTTCTTGGACATTCATGAACAAACTCAAAAGGACACCAGCACAGATCGTTCGATGAAGATTGCACGTTACAAATCGGGTAAGTACACCATTGAGCGCCCACTGCATTTGGGTGCTGCCATGAGTGCAGAGCCAAGCAATGAAATCTTTGCTGCTCTATCTGCATATGGCCTGCCATTAGGTGAAGCTTTCCAACTTCGCGATGACCTGTTGGGTGTCTTTGGAGATCCATCAGTTACTGGCAAGCCTGCAGGTGATGATCTTCGTGAAGGAAAGCGCACCGTATTAATTGCATTGACACATGAGCGCCAATCCCCTGCGCAAGCTGAAACCTGTAAGAAGTACTTTGGTCGCTCAGATCTTGATGCTCAGGGAGTTGCAACCTTGCAAGAAATCATTGAATCCACCGGGGCGCGTGCTGAGCTTGAATCAACTATTGAAAAATTAACTGATGCTGCTTTACATGCAGCTGAATCATCACTTTTCACCAACGATGGAAGAGCTTTGCTCGTCGAGCTAGCTAACATCGCAACTAAAAGGAGTGCTTAATGCCTGCTCGCGTCAAAGGACCCACAGATCATGTCGTCATCGTTGGAGCGGGTTATGCCGGCTTAAGCGCTGCGCTGCGTCTGGCAGGTGCGGGCCGCAAGGTAACTGTCATTGAACGCGAATCTGTTCCAGGTGGACGAAGCGGTTTATTGAAAAAGGATGGGTACTCATTTGATACCGGTCCAACTGTTTTGACTATGCCTTCACTTATTCAAGATGCATTTAGCTGTGTCGGCGAAGATATGAAGGACTGGGTTGAACTGATGCCCGTTTCACCTTTGTATCGCGCTTACTACGCCGATGGATCCCAACTAGATGTCCATGCAAATACCAAGCAGATGGAAGCTGAAATTGCAGAAAAAATCAGCCCTGAAGAGGCTGCTGGTTATGCAAAGTATGTAGATTTTGTAACTAAGTTATACAAGTACGAAATGAATGATTTCATCGATAGAAATATCGACACGCCATTCAACTTGCTGACACCTAACCTTGCGCGTCTCATCGCGCTAGGTGGCTTCCGCCGTCTATCACCAAAGGTGAATCAGTTCATGAAGGATCCGCGTTTGCAGAAGGTGTACTCCTTCCAGGCGATGTATGCAGGTGTGAGCCCGCAACAGGCGTTAGCAATTTATGCGGTTATCGCTTACATGGATTCAGTTAATGGTGTGTTCTTCCCAAAGGGAGGAATGCATGCGGTTCCTCGTGCGATGGCCGCTGCTGCAGAAAAACATGGAGTTGAATTTAAATACAACACAACTGTTACAAAGGTAGATGTTCAAAGCGGTCGCGCGAAGGCGGTCATCACAGAGGATGGTCAACGCATCGAGTGCGATGCAATCATCTTGAACCCTGACCTTCCTGTTGCTTGGCGTGATTTGCTGGGCAAGACTCCGCTTTCAGTCAAGCGCCTGAACTACTCCCCTTCATGCGTAACTATGTTGGTTGGTTCATCAAAGAAGTACGACTTTGCTGCTCACCACAACATTCACTTTGGTGAATCATGGGATGGCGTATTTGATGAGTTAATCAAGCAGAAGAAGCTCATGAGCGATCCAAGCGTTTTAGTAACAATTCCTTCGATGGATGATCCATCACTTGCACCAGAAGGAAAGCATTCATATTACGTACTGTTTCCAACCCCTAACTTGGATGCAGATATTGATTGGACCAAGCAGGCAAAGCCGTACCGCGATCACATGGTTGAGATCTTGGAACAACGTGGCTACACAGGCTTTGGTGATGCGATTGAGACTGAAGTTTTAACGACTCCACTTGATTGGCAGGCACAAGGCATGGAGGCTGGCGCACCATTTGCCAGCGCACATACCTTCTTCCAAACGGGTCCATTTAGACCACGCAATATGGCAGCTGGTATTGAAAATGTTGTCTTTGCTGGTTCTGGAACTCAACCGGGTGTTGGAGTTCCGATGGTGTTGATTTCGGGTCGTCTTGCTGCAGAACGTATTGTGGGACCAGTTAAGTAAATGGATGAGTTAACCGCTGCGGGGATTACAGATCCCGATCTTCGTGCATCGTACGAAGAGTGCAAGCGGCTCAATGCATTACATGGAAAGACTTATTACTTAGCGACCTTATTGTTGCCCAAAGCAAAACGTCCCTTTGTTCATGCGCTGTATGGCTTTGCGCGTTATGCAGATGAGATCGTTGATGATTTAGCCTCAAAACTAAGCGTTGAAGAAAAAGCTGAAGTACTGAGCACATGGGGTAACGGAGTTCTGGCTGATCTTAAAAAAGGAACTAGCAAGGATCATGTGGGTCGCGCCTTAATCGATACCGTCAATCGTTTTGATATCCCCCACGAGCACTTTGAAGCTTTCTTACATTCGATGACAATGGACTTAACTGTTCAAGAGTATGAAAGTTATGAAGATTTAATTGAATATGTGTATGGCTCAGCAGCTGTAATTGGTTTAGAGATGGTTCCTATTTTGGGGCCTCTTCACAATGATGCCTTTGAAGCCGCTAAAAAACTTGGTATCGCCTTCCAATTAGCTAACTTTATTCGCGATGTGGATGAGGATCTTGATCGGGGACGTGTGTACCTGCCGCTCAAGGAGTTAGGTCAGTTTGGTGTGACCCGCGAAATGCTAGAAGAACGTGTTTTAACCCCAGAAATTATTGAAGCCCTGAAGTTTCAAATCGCACGAGTACGCCAATTGCAAGCAGAGGCAGCCCCTGGGATAAAGATGCTTGAAACATCAAGTCGTCCATGTATTGAGGCTGCAAGTACCTTGTACTGCGGAATTGTGGATGAGGTTGAAAAGATTGGGTATGACATCTTTAATCACCGAGCGAAGACATCTACCGCTAGAAGAATTCGTGTTGCAGGTGCTGCATTTGTTAAGCGCCAGCTGATTTCACGCTAAAGTAACAACCACGGGAGCCCACAAGGCTGAGAGGGTCTGAAATTCAGACCGACCGATTGACCCATCCGGTAATGCGGATGCGGAAAGGAATCAACTATGTCATCCACTTTATTTACAGCCTGGGGCTATGAAGTCTCTATTCTGGAATTCATCGCTGCGGTTACCTCATTTGTTGGCGTGTACTTGGGAACAACAGGAAAGAGAATCACCTGGCCATGGTGGGCATTAAGCAGTGCTTTGTATGGAGTTTTCTTCTACCAAGTCGATCTCTTTGCTAGTGCGGTACTGCAAATAGTTTTCATCATCGCTGCCGTTTACGGTTGGAAGGATTGGGCACCGACTGGTGCTGTTCCAGGAAGAGTTTCAACTCGAAATCGTGGAATTATCGCGATCGCAGTTGTATTTAGCGTTGCCGCATTAACACCTGTGTTATCAAATGTTGGCGCTGCAGCAACATGGACAGATGCATTTCTATTGATTGGAAGTTTGACCGCTCAGATCATGATGGTCTACGAGAAGTATGAATCATGGATAGTTTGGTTGATCGTAGATTTAGCAGGAACGATTCAATACGCATTACTTGGATACTGGTTTACTGCGGTGCTGTATGCAATGTTTACAGTTATTGCAGTGATCGGTTGGAAGCGTTGGAATGACTCTCTTAGCCATTGATGGACCAGCAGGCGCGGGTAAGACCACGCTTGCTGCCAAGTTAGAGGCCGAGTACTCAGCGCACTCAACTGTTCGTGTCATTCATATGGATGATTTGTATAACGGTTGGGAGAACGCGCTCGGTAACGCTTTGATGGAGATTCTGGATCGCATCACCTCTGCCCATCTTGCGGGTCGCGAATGCACAATCAAGATCTTTAACTGGCATTTGATGAAGTTTGATCGCGAAGAAATAGTTACGCCTACCGATTACTTAATCATTGAGGGCGTTGGCGCTGCCCAAGCAATTGTGCGAGAAGCAGGTGCCATTACCTATTGGTTAGATATTGATGCTGAAACCGGTTTGCAAAGGGTTTTAGCTCGCGATGGTGCGCATCTTGAAAAGCAAATGCGCCAATGGCAGATTGAACAATCAATTCACTTTGCTACCGATCAAACGAGAGAAAACTGCGAGTTTAAACTCACTTCATAAGGATTTTGGGCGCGCCCTTAGGCCATGTACATGGTGGGCTCCATAAAATCTGCACATGTCTGATCTGACCGGAGAGCTCATCGATGGGCGCTACCAATTACTGCGTCAGGTCGCCAATGGTGGAATGGCTTCGATCTATGAAGCCATAGATACTCGTCTTGATAGAAAAGTCGCGGTCAAGATCATGCATCCGCATCTTGCTCAGGATGAAGCATTTGTATCTCGCTTCATCAAGGAGGCAAAAGCTGCTGCCGCTTTATCCCACCCCAACATTGTTGCGGTACAGGATCAAGGGTGGAATCAAAGCGGAGTTCCGGCAGTCTTTTTAGTAATGGAGCTAATTGAGGGACACACTCTTCGTGAATATCTCAATGAACGTGGCCGTTTTGAAATCAAGGATGCAATTAATTATTTGACTCCGATTTTGAGCGCCTTAGCCGCCGCCCATGTTTTGGGAATTGTGCACCGCGATATCAAGCCGGAAAACATTTTGATCTCTAAAGAAGGCCGCATCAAGATCGCAGATTTTGGATTAGCCCGGGGCGAACTCATTGGTTCCACTATGACCGCTGAATCAAGTGTGATTTTAGGAAGCGTTTCCTACCTATCCCCCGAGCAAGTGCAGCGCGGAGTAGCTGATTCGCGTAGCGATGTGTACGCGGCAGGAATCGTTGCATACGAGATGCTGACTGGAGAAAAACCATTTTCAGCAGAGTCGCCAATCCAAATCGCGTACATGCATGTCAATGAAGAGATTCCACGTCTTCGCAGCAAGCGCAAAGATGTACCACAAGCCTTAGATGATTTGATCGCAAGCTCAACGGCGAAAAACCCTGATGAGCGTCCACGTACCGCAGGTGATTTCTTAGAGAAGTTACAGCAGATACAAATTGATTTAGATCCACGTAAGAATCAAATGGATCTTGGGTTAGATCTTCCAGTTGAGCCAATCCGCGAGAAGGCTCGTAAGAAGGTTAAAGAGGTTGCACCGGTCGAAATCACCGCTCCAGTTGTAGAGACAACCAAAGAGATTCGCCGCAAAGAGGAGAAGAAACAGCGTGCAAGTAAGCGGGTTCGTCGTAACCGCAAAGTTGCCTTGATTCTTGCCGTTGTTTTAGGTGTGGGCGGTTGGTGGACCTTGGTCGGCCCAGGTTCACGTGTTGTTGTTCCATCTGTAGTTGGTGGAAGTTTTGATGAAGCGGTCAGCGTTATCTCACCGTTGGGATTAAACGCGGTTGTTGTTGAAAATAGATTTGATGAGGAAATCCCTAAGGGAAAGATCATCGAAAGTATTCCATCTGGTGGCGGCAAGGTTGATGCAGGTGGCTCCGTCAAGTTAATTGTTTCTAAGGGTCCCGAGCGTTACGCGATCCCGATGACAACAGGATTAACACCAGAAGCTGCTCAAGTTGCAATCGAAAAATCTCCACTTGTAGTGGGAACAATTACCGAAGTATTTAACGCTGAAATTCCAAAGGGTTTTGTAATCTCAACATCTCCTGCATCGGGAACATCTGTAAAACGTGACACAAAAGTAAATGTGTTGGTATCAAAGGGAATTGAACAGGTCGCACTTGCTTCGTATCTCGGAAAGAGCGGTGAGCAAGCACTGAATGAGTTAACCGAGGCAGGCTTTGTTGTTGAAGCAGGATATGCCTTTAATGAAACCGTTCCAGAGCTTGCAGTTATTTCACAAAATCCAGCAGGTGGAGCTTCTGCAAATAAGGGTGGCAAGGTTTCGATCTTGATTTCAAAGGGACCTCGTTACACATATATTCCAAAGACTGTGATCACCATGGAAGCAGTAGCTGCTAAGGAGATGCTGGAATCCCTTGGTTTAAAGGTCAAGGTTGTCACTATTGGAAATAATAAGAAAAAGGTTGTTAAGAAAGTTTCACCTGCGGTCAACACCAAGGTAAAACGTGGCAGCTTGGTGACGATTACCGTAGGGTAAGCCAATGCCCACTCCAGTTAAGAAACCTCGTATCGGTGCCCACACCCCTACTACTGGTGGAATGGCGAAGCGATCTATCGCATATGCACAAGAAATCGGCGCAGAAGCGATTCAAGTTTTTGCATCAAGTCCCCGAACATGGGCGATGCCAGAGGCAAAACCAGAGCTAGATGAAGCATTTAAGATCAAGGCCGCTGAACTCGATATCGAAAGTTATGTTCACGCTCCCTTTTTAATTAACTTAGGTTCTCCAACAGAGGCGACATACTTAAACTCATTAGCCTCTACTAAGTATTCATTGCAACGCGGCGCAGATATTGGCGCGCTAGGCGTAGTAATTCACACAGGTTCAGCTGTAGATATTGACCATGTTGAAAAAGCCTGGAAGCAGATTCATGAAGGCATGATGCCGATTCTGAATTCACTTGGTGATGATGCGCCGTATTTGTTACTGGAACCAACAGCTGGGCAAGGACAGAGCCTGGTAAAGAAGTTAGATGATCTCGAAATGTATTTGAAAGCACTGGAATACCACCCAAAGGTTGGAATCTGTCTAGATACCTGCCATGTATTTGCTGCAGGACATGACATCTCAGTTAAAGGTGGCATGACAGCGACCATTGATTTGCTCGTCGAAATAGCCGGAATCGAACGTTTCCAATTGGTACATGCCAATGATTCTATGGATGTCTGCGGTGCACTAAAGGATCGCCACCAAAATATTGGAGATGGCCACATCGGCGTAGATCCATTTAAGGAGCTGCTATCCCACCCAGCGGTTGCTAATGCGCCATTAATTCTTGAAACACCAGGTGTGGAGAAGGAGCATGGCAAGGAAGTTGCCTTGCTGAAGAAGTTACGCGGCTGATGTCTGCACGCCATCAACTCCAGCTCAAATTAGCTCCATGGGCTTTACTCTCAGTTGCTGCTGCTTGGGGCTTTGCCTTCGTCGTCATGAAGGATGCGATTGAGCGCCAAAGCGTTAACAACTTTCTCTTTACCCGCTTTGCTCTTGCTGTCGTAGTAATGCTGATTATTAGGCCACAGACCGTTAAGCATTTCAATAAGGATCTTTTGCAACGTGGATCATTAGCTGGAGTATTTCTAGGTCTTGGCTACATCGCACAAACTCTAGGTCTGGAGCGCACAGGTGCTGCGATCACCGGTTTCATTACAGGTTTGTATGTAGTTCTAACACCTTTAATTGCTTGGTTAGTACTGAAGGAAAAGATTTCACGGTTCACCTGGTTGTGCATCATGCTCGCAACAGTTGGTTTAGGACTGTTATCAATCAGAGGTTTCTCAGTTGGAATTGGTGAGATGTTTGTTCTGGCAAGCGCTTTCTTATTCGCCGCTCATATCATCGCCTTAAGTAAGTGGTCATCTGGACGTGATGTGTACGCAATGACTGTTGTCCAACTTACGATGTGTGCAATCTTGTCGGGTGTTGCATCTATCCCTGGTGGCTACTCAGCTCCCCCAGATACAGGTGTTTGGGCGGTCGTTGTCTTTACCGCTGTCTTTGCAACCGCTATCGCCTTCATTGTTCAAACCTGGTCACAAGCACATATGAGCGCAACAAAGGTTGCGGTGATTTTGACTATGGAGGTTGTCTTTGCAGCGATCTTTGCCATCCTCTTTGGTGGTGAAAGACTCACGCTACAAAGCGCAGTAGGTGGAGTTCTTGTGGTCGTAGCGATGTATTTGATTGTGCTGAAGGAACAGAAGTAGGCTCTGCAAATGGCAATTGACCTTCGAAGTGACACAGTAACCCGTCCATCAGCTGCAATGCGTGAGGCGATTGCTAAAGCTCCGGTAGGCGATGATGTTTACAGTGATGATCCAACGGTTAACTCACTTGAAGAGCGCGTTGCCGCAATGTTTGGCAAGGAAGCTGGTTTGTTTACTCCAACCGGTTCACTTGCAAATCAATTAGCGATCCGCATGTTGGTGGCACCAGGCGAAGAGTTAATCGCAGAAACCAATAGCCACATTGTTCGCGCAGAGCTAGGTGCTGCAGCGGTGTTCAGCGGAATTACTACACGCACCTTTCCAGCGAAAAATGGCTTACTTAAGGCGGCAGATGCCCTTGAAATTGCACGCCCTAACAGCGGTCCTTACCTAGTTTCTACAACCGCTATTGCTGTAGAGAACACCCACAACTTTGGTGGCGGAACTGTTCAACCGATTTCAGAGATTGCCGCCTTGCGTAAAGGTGCAGATGAACTTGGAGTTGCCTTGCACTTAGATGGTGCACGTATTTGGAACGCACATGTTGCATCTGGTGTCGCATTTACTGAGTACGGAAAGTACTTTGACACGATCTCTGTCTGTTTATCAAAGGGATTAGGTGCACCAGTTGGTTCTGTAATGCTTTCTACCAAGGAACGTGTAGCTAAAGCCCGTGTGTGGCGGAAGCGATACGGAGCTGGAATGCGCCAAATTGGTTTATTGGCAGCTGGAGCGCATTACGCACTAGATAACAATATTGATCGCTTGTCTGAAGATCACCGTCGTGCCCAAGAGCTTGCGAAAGCGATTGCCGCTGTTGATTCATCATTGATTGACCCATCAACGGTTCACACAAATATCGTCGGTTTAGATCTTGCAACTCTTCCGATTACCGCCGCTGAACTTGCTGCTCGTTGTAAGGATGCGGGTTTATGGATCAGCGCACTGGGTCCAAAGTATGCACGCCTAGTGACACATCTTGATTTTGATGATGCTCAATGCGTAGAGGCGATTGAAATTTTAAAGAAAGCCCTCGTGGCTTAAGAGCCACTGCTTCTTATCTACACCGTAGGCGTAATTTCCTAGCGCTCCCCCGGTTTTTACAACGCGGTGGCAAGGAACAACAAGCATGATCGCATTGTTTGCACATGCACTTCCGGCTGCACGAACCGCTGCGGGGCTGCCAGCTTTTTCCGCTAAATCCGAATACGACCAGGTTTTTCCTGGAGCAATCTTGCGCATCGCTTTCCAGGCAGCTTGAGAAAAGGGTGCTCCTGGTTGGCGAACTTTGATGCCATTAAGCGCTGTGAGATCTCCATCAAAGTAATCATTAATCAGATCAGAGATCACCGGGATTGATTTAACAATCTTCACATCTTTGCCTGCTTTGAAAGCAGAAACCGTTGAAAGATTTGCACCGATCAGAATTTGATCATCGGCAAGTAAGTTGAGTGTGCCTACTGGGGTCTTGTGAGAAGTGATGAAAAGTGGCACTCGCTAAAATTAGCGATCGCGCAACATTTCGGCAACTAAGAAGGCAAGCTCTAGCGATTGAGCGTGATTAAGGCGTGGATCGCACGCTGTTTCATACCGTGAAGCCAGATCCTCATGTGAAATCTCTTCGCCGCCACCAACACACTCGGTGACATCATCACCAGTCAACTCAATATGAACTCCACCAGGATGTGTTCCCAATGATTTATGAACTTCGAAGAAGCCCTTTACCTCATCCATAACATCATCAAAGCTGCGGGTCTTGTAGCCAGTTGGTGCCTCGTAGGTGTTTCCATGCATTGGGTCGCACACCCATAGAACCTTGGCGCCAGATTTTGTAACGCCATCAACGAGCGCCGGCAAGATCTCGCGGATGTTCTTGGCACCCATACGTGTAATAAAGGTAATTCGGCCAGGCTCACGGTTTGGATCCAACTTGTCGATCAAGGCGAGTGCATCTTCTACCGTAGATTTTGGTCCAAGTTTGATTCCGATTGGGTTGCGAACCTTTGATGCAAAATCAACATGTGCGCCATCTAGTTGACGGGTGCGTTCACCGATCCAAATGAAGTGGCCTGAAACATCGTATGCATCACCGGTACGTGAATCGATACGGGTCAAAGCCTTTTCGTACTCCATGATTAACGCTTCATGGCTGGCGAAGAAATCAACTGATTTAAAGCTTTCAGGATCTACTCCTGCAGATTTCATGAACTCAAGTGCGCGGCCAATCTCCTTAGCCATCTGCTCGTAGCGATCGCCTACCTTTGAATCGCGGATAAAGCCCTTGTTCCATTCATGAACTTGGCGAAGATCTGCAAAACCACCTTGCGTAAATGCGCGAACTAGGTTCAGAGTTGCAGCAGATGTGTTGTACACGCGGACTAAACGCATTGGATCCGGAGTACGTGCAGCCTCTGTGAATTCAATATCGTTTACTGCATCTCCGCGGTAAGCAGGAAGCTTTACATCTCCACGTGTTTCAAAATCACTAGAACGAGGCTTTGCAAACTGCCCCGCCATACGACCAACCTTGATGACCGGAAGACTTGAGTAGTACTGCAATACCGCAGCCATTTGAAGAATCGTTTTGATGCGGTTACGAATTGAATCTGCGGTAGCTGCTGCAAAAGTTTCTGCACAATCTCCGCCTTGTAACCAAAATGCTTTGCCTTCTGCAGCGAGCGCGATGCGAGCCTTTAAATCATCACACTCACCGGCAAAGACAAGTGGAGGCAAGGCTTTGAGTTGTGCCACCGCTGCTTTGATCGGTTCGCCCTCTGGTCCACCTGGCCAAGTTGGTTGCTGGGCAGCAACAAGGCCAGGTGTGAACAGGGAGTCAATGTGTGTGCTCATTGGAGAAGTTTAGAGTGTCTATGAGTAACTGCGAGAGGCAATTATCCGAAGAAGATCTCTGACTCCTTGTATAGCTCTAGCGGAACTGTCTTTAGCTTCTCAGTTGCTGTTGCTAGCGGTACGCGAGCGATATTTGTACCGTGAAGTGCAACCATCTTGCCCCAGTCACCTTCATGAGCAGCTGTGATCGCATGGAGACCGAAACGAGTAGCCAAAACCCGGTCAAATGCTGTTGGAGTTCCACCACGCTGGATGTGTCCCAATACAGATGTACGTGCTTCCTTACCTGTCTTGGCTTCGATCTGTCCTGCTAGCCAATCACCAATTCCTGAAAGCTTGACGTGACCAAAGGCATCGAGCGTCTGATCCTTTGTCACCATGTCACCATCTTGAGGAATTGCACCCTCGGCGATAACGATGATTGGTGCGTAGTGAGACTTGAAACGAGACTCAACCCATTCACATACCTTGTCGACAGAGAACTTCTGCTCTGGAATCAAAATACATGTCGCCCCGCCTGCAAGACCTGAGTGAAGAGCGATCCAACCTGCGTGACGGCCCATAACTTCTACGATCAATGCACGGTGATGTGATTCAGCTGTTGTGTGCAGACGGTCAATCGCTTCAACTGCGATATTGACAGATGTATCAAAACCAAATGTGTAATCAGTGTTGTTCAGATCATTATCGATCGTCTTTGGAACACCAATCACCTTGACGCCAAGAGCATCAAGCTTTGTTGCCACACCAAGAGTGTCTTCTCCACCAATTGCGATCAACGCATCGATGCCAGCCTTCTCAAGGTTTTCCTTAATCTTTTCTACGCCACCCTCGATCTTGAAAGGATTAGTACGTGATGAACCAAGAATGGTTCCGCCGCGAGGCAAGATTCCACGTGTTGTTTCGATGTTCAACGGCATGGTTAGACCCTCTAGAGGTCCCTTCCATCCATCACGGAAACCAACAAACTCGTGACCGTACTCTTTTACACCTTTACGAACTACTGCGCGGATAACCGCGTTAAGACCAGGGCAATCTCCGCCGCCAGTGAGGACACCAATACGCATGATTTACTCCAACAATTTTATTGTTTGATTGAGTGGCTCAAATACTTTCCGCCACCTGTGGTCAACGCTGACTGGCACAGTCTAGCCTTGCCCCATGGCTAATCGACAACTCATCGCCGGCGTGGATTCCTCAACCCAATCTGTAAAGGTAGTTATTCGCGATGCTCACACAGGTGAGTTAGTGCGCCAAGGACGTGCCTCCCACCCCGATGGCACCGAGGTTGATCCAGCGCATTGGCTGAGTGGATTACATGCCGCTTTCGCAGATGCAGGTGGATTAGATGATGTCGAAGCGATTTCTATTGCAGGACAGCAACATGGAATGGTCGCAATTGATGCACAGGGTGAAGTAATTAGAAAAGCACTGTTGTGGAATGACACTCGATCAGCAAAGGAGGCCGATGATCTCAACCGCGAAGTCGGCGGTGATCAAGAGATTGCGCGAAAAGTTGGATCAAAGTTGGTCGCATCCTTTACCGCATCCAAGGTTCGTTGGATGGCAGATCATGAGCCTGAAAACGCAGCTCGCGTTGCATCAATCGCACTGCCCCACGATTGGTTGTCATGGCAGTTGCAAGGTGGCAAGGATTTATCCACTCTATTTACCGATCGGAGCGATGCATCGGGCACGGGTTACTTTGATCCCAGTACATCTCATTACCGCGAAGACATTGTTCGTCTAGCACTGCGTCATGATCAAGAGCTAACTCTTCCAAAGATTATTCAGCCAGCTCAATTTGGTGGAAAAACAGTTTCTGGTATTCCAATCGCTGCTGGTGCTGGCGATAACGCTGGAGCTGCTTTGGGATTACAAGCACAACCCGGTGATGTCATTGTTTCTTTGGGAACAAGTGGAACCGCTTTTGCAGTTTCGGAAACTCCTACTCATGACGCAAGTGGCGCGGTTGCAGGTTTTGCTGATGCAACAGGGCGATACCTGCCTTTGGTGTGTACATTAAATGCCGCACGTATTTTGGATGCAGCCTGCAGAATTTTAGAAAAGAACCATGACGAGGTTGCACAACTTGCACTTGCTGCAAAGCCTGGGGCGAATGGATTAACACTTCTGCCCTACTTTGAGGGTGAGAGAACTCCGAATCGTCCAAAGGCAACTGGTGTCTTTGCCGGCATGAACTTAAACAACTCAAATCAAGAAGATATTGCCCGTGCAATGGTTGAAGGAATGCTTGCAGGTTTAGCAGATGCCGTTGATGCCTTGGTTGCTTTAGGTGTTGGCGTTAATCGCATTTTGCTCATTGGTGGTGCAGCAAAAAACCCAGCAGTTCCTGTAATTGCTAGCGCATTGTTTGGTCGCGAAGTTTTAGTTCCACCAGCAGGTGAATATGTTGCAGATGGTGCAGCTAAGCAAGCTGCATGGGCCCTACTAGGTGAGATGCCAACCTGGAATTTAGGAGAAGTTACTCATCACACCAGCGTCGCAACACCAGATGTAATGGCACGGTACAAGGAGCTTAAGAACAATACTCAGGATTGGTCATGACTCTTCGCCCTGAATATGTGAAGCTGCTACAAGAGATGGCAGCGATGCAAGTACCTGAGTTGTGGGAAATTCCGATTTCGCAGACCCGAAGTTTCTCGCAAGCTCAACTTAAAATAGCTGCTGATCTAGCACCCATTCACTCCATCACCGATAGATATATTCCTGGACCAACGGCAGATCTTCATATTCGAATTTTCAGACCCAATGATTCAGCGAACTTGCCTTGCATAATCTACTTTCACGGAAGTGGCTGGACACTTGGCTTCATTGATCTTTTCAACCCATGTTTATCGATGCTCAGCAAGGAAAGTGAGAGCATCGTCATCGCCGTTAATTACCAAAAGGCTCCAGAGCATCCATTTCCAGAGCCATTTAATGATTGTTACGCAACCCTTGAATGGGCTGTAAATAACGCAATTGAACTTGGAATTGATCCTAAAAATATCTCAGTCGGTGGTGACAGTGCGGGTGGAAATCTTGCCGCTGCGGTTGCACTGCGCTGTCGCGATGAACAACTAATTTCTCTAGCCTCACAACTACTTGTGTATCCATGTATGAACAAGGATTTTTCAACCCCAAGTTATGACAGATTCGCAAGTGGATATGGTCTGTCTACCAAAGCCATGCAATGGTTTTGGGATCAATACATTCAAGATGCTCGCCATGCAGATAATCCATACGCCTGCCCCGCTCGAGCTGCATCATTTGAAAACTCTCCCCCAACCGTACTGATCACCGCTCAATATGATCCATTGACAAGTGATGGTGAAAATTACCGCGATCTACTTATTCGAGATGGCGTAGAAGTTGCCTACAAAGAGTTTGCCGGTGTGATTCATGGATTCTTTAGGGCACCAGAGATTACAACTGCATCAAATGAGGCGATTTCCTTTGTTTCACACGAGTTGAAAAAACTTAGACGGTAACGCGAACACCCTTACCGACAATAACAATTCCACCTTCGCTGACGGTGAAACGTTGGCGATCCCGTTCTAAATCAACACCGATCTGTGCACCTGGATCTACAACCACGCTCTTGTCCAGGATAGCTTTGCGAATTATCGCTTTCTCGCCGATACGAACATTGGGCATGATTACTGTGCCTTCGACTATTGCTGCCTTTCCAACTGAGACATCATAAGAAACAACGGAGCCATGCAGGATTCCACCAGAGACAATTGAACCTGCTCCTACGATTGAATCATGGGCTGCTCCGCCTTCGCTGAACTTGGCAGGTGGCAGTGAAGGTGGATTGGTGAGTAAAGGCCACTCTCGATTGTATAAATTAAAGATTGGATGAATTGATACTAAATCCATATGTGCGTCGTAATACGCATCAATTGAACCCACATCACGCCAGTAACCCTTATCGCGCTCTGTTTCTCCGGGAACAACATTGTTTGCAAAGTCGTAGACCATCGCCTGACCTTGTGAGGTTAGGTAAGGAATGATGTTGCCACCAAGATCATGTCGAGATTCAATATCTTCAGAATCAAGGATCAACGCCTCTTCCATCACATCGCGCTTAAAGATGTAGTTACCCATAGATACCAAACACAGATCAGGGTGCCCAGGCATTGCTGGAGGATCGGAAGGCTTTTCATGGAAAGCCTTAATGGTGATTCCATCCTCTGCTAATTCGATAACACCAAAATCATGAGCTTCAGATCGTGGCATGCGAATCGCTGCAACTGTTACACCTGCACCAGTTTCAACATGTTGTTGGAACATCTGCATCGGATCCATGCGATACACGTGATCTGCACCAAAAACTAAAACATGCTTTGGATCTTCATCATGAATCAAATTAAAGTTTTGCAAGATCGCATCGGCACTACCCGTATACCAACGTGGTCCTAAGCGCTGTTGCGCAGGGACAGGGGTGATGTAATTTCCAAGCAATGAGGACATGCGCCAGGTTGTTGTGATGTGACGGTCCAGTGAGTGAGATTTGTACTGAGTCAACACCGCAATCTTGAGCATGTTGGCATTTGCAAGGTTGGATAAAACAAAATCAATCAAACGATATGAGCCACCAAATGGAACTGCCGGCTTGGCACGATCTGCTGTCAGCGGCATTAAGCGCTTTCCTTCGCCACCAGCAAGAACGATGCTGAGCGGAAGTTGCAGTTTGGCCATGTCTTAACGATAGCCTTTCACCCTTGTCGAAGGAAGAGGAATACAAAGATATGACCGGGTTGAAGGTTGGAATCGTTACCAAAGAGTGGCCACCAGCCATTTATGGTGGCGCTGGAGTCCATGTCCTCCAACTAACGCAAGCCCTTCGCACAATCAAGGATGTTCATGTCGATGTTCACTGCTTTGGTGGCAAACGAGATGATGCTTTTGGTTACTCACTGCCTGATGGTTTTGCAGATGCAAATCCAGCGGTGCAAGCTTTAGCGATTGATCTTGAGATGGCAACACATCTTGGTCATGTTGATGTTGTTCACTCACACACTTGGTATGCAAATATGGCAGGACATGTTGCCGCGCTTCAGCACGGAATCCCTCACATCGTGAGCGCGCACTCGCTTGAACCATTGCGTCCCTGGAAATCAGAACAACTTGGTGGCGGCTATCGCATTTCATCATGGGCAGAAAAGACCGCCTACGAAGCAGCAAGTGCAATCATCGCCGTCAGTGATGGAATGCGTGCAGATGTTTTGAAGGCATACCCTGCTATTGATCCAGCAAAGGTTGTCACCATTAGAAATGGTGTTGACACCAACAAGTTTGCACCCAACCATGATGCATCTGTTCCGGAAAGTTTTGGCATTAATGGGCCGTATGCAATCTTTGTTGGTCGTATAACCCGTCAAAAGGGTTTGGCGCATTTACTACGTGCTTGGAAGGATGTTCCAGCTGAATTTGGTTTGGTGCTAGCTGCCGGAAGTCCCGATGAAGAAGGTATCGGCAATGAAGTTGCCGCATTAATTGCAGAGCTTCAATCAACCCGTAGCAATGTGTGGTGGATTAAAGAGATGCTCCCCCACGATCAGTTGACTGCAATGTTAACGGCGGCGGATTTATTCATCTGTCCTTCAATTTATGAACCGCTTGGAATTGTTAACTTAGAAGCGATGGGCTGTGAAACCGCGGTTTTGGGCTCACGTGTAGGAGGAATCCCCGAGGTTGTTGCCGATAAGGAAACTGGCGAGCTTGTTGATTACAACGGTGAAGCCGCTCCCTTTGAAAAAGCTTTAACAGAGTCCATTACTCGTTTAATGTCTCAGCCAGATCTGCTCAAAAAGTATGGCGCTGCAGGTCGAGTTCGTGCTCAAAAACTATTTGGATGGGATGCCGTTGCAGCGTTGACTGTAGATCTCTATCGCCGTGTGATTGCGTAAATGAGTCGTAAATCGCTTTTCCACTTTGTTGTGGTTGGAATTTTATGGGGCATCCCTTACCTATTGATGAAGGTTGCCGTTGAAGATTTTCCACCTGCCGCAGTAGTTGCTGGTCGCACCTTGATTGGTGCCTCTATTTTGATTCCTGTTGCTGTGTATCGCAAAAAGTTTAAAGGCGCGGTATTGGGCTTTAAGTTTGTAGCTTTCTACGCGCTCATGGAGATGATCGGCCCGTGGATCTTGATTACGACCGCAGAGCAAAAGATTAATTCTGGGCTTGCTGGTTTGTTAGTTTCTACCGTTCCAATCTTTGCAACAATCATTACCTCTTTGCGCGGAGATCATTCAGTGTGGCAGTTCAAGCGAATTGTTGGAATCGTCGTTGGATTTGTTGGTTTGATCCTGGTTGTTGGTATTGAAAGCCTTACTGGAACCAGCGATCCACTTTCAATCGCGATGGTGATTCTGGCTTCAATGGGTTACGCATACGCGGTAATTATGGTGACCTCTAACCTGCCATTAGTAGATGGTATTGCGATTAATGGTCTTGCCATGGCGCTGACGACAATCTTCTGGGCACCGGTAGCTATTGCTCAGTGGCCAGCTAGCATCTCGATGGATTCAGCATTGTCGCTGATTGCTTTGGGCGTATTCAGTACAGCCTTTGCATTCATCTTGTTCTTCAAGGTTATGGAGGAGATTGGACCTGCGCGAAGTTCACTGGTTACTTACTTGAACACCGCAGTTGCAGTCGTTCTCGGTGTAATTATTTTGAGAGAGCCATTAACTGCGGGAATCATCATAGGTTTGCCACTTGTGTTGATTGGTTCTTATCTTGCGAGCAGGAAGAGCCAAGAAAAAGCGGTTAGTTAAGCCTTTTCTCCGAATCCAAGTTTTGCAAGCAGCTTTGGATCTTTCTGCCACTCCTTTGAAACCTTGATGTGAAGTCCAAGGAAGATTTTGGCGGCAAGTGCGCGCTCAATATCTGCTCGCGCACGAATCCCGATCTCCTTTAAGCGAGCTCCCTGATGTCCCAACAAAATAGCTCGTTGGGTATCGCGCTCCACGTGAATCGTTGCGTGAACATCGAAAAATGGGCGTGAACCCTTTTCCTCTCGCTCACCGAATTCATCAATTGTCACAACGATCGAGTGTGGCAGCTCTTCACGAACATCTTGCAGGGCAGCTTCTCGAATAAATTCGCAGATCAACTGTTCAATTGCTTGATCACTTGTTGTTCCCTCTGGGTAGTACTGAGGACCTGCCGGAAGGTTGTTGCCAATAAGTTCATTGAGCAGATCTACCTGATCATGAATTGCAGCCGAGACCGGAATGATCTCATCCCAGACAAAACCTTCGGCAATCTTCATGATGCCAAGCAAGCGAACTGCGAGCTTTTCTTTAGAAATCAAATCTGTTTTTGTGATGACAGCAAACTTTTTAGCCTTTGGGTGCTTTGCAATTTCGGCAGCGATAAAGGTGTCACCTGCGCCAGATGTTTCATCAGCCGGAATACACATGATCACAATATCGACCGAGTCCATGCTCTGATCTACAACTTGATTCAGACGCTGACCCAATAAAGTCTTTGGCTTATGAACACCTGGAGTATCTACAAGCACAGCTTGGAATTCGGGGCGGTGAACAATGCCGCGAATCGCTGTGCGAGTTGTATTGGGATGATGAGAAGTGATTGCGATCTTGCTACCAACTAAAGCGTTAATCAAGGTTGATTTACCAACGTTAGGGCGGCCAACAATGGCTACAAAGCCCGAACGGAAATCACTCATAGCCTTATTCTCTCATCAATTGGCGCCGACAAACTCCACAGCATCTGCGACAGATGTAACGATCTCTGCAGCTCTTTCTCCAATCAAGCGATGACACCCTTCGCTTGTCGGAGATGTAATAGCTCCTGGAATCGCCATAACCGGTCGAAAGATCTCCGCCGCATCACGTGCGGTTCGCAATGATCCGCTGCGAAAGGCAGCTTCAACCACAAGGGTTGCTTTAGAAAGCGCGGCAATCAAACGGTTGCGAGTTAAGAATCGATTGGGAAGTGCTCTGTGCCCCGGCATGAACTCAGTCACCATCGCACCTGACTCGCAAATTTCAGCAAACAATCTGGTGTTTCCCGCTGGGTAGTTAATATCAATGCCAGATGCAACAACCGCGACCGTTACCCCTTCGGCAATCAGCGCACCTTTATGTGCATAGGAATCAATTCCGTAAGCTCCCCCGCTAACAATTGCCCACTCACGATCTGCAAAACCTGCAGCAAACTCACCGGCAATTCTTGCCCCATACGATGTTGGATTACGTGTTCCTACTATCGCCAACGAAGGCTGGTGCAGTGCGTTGATATTTCCTTTCAGGATTAAACCAATGGGAGGAGCTGCAAGATCGTTGAGTTGTTCTGGCCAATCCTCATCATCTGGCGTAATCAGGCGGGCATAGTGTTTATCTATTTCAGTCAGGATTTTGTCACCATTGGTTTCGCGCAGATTAGTAATCAACTTTTCATACTTGATCGGGTCATATCCACCGTTTAGTAACTTGTTGTACACCGCAAGTGCGCCGTGAGTTGAAATCTCTGCACACCAAAAGGTGTGACCACCTTCGATGACGCTCAACAAACAGGCTCGCGCCAACTGTTCATTCATGCTTCGACCTTGCCTCTCATTGCATGTGCGGCTTCAACATCTTCCATCGTTGGAACAGGATGTCCATGTAAATCAGCAAAACTCCATGAGGTTCGAATGATTTTATGAAGTCCTCGCGCTGTGATCTGCTCTCTGTCTAACTCATCATGCAGAAAGTTCATCGCCTTACGTTCTGGTTGAAAGGTTGATCGCAAGGCACGTGCGGGAATCTGCGAGTTCAAACTCCATCCCATTCCGGCGAAACGTTTTTCAGCAACTGCACGAGCTTTGATGACACGCTGCCTGATCGCTTCACTGGTTTCACCAAGTTCATTGCGGGCCATATCTACACGCCCAACAGGCTCAACCTGAACACGTAAATCAATGCGATCCATCAAAGGCCCTGAAAGTTTTCCTAAGTAACGTCGCACCTGTTGTGATGTGCAGGTGCAGTTACGACCACGACCAGTGAACTTGCCACATGGACATGGATTAGCAGCTAACACCAGTAGAAACTGAGCGGGAAAGGTTAGATTTCCAACGCTTCTGGCGATAGTTACAGTGCCTGATTCCAACGGTTGTCTTAAGGAATCTAAAACTCCGGGGCCACATTCAGGGGCTTCATCAATAAAGAGAACACCGTAATGTGCAAGAGAACATGCACCTGGCTTAATAACATGCGAGCCTCCCCCGACCATGGCGATGCGTGTTGTTGTGTGATGCGGAGAAACTATGGGTGCAAGCAATGACAGCGGTGAACGTTGAGTCAACGTACCTGCAATGGAGTGAACCGCTGTTACCTCTAACGCTTGTTCAATAGATAACGCCGGCATGATGGTTGGAATTCGCTCGGCGATCATTGTTTTTCCAGCTCCGGGTGGGCCGATCAACAAGATGTGATGACCGCCAATCGCTGCAATCTCGGCCGCTAAACGCGCAGCTGATTGCCCTGCAACATCTGCAAAATCTAACCGGGTATCGGTTTGTTCCCACTGCAGATCAATCTCTTGAACAACTTCACGTTCACCAGTGCGAAGCCAACGCAGTACGTGTTTCAGATGCTCCATGGGAACAATGGTCATTGCTTGCATTAGCTGCGCTTCTTCAAAGTTTGCCGCAGGTACAACCGCTGTACGAATACCTGCTTTATAGGCGGCCATCAATGCCGGTAGTACTCCGCGCACCGAACGAATTCTTCCATCCAGCGAAAGTTCACCAAGAAACAAAAGTTCGGCAATCCTGTCTCGTGGCACCGTGTCATGAGAAGACAACAGTGCAATACAGATCGCTAAATCAAAACTAGATCCACTCTTTGGCAACCAAGCAGGTGAAAGTGAAACCGTAACCTTTCGATTGGGCCAAACTTCGCCACAGTTAACAATTGCACTACGGACGCGATCCCGGGATTCGGATAAGGCAGCATCTGGCAATCCCAGCAATGCATAACCCGGTAAACCATCTGCAATATCAACCTCGATCGTTACAAGATGGCCCTCTAAACCTTGCAACGCAACTGAATGTGTCAACGCAAGAGTCATAGCAACTTCTCGCGGTATTCAATAGAAAGCCTTCCATCTGGCTGTACTAAAACCGCCGCTACATCGATTTGATAATCGCACCCTAAGCATCCATGTGTGGCTAACCAGGCAAGGGCTAAACGTTGCATGCGATGGGCTTTATCTCGATTGATCGCTTCGAAGGGATGACCAAATGCAACTGAACTACGAGTCTTAACCTCTACAAATGAAAAGATTCCAGTGGGATTAAGGGCGACGATATCTATTTCGCCTTCTCGTATCCGCCAATTTCTCTCGATTACTTCGCAATGACGTTCGATTAGATACTGAGCAACCGCTTCCTCGCCAAGCGCTCCAGTACTTTGATTATTCTTTGTCTTCATGATCAGGGAGGATAAATTCCCCGATCATGGGCAGGTGTAGCGCTGAACTTACTTGTGGATTAGGGCAGCAACATTGGCAAAGGAGCGGCGATGTTGTGCACACGGTCCATGCTCATTAAGCGCCTTTGTGTGCGCAGCTGTTATGTACCCCTTGTGACCGGCAAAGCCATACAGCGGAAATTGAATGTCCATATCGCGCATAATGCGATCACGAGTTACCTTTGCGATTACCGACGCGGCGCTAATCGACACAACTACTTGATCGCCTTTCCAGACAGCAAGGTTTGGAACGCCTAATCCTTCGATCGCATATCCATCAGTTAAAACATAGGCGGGTTCAACACTTAAACCCTGAACCGCTCGGCGCATTCCATCTAAATTTGCTGCATGCACACCACGTGAATCAACCTCGCTGGCAGGAACAATCACAACACTGACAGATGCTGCGACCTGATGGATTAAATCAAAAACCGCATCACGCTTATTTTCCGGAATCTCTTTGGAATCACGAACTACTGCAATCTCTGGTGCAAATGGATCATTGAGAACAACTGAAGCGATGACAAGAGGGCCTGCACATGCTCCACGACCTGCTTCATCAACACCTGCAATCGGTGAGATTCCCGCATTGGTTAAAAGCTGTTCAATAACCTTCATAAGGTTACTTATTTAATACATCAACTCTTGGAACATATGTGATGTGCTTGAAGGGCCAGATGACTCCAACTACACGCCCGCTCACCTTTGATTCAGGAACAAAGCCCTTATTAATGTCCTCTTGGTGATAGCGAGAATCTGCACTTGCTCCGCGGTGATCTCCCATTACCCATAACTTGCCCTTGGGAACGGTGACATCAAAGTTCATTTCTGATGGCTTATTGCCAGCAAAGATATAAGGCTCGGTAACTTCAACGCCGTTGATACTTAGCTTGCCATCTTTGGTACAGCAGACAACACGGTCGCCGCCAACACCAATGACACGCTTTACTAAGTACTGCTTGGCAGGGTTGGGAAGAACTCCAACAGTTACAAGTGCGCTTTTTGCCTTTGCGACATACTTATTTGTTGAGTAATCAATGATCTCTGGAAGCCAGTTATTGGGATCGCGGAATACAACGACATCTCCACGCTTAATGGTGTTTGAGATAAAAGGAACTTTGTTTACTGCAACGCGATCCTTGATTTGCAGTGTGTTTTCCATGGATCCAGAAGGGATATAGAAAAACTGCACTAGGAATGTTTTGATAAATAAAGAGACAACAAGGGCAACAACAACAAGGATTGGGAGCTCCTTAAGGAGCGACCCCTTTTTACGCATTGAAGAGATTATTCAGCTTTTGGAGCTTCTTCAGTTTCAGACACAACTTCTGGAGTCACATCTTCCGCTGGAACCTCTGCCACAGCAACCTCTGCTACTGGCTCGGACGCAACAACTGCTTCGGCTTCAACCACAACATCTGCAGCCGCAACTTCAGCTGGAACCTCTGCCACAGCTTCTTCAATTACTGGTTCGGACACTGGAGTTGAAAGAATTCCATCGCCGTACCCTTCGACGCCATCGCGCTTTTCGCGAATCTTTGCAGCCTTACCGCGGAGATCGCGTAGGTAGTACAGCTTGGCGCGACGTACTTCGCCCTTCTTTACTAACTCGATCTTTTCAATAACAGGTGTGTGAACTGGGAAGGTACGCTCAACGCCAACGCCGTATGAAACCTTACGGATTGTGAAGGTCTCGCGAACGCCATCACCTTGGCGACGGATTACTACACCCTGGAAAACCTGAAGACGGCTCTTGTTACCTTCGATAACGCGAACATGGATCTTGAGCTCATCACCAGCACGGAACTGTGGGATGTCTTTGCGCAGCGATGCTGCATCTACGGCGTCAAGAATGTTCATATTCGGATCCTTTTGTCATTTCTATTAAGCACGCGCTTTGGCGGTGCAGAATGCGTATTGTGCCATAGCCACGCTCAGAACCGTAAATCGGCCTCTAGCGCTCAGCCTTACTCCGGGATCTGAGCGTTAAGCGCCTCAAAGAGGTGGGGGCCAGCGGCGACGGTCAGATTGAGCCCATGCCAGGGACGGGTGGTCACAATCGCACCCGCTTCACGGGCGATCAGCTCTGCGGCAGCTAGATCCCATTCATACAGTCCAGTTTCAAAGTAACCATCGACTAATCCAGTCGCCACATGGCAGATATCAGCAGCGGCTGATCCAATTCGACGAAGATCTCGAATCTGTGGAAGCAAAACATTCACAATCTTTAACTGCTCAATTCGGTTTTTTACATCGTAAGCAAAGCCCGATGACAATAGAGCCCGATTGAGTTCGACTGGTTCATTGCAAGCGATCTTCACATTATTGAGGAATGCTCCCCCATCTTTGCTTGCATGCCAGGTTGAGTTAACAGTTGGTGAATGAACAACGCCGACCAAGGTTCCATTTTCATCTTTTGCAGCGATGCTAATCGCCCATCCAGGTAATCCGTAAAAGTAATTAACAGTGCCATCTACCGGATCAATAACCCAGGTGATCCCACTTTTGCTGGCACGTGATGTTCCCTCTTCTCCGATAATTCCATCATCGGGACGTGCCGCCAAAATACTTTCGACAATTAACTTTTCACTTGCATGATCCATTTGGGTTGCAATATCAATTGCCGTTGATTTAACTGTTAAGTCCCATGAAGCGGGACGATCGACCAACAAATCTCCAGCTTGACGCGCAATCTTTAATGCAAGTTGAAGTAGCTCATTGGTATCTGTCATAACCGCAGTCTAATGGCGGGATAGACTCTTGCCTATGTTCTCAGGGTACTTAACGCTATTTAGAACCCCTGGGGCGCTGAAATTTTCAATTCCTGGCGTAATTGCTCGTATGCCAATTTCGATGGATTCACTTGCACTTATTTTCATAGTTGTCGCCGTTAGTGATTCATATGCAATTGCTGGTGCTTTGAGTGCAACCGCATCGGTAGTTATGGCCCTGGCAACTCCGCACTGGTCAAGGGTTGCAGATCGCATTGGTCAAAGTGCAATGTTGGTCAGAGTTATTCCCGTCAAGGTTATTGCCTTTTGTGCATTTACTGTATTGGTGCTGAATGAAACACCTGTGTGGACCTGGTTTGTATCTATCTTTATCGCTGAAGCGTTTTCAGTAAATACTGGCGGACTTGTTCGTCGACGATGGTTACACATTTTGAGTCCAGATAAGACAACAACAGCGGAGGATGAACAAGATCGTCACCTAGTAAACACCGCTTACTCCTTTGAAGCACTGATGGATGAGGTTGTCTTTATCCTTGGACCAATCATCGTGACCGCATGTGCAACCTCTATCGCACCTGCTGCCGGCATAATTTCGGGAATCATCTTTGTGGCTATTGGTTTTCCATTATTTATTATGGCCAAAGAGACCGAGCCACCTGCTAATCCAAAGAGAATCGTTGATCCACATCCAGCTGTGATTCGAAACAAGCGGGTGCAAGCGGTAGTTCTTCCCACCACATTATTGGGCGGCTTCTTCGGATCTATCGCAATTGTCACCGTTGCCTTTGCTGAGTTCCGCGGGCAAGAAGCTCAATCTGGAATCCTGTTAGCGATTTGGGCGGCTGGTAGTGCAGTTGCTGCTGTTATCAACGGGGTCATTAAATGGAAGTTAACAAGTGCGGCTCGCTTCTTAATCTTTCTCTTTGCGTTAACTGTTCTTTCGATCCCGATGTTGTTTGCACATTCAATTAATTGGCTTGCTGTTGCGCTCTTCTTTAATGGTTTTGCCATCGCTCCTCTTGTTATTAATGCTTACGGTGTTGCAGAGGGTGCAGTTCCACCAGATCAAATCACTGAAACTTTGACCTGGGTCGTTGCAGGTATGCCTATGGGCGGTGCAATTTCTAGCGCGCTATCTGGCCAAATCATCGACCGCTTTGGTGCAGACATCGCATTTTGGGTACCTCTGGGATTCATGATCGCGGCATGTGCAGCCACACTTCCGTATTTCCAGACTTATAAGGGGCTTATCGGCTACCCTCGTGCTCGTGACTGAGCTACGACTTAATGGAAAGACCGAAGATGGTCTCTACCTCTCATTGCATGACAATGATGGACAGGAATACACGGTTCGTGTTTCTGACACATTGCGTGCAACTGTAAATCAGCAACGTTTGATGGCGGTTCCAGCAAGCGATGAGCCAAGTATTTCAATTAAAGAGATTCAGCGATTGCTGCGTGCAGGTCAAACTGCAGAGCAAATCGCCCGCGAAAATGACACAACAATTGAAAAGGTTGAGCGTTTCGCAGGTCCTATTCTTTCTGAACGTATTTACATTATTGATCAAGCGCAGCAAATTGCGATCCGCAAAGAAGGCGGCCGCGATGCGGTTACTCTGCTCGGAGTTGTTATCTCACGTTTAGCACCACGCAACATCGATTCATCTGAACTTTCCTGGGACACATGGCGTCTTGAAGATGGCACTTGGACTATTGAACTTCACTATCCAAATACATCAGGTGTCGGAATCGCGCAGTGGAGCTTTGATGCAACTCTTCGCACCGTCACATCCATGGATGAAAATGCGCGTTGGATGATGGGTGATGAGCCTGCTCCTCGCCAACTTCCAACCGCCGCTCTTATCCCCACCGAGTCTTCTCACCCCTCCGAGCGCCGCATCATCGATGTGTACAGCGAGTTCCGCAAGGAAGATGTTCAGGATGAGATTGAAGAAGAGATCGAACCTATTCGTGAGGTTCCACGCTTAGCTGTTATTCGCGAAGAGCCAGATGATGAGGCATCACGAGATGGAATCACTGCACGTGCGAAGGTTCCAAGCTGGGATGAAATCATGTTTGGCATCAAGCCTGAGGACAAGTAATTAACTCAGCGTTGTTGTAAGTAATCCAACCTGAGATTCAATTTCACTATCTGAACCATGATGGCCAACCATTGCACCTTCTTTATCTGCGCGTTCTGGATCTAGTAAAACCAATCCCCCACGAGCAATTGCAATTACCTCACCCATTCGATCAACAGCATCAGCGCTCAACTGTGCACCAAATAGATCGCTAGAAATAGCTTGTTCGCGGGTTAATACCAAAGCTTTTTCCTGCAAATACTGTTGCCACAATGAAGCGACATCAACACGTCCTTGCACTGAATCACTCTCTAGATACAGATGGCGAGCACGTGGTTCTCCAGCAATAACACTGACGCCGGTTAACAAGGGGTTGTCCTGACCAATGATGATTTTTTCCTCAACATTAATCATTCCGTGATCAGAGGTGACCCAGATACGGGTTCCCTTTGGTACTTCCTTCATTAACTGCGAAACCATTTGATCAATTGCAGAAAGTGCCGCAATCCACTTATCGCTGCCGACACCATCGGAATGTCCAGCATTATCTAAATCATTGACATACAAATAAACAAAGGATGGCGTTTTCTGCAGTGCTTGCTTAGTTTCGCTGACTAAATCCGCAACTACATTTGCGCCTTTGTACTCTGCTCCGCGAAAAACCGCTCGGGTGAATCCAGAGTTCTCGTAACGCTTGGCAGCCACATTGGTTACTGAGATTCCAACTTTAACTGCGCGTTGAAATAAAGTTTCGACTGGTTGCCAGTTTTCGGGATCTACTCGTTCATCCCATTTCAAAGCATTGAGCAATCGACCACCACTGCGTGGAACTTGAACTGTGTATCCCAACATTCCATGCACGCCCGGAAGTTCACCTGTCGTTAAAGTTGCAAGTGAGGTTGCTGTTGTTGAAGGAAATGATGTCTGCACCAAACCATGATTGAACATACGGCTCATTGTTGGCATGACATCTGCATACTTTGACAAAGTGTCAAAGCCAAAGCCATCAATCAAAAACAATAGCTCGCGTCCATTGGGTGAGATACCTACATTTAAGTGATCAACAGCACTGTCCAACCCAAGGGAGGAAAAGATCGAAGGAGTTACCTGGGACAGATGCACGGAGTTATCTTCCCACGAGTGTGTACTAGAGTTCGTCTATGGAGAACGCAATTAAGTTATCTGCAGAGGTTGCCAACGCCCTGAAGGCTGGAAAGCCTATTGTGGCCCTGGAATCAACAATTATTAGCCATGGATTGCCACGTCCATCAAATCTTGAAGTTGCTCTTGAGTGTGAGCGAATTGTTCGTGATGCAGGCGCAGTACCTGCAACTATCGCACTGCTTGATGGAAAAATCTTGGTCGGTTTAGAGCAAACAGAACTTGAAGCGATTGCAAATCGAGATGACATTTCGAAGGCATCTATCCGCGATCTAGCTATCATCGTTGCTCAAGGCAAGAGCGCTGCGACAACTGTTGCGGCAACTGCCCATATTGCCGCCCTTGCTGGAATTCATATCTTTGCTACTGGTGGACTTGGTGGCGTTCATAGAGGTGCCAATGAATCCTTTGATGAATCTGCAGATTTAACAGCGCTTTCCAATGTCGATATGACCATGATCTGCGCAGGAGTGAAATCAATTTTGGATGTTCCTGCAACTCTAGAGCGACTTGAAACTTTGGCTATCAGCCTTGTCGGTTACAAGACAACATCTTTTCCAGGTTTCTATCTCACTGATTCAGGATTCACACTTGAACATCGTGTTGATACGCCCGAAGAGATCGCGGCGATCATCAAGGCGCGTAAAGGTGTTGGCACCTTGAGTAAAGCACTAGTCGTTGCAAACCCTGTTGAAAAGGAGATGGACAAGGCTCGTCACGATGCCATCCTGAAATCAGGTTTAGAGAAGGCCGAAAGAGAAGGTGTAGTTGGAAAAGCGGTTACGCCATTCTTACTCGAACATTTCCACACTACCTCTAATGGTGAATCTTTAGCTATCAACACTGAAATTATTAAGGCGAACTGTTTACTGGGCGCACGGATTGCTGTAGCGCTTCAATGAAGAAGATTTTATGTATCGGCGATTTAGCGCTTGATGTAATTTCACAGTTAAAAGAGCCGATCAACTACGGAAATGACACCGCCAGCAGAATTTCCAGCCACCCAGGTGGACAGGCCGCAAATGTTGCGACGTGGATTACCCGCACTAATTCAAAGGCTCATTTAGTAGCTCGTACAGGTAATGATCCTGTTGGTTTTGCCCTGATTTCTGATCTCGATAAGTACGGCGTAGAACACCTTAATTTGATGCACAGCGGACGTCCTACAGGTGTTGTTGTAATTTTAGTTGATGCCAATGGTGAGCGAACAATGTTTCCGGACAATGGTGCAAACGCAGATCTTGAAGCATCCGATCTGCCACCGCTTGGTGATATTGATGGTGTGTATTTATCAGGTTATGCACTTCTAGATTTCCGTAGTCGTGATGCGGTTCTTGCGATGATCAAAAAGATTAAAGCTGCAGGAAAGCCAATTTTCTTTGACCCAACAACAACAGGTGCGATGAAGATCGTTAGTCGTGAAGAGGTTTTATCCTGGGTTTCGATGATGGATGGAATTCTTCTCAATAGCGAAGAGGCTTTGTACCTCGGAGATTCAAAAGATGTTGTGACCGCGGAAGAAAATCTTGCTCAGCACACACCACTTGTTG
This sequence comes from Actinomycetota bacterium, assembly GCA_029978465.1. Taxonomy (GTDB): domain Bacteria; phylum Actinomycetota; class Actinomycetes; order Nanopelagicales; family Nanopelagicaceae; genus Planktophila. The sequence goes on from JAPOJK010000002.1 coordinate 30,857, forward strand.
TCATTAAGTTAGGTTCAAAGGGTGCAATGGCGATCAATGGCACCGATACAGCCAAGGTCTCAGCGGTTACTACCAATGTTGTCGATACAACTGGTGCTGGTGACTCCTTTGCTGCTGGATTTATTCCGAAGTGGTTGGAAACAAGTGATCTGACTGCAGCACTTTCGGCCGGAGCTGCATTGGCTGCAAAGTGTGTTTCATCAGTTGGGGCGCGCCCTCCCCTAAATTAAGGCTGACTCTTGGCAGAATGCCCCAATGGCAACTGCGAAGACTCCCGCGAAATCTGCGGCAAAGGGTAAGAAACCTGCTGGACCAAAGCCCGGCGAGTACCCAGGAAAGATCGTTGACATCGATGTTTCCAAAGAGGTTTCAGAATCTTTTCTTGAATATGCATACTCAGTTATTTACTCACGCGCTCTTCCTGATGCACGTGATGGTTTAAAGCCTGTTCACCGTCGCATCCTTCATCAGATGGCAGATATGGGTCTTCGTCCAGAGCGCGGACATGTAAAGAGTGCACGTGTTGTTGGTGAAGTTATGGGTAAGTTGCACCCTCACGGAGATGGCGCAATTTACGATGCATTAGTTCGTATGGCGCAGAGTTTTTCCATGGGTCTGCCATTAATTGATGGCCACGGAAACTTTGGTTCGCTAGATGCAGGTCCTGCAGCGATGCGTTACACCGAGGCACGTTTAGCACCAGCTGCAATGTCGATGGTTGCTGAAGCTGATGAAGACACCGTTGATTTCGGTCCAAATTATGATGGACAGCTTTCTGAGCCAATAGTTTTGCCTGCTGCATATCCAAATCTGCTCGTAAATGGTGGTTCTGGAATCGCTGTTGGTATGGCAACCAATATGGCACCTCACAACTTGAGCGAAGTCATCGCTGCGACAAAGTTTCTAATTGATAACCCAACTGCAACTGTTAAGCAGTTAATGAAGTTTGTTCCAGGTCCAGATTTCCCAACAGGTGGCGAGATCGTTGGACTCGATGGTGTTCGCGAGGCGTACTCAACAGGTAAGGGATCCTTCAAGGTTCGTGCCACTGTTGAAATTGAAAAGGTAACTTCTCGCAAGATGGGTATCGTCATCAAGGAGCTTCCTTACACAATTGGACCTGAAAAGGTTGTTGAGCGTATTGCAGCGCTTGTGAAGGCAAAGAAGATTCAGGGCATCAGCGACATTGTTGACCTTTCCGATGGTCAAACAGGTACCAACGTTGTAATTGAAATTAAAAATGGATTTGAACCTGAAGAGGTTCTTGAAAAGCTATACGCATTGACTCCAATGGAGGATGCCTTTGCGATTAACGCAGTTGCCTTGGTGAAGGGCCGTCCACAGACCCTTGGTCTTAAGGAGCTGCTACGAGTATTTATCGATCACCGTATCGAAGTTGTTCGTCGTCGCTCAGAGTTCCGCAAAGCAAAGGCTGAAGCCCGTTTAGGTCTGGTTGATGGTTTGCTCAAAGCGATTATTGATATCGATAAGGTCATCAAGATTATTCGCGGCAGCGATGATGCAGCGGCTGCAAAAGAGAAGTTGATCAAGGACTTTAAACTCAATGATGAACAAGCAACCTATATCTTGGATATGCCGCTTCGTCGCTTAACCAAGATGAGCAAGATTGAACTTGAAACTGAGCAAAAGGAACTGAAAAGCACAATCGCTGAGCTAACAAAGTTGCTCAAGAGCGAGGATGCAATCAAGGCTCAAGTTTCTGATGAGTTAACTGCGGTTGGAAAGTCCTATGCAACACCTCGTCGTACACGAATTGGTGCTGCTTAACCTCTCCCGATAGAGTTCGGTGTGATTTCAACCCAAGCGCTCGAATTACGTGCAGGTGCTCGCCTTCTTGTTAAGGGCGTAACTGTTCGTATTAACAGCGGCGACCGTATTGGTTTTGTTGGTCGTAATGGTGCTGGTAAATCAACCCTTGCAAAGGTCCTGGCTGGTGAAACTATGCCTGCAGGCGGTGCGGTAAATCGCACCGGAAAGATTGGTTACCTTCCGCAGGATCCTCGTACCGGTGATGAACCAGGCACAGTGATTGATCGAATTTTATCTGCCCGTGATTTAGATCAGATCGCAGCACGTATGCGTTCTGTTGAAGAGGAGATGGCCACTGCCCAAGGTGAGGCGTTGGAAAAAGCGATGGATCGCTACACACGTGTGGAGGCAGAGTTCTCAGCAGCTGGTGGTTATGCAGCAACAGCAGAGGCTGAAGCCATTGCAACATCGCTAGGTGTTGCTGAAGCTGTCTTTGGAAATGAACTATCAACTCTTTCTGGTGGTCAGCGTCGCCGAATCGAATTAGCTCGCATCCTCTTTAGTGGTGCTGAAACCCTTTTGCTCGATGAGCCAACAAACCACTTGGATGCTGACTCCATTATGTGGCTGCGCGAATTCTTATCTAAGTACTCAGGTGGCTTGGTCATCATCTCTCACGATGTGAACTTGATCGAGACCGTTGTTAATAAGGTGTTCTACTTAGATGCCAACCGTAACTGCATCGATGTATACAACCTTGGGTGGAAGGCATACCTGTTGCAACGTGAACAGGATGAGCACCGCCGTAAGAAGGAGCGTGCGAACGCAGAAAAGCGTGCCGAAATTTTGCAGAAGCAGGGTGAAAAGATGCGTGCAAAGGCATCGAAGGCAACGGCTGCACAAGGCATGTTACGTCGTGCTGAAAAACTTCGTAGCGGTCTTGATGATGTTCGAGTCGCCGACAAGGTTGCAAAGCTGCGCTTTCCTACCCCTGCCCCATGTGGCAAGACTCCACTTTCAGGTGAAGAGCTTTCCAAAAACTATGGCTCTCTTGAAATCTTTACCGATGTCTCATGTGTGATCGATAAGGGTTCACGTGTTGTAATCCTTGGACTTAACGGTGCCGGAAAGACAACCCTGCTTCGTATTTTGGCGGGCGAGCTTGAATCAGATACCGGAAAAGTTGAACATGGTCATGGTTTAAAGATCGGTTACTACGCCCAAGAGCATGAGTCACTTGATTTTGAACGCACCATTTTAGAAAACATGATGTCTGCAACCCCTGATATTCGCGAACCTGAAGCTCGCAATACCTTGGGTTCATTCCTGTTTGTTGGCGATGATGTTCATAAGCCAGTGAAGGTTTTATCTGGTGGAGAGAGAACCCGTTTAGCTTTAGCAGTTCTCGTTGTATCTGCTGCAAATGTTTTGCTACTGGATGAACCAACTAACAACTTAGATCCTGCATCTCGTGCTGAAATTCTTGGCGCACTAGCTGAATACCAAGGCTCAGTCATCATGGTTTCTCACGATGAAGGCGCGGTTCAGGCACTTAAGCCAGAGCGTGTGATCTTGTTGCCAGATGGCGATGAGGATTTGTGGAAAGAGGAGTACTTCGACCTAGTCGCTATTGACTAGGCGTCGATGTGATCGCGGTCGATCTCCGCGTTAGCAATAAATTCCTTACGTGGTGCAACATCGCTACCCATCAACAGTTCAAACATTGCCTCTGATGCTGCTGCATCTGAAACGGTAATGCGGCGCAAAGTACGAGCATCTGGATCCATTGTGGTTTCGCGGAGCTGATCTGCATCCATTTCGCCAAGGCCTTTGTAACGCTGAATAGGCTCCTTCCAGCGCTTGCCTTCTTTCTTAAGCTCTGCAGTCACCTTCTTCATCTCATCATCACTGTAGGTGTAGATGTAATTGCCCTTCTTGCCTCCCCCGCCAACAACTTCGATGCGGTGTAGAGGTGGGATCGCAGCAAATACGCGGCCTGAATCAATCAATGGACGCATGTAGCGATACATAAGTGTCAGAAGTAAACAACGAATGTGTGCACCATCAACATCAGCATCTGACATCAAGATAATGCGACCGTAACGAGCCTCATCTAATTCAAAGGACTTTCCGGAACCTGCACCAATTACCTGAATAATCGATCCACACTCTTTATCTTCAAGCATCTGTGACAGTGATGCTTTTTGAACATTCAAAATCTTTCCGCGAATCGGCAAGATCGCTTGGAACTCGCTGTTGCGGGCAGCCTTGGTTGTTCCAAGTGCTGAGTCACCTTCTACGATAAACAACTCAGTACGTGTTACATCCTCTGAGCGGCAATCTGAGAGCTTTGTAGGAAGTGATGATGACTCAAGTGCGTTCTTGCGACGTTGTAGATCCTTGTGAGCACGTGCACTAATACGTGTACGCGATGCTGCTGCGATCTTTTCAAGAACAAGGCGACCATTGGCTTTGTCGATGCGCTTAGAAGTATTGAAGTACTCCTTCATCTTGTCAGCAACAACAGCAGAAACAATTCGAGTTGCAGCAGCTGTTCCAAGAACCTCCTTAGTCTGTCCTTCAAACTGTGGCTCAGACATACGAACAGTTACTACTGCGGTCAAACCTTCCAGCACATCATCCTTGATGACATCTGCTTCTTTGTTAGACAGGGTCTTGGTTGAACGAAGTGCTTCGTTGACAACCTTGACCAAAGCTTTTTCAAAACCAACAACGTGGGTTCCGCCCTTAGGGGTGGCAATAATGTTTACAAATGAGCGCTGAGTGGTCTCAAAACCATTGCCCCACTTCATCGCGATATCTACCTCCATATCGCGCTCAACCTCAGTTGAAACCATATGGCCCTTGTCATCGAGAACAGGAACGGTTTCTTGGTAGTGACCTGTTCCGTAAATGCGAATTACATCGCCAACAGGCTCATCAGGTTGCAAGTAATTACAGTATTCAGTAATTCCACTCTTGTGGAAGAAGGTCTCAGTTGTCTTTGCTTTGGTGCGATTGTCATTAACAACCAGAGTTAATCCTGGAACTAGGTATGAGGTTTGACGTGCACGAGCGTAAATATCCTCAAGATCTAACTCTGCTTCCTTAAGGAAGATCTGGCGATCACTCCACCACTTAATACGTGTTCCGGTGATCTTGGATGAAATCTTTCCGATTACACGCAAACCTGATTTTGGTTCAAATGGAGCCTTCGGTCCATCACCATCAAAGATTCCTGCAGCACCACGTTGGAATGACATCCAGTAAATCTTGCCATCGCGATCTACTTCAACATCTAAACGTGAAGCAAGTGCGTTAACTACTGATGCACCAACACCGTGCAAACCACCAGAGGCTGCATATGATCCGCCGCCAAACTTTCCACCAGCGTGTAGCTTGGTCAAAACAACTTCAACACCCGTTAAACCAGTCTTTGGCTCCTTATCAACTGGAATACCGCGACCATCATCATGAACTTCAACAGATCCATCTGATTCAAGATTGATTTCGATCTTCTTGCAATGACCTGCAAGCGCCTCATCAACTGAGTTATCAATAATTTCCCACAAGCAGTGCATGAGGCCACGTGAATCGGTTGAACCGATATACATACCTGGGCGTTTGCGGACCGCATCAAGGCCTTCGAGAACCGCTAAATCTTTTGCGGTATAGCTATCTTGCGAAGGGGTCGCAACTGCATCTTTCTCGGCCATGGGGCGAAAGATTATCCGCCTGAGCCTATTTTTCAGCGTAAGCGCGCCCAAAAACCTCTCAGATATTGGGATTTGTCGACTCTCAGTGTTAATTCAGCGTTAATTCGTGAAATTAAATCAATATTAACGAGCGGGGAATAAATAAATGTGGTTTCCTGTTCCATAGAAGTAAGCAGTTCACACGGATACGGAGAGAGTTATGACAGAACAATTGTTGCTTGAATCAGTACCTCTTAACGCCCTCGATCGCTGCGATCGTTGCGGAGCACAGGCTTATGTGCGCGCAGTGCTACTTAATGGCGGAGAGCTTATGTTCTGTGCTCACCACGGCAAGGAGTACGCTGAAAAGCTAAAGACCGTTGCTGCAAAGATTCAAGATGAGACTGAAAAGTTAATCGAATCTAAAAACTAAATTTTTAAGGAAAGACCCTCGAAGCTCAAAGCTTCGGGGGTTTTTTATTGTGCTTGAACTGTAACTATTCCCAAGCCTGGTGTTTCAACCGCGTATGTATTCCCGGATGTCATCAGCACGCCCTTTGTTGCAGAGCCACTGAAAATAATCCAATCCTTATTCAAGGTTAAACCTTGTGCAGAGGCGAGTGCAGATAACTGAACAATCGCTTCCCAAGGATTCCCGCGTATTGCAGACAGTGGTGCGCTCTCGATTGTCTCTGAATTGCACCTCAGATTTGTTTGTAAGCCATCAAATACAGTGTGGCTTGCGGTCACCCATTCCCCTACTGCAAAGGCTGCAGCACCCGCGTTGTCTGCAACCGCGTCATTGCTATAAATCTGAGCTTGCCCATAACGGTAATCAAAGATCTCCATGCCTACTGAAACCTGATCAATATGCTCTAGAACTTGATCCAGAGTAATAGGGGTTGAGATCTCCTTCGATATCTTGAACACAACCTCAGCTTCAGCGCGAGGGTAAATAAACTCCGCTGTATCAAATCCCCGTGAAGCATCCATGGCATCTGTTAAGAAGCCGTAGATCATTACACCTGTTTGGTTTTCCTTACTTTCTAGCGCTCCGCCAATTTTCAATCCAACAATTGACTCGTTCTTTTCAGTCCGTGCAGAAACCAGCTTTTCGCGAATCTGAAGCGCTAGGCCTGTCTCAGGAGCAAATGGCTCAATAGCCGTTTTTGATAGTCGGGCATTCTCTAAAGCTGACACGGGTTGAGAAACCTTCTTATGTGAACCATCGCACCACGGCTTATCTTTGGAATGCCCACAGCCGCAAAACTTTGGGTTTTCAATTGTCTCAATGAGATTGCCTTCAGCATCGACAATCTCAACCGTTCCAGTTAAGCGAATAGATCCGCTCTTTGGATTCATGAAAACCTTTGGATTGCTCACAACTAACTCTTAATCGAGGTAATCGCGAAGAACCTGGCTACGTGATGGGTGACGAAGCTTTGACATTGTCTTTGATTCGATCTGACGAATACGTTCACGAGTAACTCCGTAAACCTTTCCGATCTCATCAAGTGTCTTTGGCTGTCCATCAGTTAAACCAAATCGCATTGCAACCACACCAGCTTCACGCTCTGACAAGGTGTCGAGAACTGAGTGCAACTGCTCTTGTAGCAATGTGAATGAAACCGCATCAGCTGGAACAACAGCTTCAGAGTCTTCAATCAAATCACCGAATTCTGAATCTCCTTCTTCACCTAGCGGTGTGTGAAGTGAGATTGGCTCGCGACCGTACTTCTGAACCTCGACCACCTTTTCAGGTGTCATATCAAGCTCTTTTGCGAGCTCTTCAGGGGTCGGTTCGCGACCAAGATCCTGGAGCATCTGGCGCTGTACACGTGCCAACTTATTAATAACTTCAACCATGTGAACCGGAATACGGATCGTACGAGCCTGATCAGCCATCGCACGGGTAATCGCCTGACGGATCCACCAGGTCGCATAGGTCGAGAACTTGTAACCCTTTGTGTAGTCGAACTTCTCAACGGCACGGATCAGACCCAAGTTACCTTCCTGGATCAAGTCCAAGAACAACATTCCACGACCGGTGTAACGCTTTGCAAGAGAAACAACCAAACGAAGGTTTGCTTCGAGCAAGTGATTCTTAGCGCGCTTTCCATCTTCAACAAGCCATTCAAGTTCGCGCTTGTACTTCTTATCTAACTTCTTTTCATGCTTTAATTTTTCTTCTGCAAAAAGACCAACTTCTACACGTGTTGCAAGCTCTACTTCAAGCTCTGCATTAAGCAGCGCAACGCGGCCAATCTGCTTTAAATAATCCTTAACAGGGTCTGCTGTTGCTCCTGCTGTCATAACGGTCTGAGCCGGAGCATCATCTTCTTCAGAAGCCTTTAATGTAAAGGCATTTTCCTCATTGCCCTGGTTTGCATCCTCGGCTGCAAGATCTACAACACGAGGTTGATTGCCCTTATCTTCTTCCTCGCTATCGATAATCTCGACAACTTCCTTGATAAGGGTTTCTACATCCTCTAATTCAACCTCTTCTAGCTCAACCTCTTCGCCATCAATCTTTGTAACAATCGCCTTACCGGTCTTTGTATCAACCTTTGGTGCAGCAACAGCCTTAACAGGTTCTGGCTTTGGAGCGATCAGTTCGTACTCGGCCTTCTTAAGAATTCTTGAAGGTGAACCAAGTCCGCTCTTACGAAGCTTTTCAATGAGTAGTGGAACTTCTGTTGCGAGCGCGCGAGCCTCATCAACTAAATCCTTGTCAGCCTTCTTTGGAATTCGATTGATTGATGTGATGCCACGAGCATCTAGCTCTGCAAGAACCTCATTTTGGCGAAGTACCGCATTCTTTGCATCAACAATCTGCTGCACATCCTTGGCGGTTAAATCCTTCTTTAACTCAATCTTCTTTGCTGGTGCAGCCTTCTTAACAGGCGCTGCTGCTTTCTTCGCAGGAGCTGCTTTTTTAACAGCGGCTTTCTTAACGGATGCCGCCTTTTTAACTGCGGCCTTCTTCACTGGTGCTGCTTTCTTCGCAGGTGCGGCTTTTTTTACAACAGCTTTCTTCGCTGGTGCTTCTTTCTTCGATGAAGTTTTTGCTTTCACCTTGTTTTTGAGCGCACTAAATACAGCCACAATTGTCCTTTGATTTATTTCAGCGAAGCCGCTGAAGCGATGGCTATATTATAATTTGTCCACAGGGGTAAATGCACATCCAAAAGGCCTATTTGGCCAGATTTAAAGCCTCTCTGATCACATTTCCCACACTCTCAACCTCTACTAGAAAGCCGTCATGCCCAAATGGGCTGGAAATCGTCACCAATGGCGCTGCAGCTGGGGCTAATTCAGCGATTTCAGCCTGCAGGCGGACCGGAAAGAGTCGATCTGTATCAATAGAGACTGCGACCACTGGAACCTTGATGGTGGCCAGAGCTGCGGCAACTCCCCCGCGATCACGGCCAATATCGTGGCTATTCATCGCCTCTGTCAGGGCGATGTAAGTGTTGGCATCAAAGCGCTGAGCTAACTTGTTGGCTTGGTGATCCAGATATGACTCAACGGCGTAACGACCGGTGTCATCTCCCTGCATCTGGCGACCAAAACGGATATCCATCTCAGCTTCAGTTCTATATGTCAGATGTGCGATGCGGCGAGCGATTCCCATTCCCTCATCGGGGCCGATCTCTTGTTCGTAATAATCGCCCTTGTTGAAATGTGGATCGGATTTAATGGCACGAATTTGAATTGATGCGGTTCCGATTTGATCACCTGTTGCAACAGCTGAGGATCCAATGGTGCAGATTGCTCCAACGCGATCAGGTAGTTGTACCGCCCACTCCAGTGCACGCATTCCACCTAAGGAAGGACCGACTGCAAGTTTGTACTTTTCAATTCCGATGGCATCGGTAAATGCGATCTCGGCATTGACCATGTCCCGAATAGTTATTGCAGGAAAACGTGAGCCCCATCTTTTTCCATCAGGTGCAAGCGATGATGGTCCTGTAGATCCCTGACATCCACCGATCACATTAGGGCAGACCACAAAGTATTTTTCTGTATCAAAAGGCAATCCGGGACCAACCATTGAAGGCCACCAACCAGGAACATCGGACCAACCGGTCATCGCATGATTTACTAAAATCGCATTATCTTTTGCAGCGTTTAATGTGCCCCATGTTTGATACGCGATAGTGACATCCGGAAGTGTTTCGCCATTTTCAAGAAGGAGAAATCCGATCTTGATGAACTTGCGTTCACCCGGATCATGAGTTTCGAGCCATGCACCTGTTGCCGTCAATTGAAATCCTTCACCTGCGCTTGTCGCCGAAACGACCTGTTCGTCACCCGGAGCACCCCGCCGCGGTGGAGGGTTGCCGCCTACTAAGCCGGGGCTAATACGTAGGACTCGTGAACGGTGTAATTCTAGCGACTAGGACTCAAAAATCCCAGCGGTCACCTTGGGGTGGAGCTCTACCCGCATCGCAGCAAAAGCAGCGGCCGGCCAGCCTGATCCAAAGACTCTGCGCAACAAAATAGTTAATGAGTACTTGGGATCATCGGCGGTTGCCCGATCTAATGCGCGGTAGGCAAGCTCACTATCGCCTCGTTCATAGGCCAAGGTCGCAAATAAACAAGCAACTGGTGCGACAAATCCTGTGGGTGCAACCCGCAACAAGTACAGCCACATATTCCAGTAGATATCAAAGGTCTTAACGTTGTGGGTTCCTAATGCAAAATCCCTAACTTGAATATCCATCAAACGCCCCAACACCTGCGAAACAAGTTCGACATCGCATTGGTACCCACGATCTGCAAACTGCATCGACAAATCAATGACGGCAGTTGCTCCATCTCGCTGCAGCAGATTGAGATCATCCATATCGGGACGCAGGGCAAAGGTGTTCACACATTCAATGAACTCAGGATCTGTTGATAGTGGAAGTGGTGTGATGCTGACATACATATTTTCAGTGGTCATGAGTTTTATCCTTTGCGTGTGATGAAGTGGGTGGGGGCTTGTACAACAGTTATTTCAGCGATGGAAATCTTTTTGACAGTGCCGGTTACCGCACGCACTTGTGCGTTATGGGTATAGCTGCCATTCCAGGTAGTAAGAAGCGAAACCACATATGTGCCTGGACGTGAATATGTGTGGCGGATGGTGCCTGCTGGATACGGCGCACCATTCTCAGTTGTCGAGTAAACGGAGCCATCACCAAAGCTCCAGGTAAAGGATGGTCGCAGCACAACATCGACCACCTCGCCAATAATGTCGACCCGGCTTTGAAAGAGCGATGGAAGATCGCACCAAAAATACACCGGCACATTTACCAACGGTTCAAACTCAGGTTGATACGCAACACCTGCCGTTGGAACTAGCTTGGTTAATCGATCGCTGAGGTTTACCTTTGTTGTTACCTTCTTGATGCGTGGCTTATAGGTGCGCTTTATGACAGGCTTTTTAATACTTGGTTTAACAGCTGCAGGTGGAAAGAACAAAGGCCTGGCACTTGATTTTGGTGCGGGTTTAACCGTTGTTTTCTTTGGTGTCTGGCTGATGCTCTTTTTCGCAGTTGTATTGCCTTTGCGGGCTTCGATAATTATCTGGTTGTTGTCGGTGTAGACATTGATACAAGCCTTTTCTGCACACTCATCTGCCAGCGCAGGGGTGGGAGAAGCGAAAACAAGAGCGAAAATCACAATGATGGCGACCATGTGCGGCACCATAAATTGCCCCACAGACGGCGGCGCTGAGTACTGCGCGAACTGTGGATAGTTGTGACAGGCTACGAACATGGCAGCGCGCGATGGTGATGGTTGGGTTGAATGCGCCTGCGGAAATAAGCACTGGGGACTTAATGGCGCAGCCGGAATAATGATTGTGCGCGGCCACGAAATCCTTTTGCAACATCGAGCACCGTGGGTGCATAACGGTGATACCTGGGGTATTCCAGGTGGTGCCCGTGATTCTCATGAAACAACTATTGAAGGTGCATTTCGCGAAGCTATTGAAGAGACCGGGATTGATACCGATTTACTAACCCCATTGCACACCTTCACCGATGATCACGGCGATTGGAAGTACGAAACGGTTATCGCTCGGGCCTCTGAAGGTTTAGTTGCCCACGAAGTAAATGATGAATCCCATGAAGTTCGTTGGGTGGATATTGAAAAAGTAAATGAACTGCCTTTGCATCCCAGCTTTGCAAAATCCTGGCCTGAACTAATGAAACTGCTTAATGACTTTATCGGCCCACGTTAACTCTGTTTCGGTACTGTGTGCCACAGCTACTACAGTGATTCCACTGTCCGCGAGTCTTTGCAGCAGTTCAATAATCCTCTTGCGGCTCGAAATATCTTGCGCTGCTAGCGGTTCATCCAACAAAAGAACAGGTGTCTTTTGGGCAATTGCCTGAGCGATTGCAACACGTTGGGCTTCTCCCCCAGACAAAGTTGTAACAAGCCGATCTGAGATTTCCGTTAGCCCTAAAGCCTGCAGAACTTCGGTTGATTCACCGCCCATTTCTACGATCTGACGAACGGTAAAACCCAAGGTAAAGCCTTGATTTTGAACCGCCATCGCTCGTATTGCAGCTAAAGAGCTAGCCGGAGTCAGAATTGGATGAACATCATCGATAGTGATCGTTCCCTTATCGGGTGCAATGTCACCGGCGATCGCCGCTAACAGCGTTGATTTACCGCAGCCATTTGGGCCAATAATCACGGTGATTGAACCAGCCGGAATCTGTTCGGAGTAATCATAAATAATTTCGCGACCATCGCGCACAATGGTGATCTCATCAATGGTGATCATTGAGTTCTCCAGACATTGTTTTTGAAGGCAACAAGTGCAATCAGTACAGGTGCACCCAATAATGCTGTTGCAAGACCAATTGGTAGTTCATTGGGTTGCGCAATTGTTCGAGACACAGTGTCAGCGACAACAACGATCAAGCCTCCAATTATCGCGCTGTGAGCAACAAGTTTTCTGTGTGATGGACCATATATAAACCGCGCAATATGCGGAGCTGCTAATCCAATAAATGCGATTGAGCCAACGGTACTAACAGCACCACCTGCCAAGATTGAAAGGGCAATCAAAGCAAATAGACGAATGCGAGCGACATTAACCCCTAAATGAAAGGCGGTTGCATCGCCTAAAGAAAGTCGATCCAGCGCAGGGGCGATCCTCCAAGCAATTGCGACACCTATGAGGGTTGTCAATGCGATGCCAATCAAATTTTCTGAGGTTATAAGGGCAAGCGAACCTAAGCTCCAAAATGAGATGGAACGAGCATCAGCGCGAGAAGCCATGGCTGATGCGATTCCCACAAAGGAGGTAAAGATTGCAGAGATTGCGATACCGACGATGATTAAAGTAAAGGAGGAAAGTGCTCCGCGGATAGCTGCTAATTTAAAAGTTAGCGCTGTCGTCAGTAATGCACCGATGGTTCCGCAGGCAATCGCACCAATGGTTCCCACTTCAACTAACCCAGTACTAATAGCAAGTACCGCACCAAAAGCAGCGCCCGCTGCGGTTCCCAAAATTGCAGGTTCTGCAACCGCGTTATTGCAGGCACCCTGGGCTAATAAGCCCGCCACTCCTAGCGCTGCACCAACAATTACCGCAGCGGTTACACGTGGAAATCTGATCTGCCACAGAATTTCATTACTTCCGGGATTAATTAAGGCTGACCAAAAATTATCGATCTGAGTTGCGCCAACATACAAAGAAAGTGTGAATGCGCTCAGTAAAAGTAATGCTGGAAACCACTTTTTCATGGGGCTACCTTGCGCAGCGCTGTTGCCAACGCCTCAATCAGCGATGGTGTTCGGGGGCCAAAGGAGAGCAACAGTGAATCATCCACATCGATCACTGCGGCATTTTTACCAGCTTTGGTTTGTGCAACACCTGGAAGTTTAAGCAGACCTTGCACCCCTCCAACTGATTCCAACCCTTTACTCATTACGAGAATGACATCAGGGTTCAGAGATGCAAGGCTTTCAGCGGTTAAGGTATTGAAAGGCCGATCTAAGCTCTGTGCCCCAACATCTACTGCACCGATTGCTTGTAATAATGAATCTGCACCTGACCCCGAACCTCCGATTAAGTAGACCGAAGATGTTCCACGTAGGTAGAGAAAAGCAACACGAGGTGAACCCTTCACCATACTTGTTTTTACAGCGCGTTCAATTTGCTCAACTAAAAGTTCAGCCCTGTCTGGAGCACCGATAGCTGCACCTACTGCACGGACCTTTTTAGGAAGGTCACCTAGGCTCCAACTTTCTGGAGTTTCAACAACTCGAATGCCTGCAGCTTTGATCGTTGCAATCGCAGCCTTTGGTCCAGTTGATGCATCAATAAGTACAAGATCAGGATTAAGTGAAATAACTTTTTCAGGTAAAACTTGATGCCCAGAGGTAACGATTGGAATATCGGCTAAAGAATCTTCGGTGCTCGATATATCTCGGCCAACCATGATGGATTGACCGTTAAGAGATTGAATAATCTCAGCAACACCGTTGGCCAAAACTATGACTCGTGAGGCTGAGAATGAACTCTGGGTGTCGAGTGAAATCGATCTCACATCATTCTGAGAAATTGTGTAACTGCTACCCGTGGTGTTTGCAGCACACCCTGAAAGCAGGGCAATGAGCGCAATTATCACCACTTTTCTCATGGGTGCAGTGTGCCAAATCTTTCTACGACAGATCTCTGTGTCCTGTCGGATAAGTGTTTTCAAGGGCTAATTTAAAGTTTGATCATGAGGAAAATTGTGGCTTTGGTAGTTGCTATCACCATTGCATCTATGCCCGCATCCTCTGCCGCATCAGCAAAAGGCGCTCAGGGTCAGGTTCTCTCAGTTTCCAAAACATCGGTCAAAGATGGAGCGATGCTCACCGTTAATGGAAAGTACTTCGATGAAACCGTTGGAATTTACCTTGCCTTTTGCGTTATTCCGCCCAAGGGAAAGGCACCGACTCCATGTGGTGGCGGAGTCAATAAAGCGGGTGTTGGAGATGCCTCCTTTTGGATCTCATCTAATCCCCCACCCTATGCAATTGGCTTAACTGAGGAGTTTTTACCTGGCGGACGCTTTACACAGAAAGTAAAGATCTCAAAGAAAATTGGAAAGTTTGATTGCACCAAGATCAAATGCGCAATCACGGTACGTGCCGATCACTTACGAAGTAATGATCGCAGTTCAGATCTATTTATTCCCATTACAGTTAAATAAGGAGAAAAATGAAGAAGCTCGTTCTTGCTGCATTAATCGCTTCCCTCTTGATGCCGGCTTCGGCACAAGCAGCAGAAACAAAGTTTGTTGGCGGACCTTTAACAAACCTTGAATCGCAAGGTGCAACAATCAACATCACGCTCTCAAATGTTCCAGCAAAGGGCGGTCTCTACATTCAGCAATGTGTTGAAGCACCTGCGGGAACTCGTCCTTCGGTTTGTAACAAGGCGGTCGAGTTATGGATTTCCAGCGCCCGAGGAGCCTCCTTTCTTCCGACCGACACCATTAAGTTCAAGCCAACAGGAAGTTATGTATCAGGCACCACAACAGTGGATTGCACAGTCGCCAAGTGTGGAATTTTCATGCGCTTTGATCACACCGTCGCAAGTGATCTCAGTGAGGATCAATTCATTCCGCTAACCTTTAAAGCTGCAACAGCGGGTGCTACAACCTTGCCCGTTGATGAGATAACAGCAACTATCAATGGCATACCAGTCAGCACCCGGGCCCCAGCAACTTTGAGTTACCGCCAGTTTGCAACCCTTTCAGCGGTTTCAAAGGCAGGGGCAGCGCTGAGCTATTCATCCTTGGCGCCAGCCTGTGCCATTAACGGCACTGAAATCACACCACTAACTGGTGTGGGCGAGTGTGCAATCGCAGTCACGTCAGCGGGAAATGCAAATGCATCATCCATCACAGCCATCCTGCCGATTAGATTAACTCTGGGAACACAAAGCTTTGGTGATTTCACTATGCCGAAGTCGATCAAAGCAGGCTCAAAGCTTGAACTCCCGATTCTCAGTAACTTCGGTGAAAAGATCAGTTACAAGACAGCTGGTTCCTGTTCTGTGGCTCTTGCCCGTGCAACTATCAAAAAGGGAAAGTGCACCATCACCGCTACAGCGCCCGCGAAAAGTAACAGCTATACGGCGTTAAATAAGAAGTACTCGATAACTGGAAAGTAATTAATTTACCATCAGGCCATTGATGCAGAAGGCGGTCGCATAAGCGATCTCGTTCTCTGCGTCATGGCCTGATTCAATTCTCTTGGTTGATGCATCTGTAATCGCCTGAATGAAGGCAAGAGCACGGTGTGCATCTTTTACACCTAAATCTGTGACCGCCTTCATCAATGGTGCCATCAAAGCTCTGTGTGCCATTCCAATGTGCTGCGCACGTGATTGCGGCATGGCGGTCGCGTTGAGAGCCTTTGCTAATAGGTGACGACCATCTGCAATATAAGTAAGTGCACCTTTGACCCAACAGGTAACTATGCATTGAGCATCGACACAATCGGCAACAGCTGAGTTGAGAGTCTCTGCAAAACTATTGAGCTCATCAATTACTAGGTCGGCAACAAGTTCAGAGCCACTTCCGAAATACTCGTAAACAGATGTGCGTGACAACCCAGCGCGTTGAGCAACTGCGGCAACGGTAATTGCAGCACCACCAGATTCAAGAGCGATGCTTGCAGCAGCTTCAATCAGCTGATTACGTCGCCAATCTCGGTGCTCTGCAAGTGTTTGGGTTTCAATGCGAGGCATATTTTTATTGTTTCATGCTTTCGCTCAGTCTTCTCAGTGAATCTACGACTACCGCCTTGTCTGAGGTTCTCCAGAGAGGTGGCATCGAGTTAAGTAGAACACTTCCGTACCGCTTGGTCACGATTCTGGAGTCCAAAATGGCAACAACTCCACGATCATCAACCGATCTGATCAAACGGCCTGTGCCCTGTGCCAGCAGCAGGGCAGCCCGTGGCAGTGAAACCTGCATAAAACCACTGCCGCCAGCGGCATCTGCCTGTGATGCACGTGCACTCATGACGGGTTCATCTGGACGCGGAAATGGAATGCGATCGATAGCAACTAAGATGCAACTATTTCCTGGAACATCAACGCCCTGCCACAAAGACATGGTTCCAATCAAAATCGAAGTTTCATCCTTTGCAAAACGTTCCACTAAAGGACCAACGGCATCGCCGCGCTTTTGCGTGATGATCTTGATCGGAAGCTCTGCTAACACTTTTCGCAGATGTAAATCCGCCGCCTCTACCCCACGCCATGATGAAAAGAGCGCGAGGGTTCGACCACCTGCAGCATCGATTAACTCACCAAGTTCGGTTAGGACATCATGGCTGGGGCCATCACGACCTGGCTCTGGCAAATGCTTAGGCATGTACAACACACCTTGATTTGCAAAATCAAAGGGAGAGCCAACATCGAGCATTTGTACATTGGCAGGATCGACTTCGCCATCCTTTAATTCAGCGTTGATCTCCTCATTGACTAAAAAGCCGATGCTCTTCGCCATGGAATCAAAGCCCTTGCCCACAGTTAAGGTTGCAGAGGTTGCAATCACTGGAGTCTTCGTCAAAAGGTTTTCACGTAAAACCTCTGACACCGATAAAGGTGCCAGGTACAGTGTGGAAAATGTTGGCTCGTACCAAAGAACTAAGCCATCCCCCATCTTTAGCAAAGTTGTAGCAGTTGTTGCGATCTCTGTAACCGCACCCTTTACTCGCGCTCTCTCTGCTAACGCATCGGTATCGATGATTTCATCATCTGCTGCTAAGAACTGGGTAATTCCCTTTGCCGCCTCCATTACCTTGCGAATAGAAAACTCAAGAGATTGTGGAATCTCTTCGAGTCGACCAAGCGCGGTTGGATCACCCTTTACATCCTCGCCGTAATCAACCATCGATTCATGGAAATCATTGGCGGCTTTGTGGAAGGCATCTGAAAGCTTGCCCGGCATGAACTTTCGGGCCATTGCCGCAGCTCGCAAAACTCGGTTAGAAGTTAGTTCATCGGTAACTGCTTGGGTTGCTCGATCCATGAACTCATGGGCCTCATCCAAAATCACACAATCCCGTTCAGGCAGGATCGGATGAGAATCTACGATTTCGATTGCTAGCAAGGTGTGATTAGTAACGACGATATCTGCAGTTTGCGCCTTAGCTTTTGCATTTGCCGCAAAGCATTGTGAGCCAAAGGCGCAGACATCTGCACCGACACATTCACGACCTGATGTACTGTTCGCCAGCCACACACGTCGATCTACTTCGGGTGCATCATCCCGATCTCCGCTAACACCTGGAGTCTTAGCCCAAGCGATTAATCGCTTCGCATCCTTTTCTAGCGATGAAACCTCCATCACTAACTCTGTATCAGGGTCAACATCCTCGCTATTCATCTTCTGCAAACACACATAATTTCCAACACCTTTATAGATTGCGTAGGAAATTTCGCGGCCAAGTTCTTTTTCAAGTGCTGGAACTACCGCTGGCAAGTCACGATCGACCAATTGTCGTTGCAGCGCGATCGTTGCAGTAGCTACAAGAACTTTACGCCCATGCACGATGCCGGGAATTAAGTAGGCAAGTGATTTACCGGTACCGGTTCCTGCTTGAACCATAAGATGATGGCGATTGGTGAGGGCGTTTGCAACAGCTTCCGCCATTTCAATCTGGCCATCACGGGCTGAACCACCAATTGCCTCGACAGCAACATCTAGTGCGCGGCGCACCTGTGCTGACATATCGCTCATTAAAGAGCCAGCAAATCCATAAACTCATTTACTGGAGTTGCTGCAAGCTTGTCGTAATCAAGGCACAAATCGATGATCTTCTTCTGCTTTTCGCCATCGTAAATACGGGCCAAGTTGGTCTTGTACTTTTCGATTAAGAGCGGAATACCTTCGGTGCGACGACGTGCATGGCCGATTGGGTACTCAACAGCAACCTCATCAAAAACCGTGCCATCCTTGAATTCAACTGTAATTGCGTTGGCAATCGAGCGTTTTTCAGGGTTGTGATAATCGGCTGTATAGCCAAGGTCTTCAACACAGACAATCTTTTCGCGCAGAGCATCGATACGAGGATCGGCAGCAATATCTTCTTCGTAATCACGAGCGGTAAGTCGACCAAAGATAAATGGAACCGCAACCATGTACTGAATACAGTGATCGCGATCTGCCGGGTTATTGAGCGGACCCTTTTTATCGATGATGCGGATACATGCCTCGTGGGTGCGGATCGTTACCTTTGCGATGTCATCTGATGTCTTACCTGCAGCCTGCATTTGGTGATAAATAGTCATCGCAGCTTCAACACCAGTTTGTGAGTGGAATTCTGCTGGGAAAGAGATCTTAAACAAAACATTTTCCATAACATATGAACCGTAAGGTCGTTGGAACTTGAATTCATTTCCCTTGAAGGAAACATCATAGAAGCCCCAGGTCTTAGCGGTGAGCGCTGATGGATAACCCATCTCGCCAGTCTTTGCAATCAAAGCAAGACGAACTGCACGCGAGGTTGCATCTCCTGCAGCCCATGACTTACGTGATCCTGCATTAGGAAAGTGGCGGTAGGTACGAAGTGATTGACCATCAACCCACGCCAGTGAAACCGCGGCAAGTGCTTGATCACGAGTCAGACCCATCATCTGCGCAACAACAGCGGTTGATGCAACCTTTACCAATACAACGTGATCAAGACCGACCTTGTTAAATGAGTTCTCTAATGCGATACAGCCTTGAATTTCATGGGCTTTGATCATCGCAGTTAAAACATCTTTAACGGTGAACTTCTTATCTGTAGTACGACTCAACCAATCAGCGGTTGCAAGAATTGCACCTAAGTTATCTGAAGGATGTCCCCACTCAGCAGCAAGCCAGGTGTCATTGAAATCTAACCAACGGATCATCGCGCCGATATTGAAAGCGCCTTGCACTGGATCTAAAACATGTTTTGTTCCTGGCACCTTGACGCCATTGGCAACAGTTACACCTGGCACAACCGGTCCTAAAAGCTTGGTGCAGGCTTCATATTCAAGGGCTTCGAGGCCACAACCCAGTGTGTCCATAAAGCAGTTCCATGCAGTCTCATAAGCAACCGGAGATTTGATCTCGTAGTTCAGCGCGTAATCGACGATATCGATTATCGCTTGATCGTATGGCTGGTTACCTTGACTTACATGGCTCGACATTGATTAGCGCTTTTCAATAGGTACAAAGGCAAGATCTTCTGGACCAACATAGGTAGCTGTTGGGCGGATGATCTTTCCATCGTTGCGCTGCTCAATGACGTGAGCTGTCCAACCAGAAATACGTGCCATCACAAATAGTGGAGTGAAGTAGTTAACTGGAATCTTCATCGCATCATATGCAACAGCTGAGAACCAGTCGACGTTAGGGAACATCTTCTTAACTTCCCACATCACTGATTCGATGCGCTCTGCAACGTTGTATAGATTTTCCTTACCAGCTGCTACTGCAAGATCCTTAGTGATGACCTTAACGATCTCATTGCGAGGATCTGACACTGTATAAACCGGGTGACCAAAACCAATAACAACTTCCTTGTTCTCTACACGCTTGCGGATATCGGCCTCTGCCTGATCTGGCGTTGAGTAACGAAGTTGAATCTCAAGTGCGACCTCATTTGCGCCACCATGCTTTGGACCGCTGAGCGCTCCGATTGAGCCGGTAACACATGAGTAAATATCTGCACCGGTTCCTGCAATGACACGACCGGTAAATGTTGAAGCGTTGAACTCGTGCTCTGCATACAAAACTAGTGATGCATGCATCGCCTTTTCCCACTGCTCACTTGGCTTTTCGCCGTGAAGTAGGTGCAGGAAGTGAGCACCGATTGAGTTGTCATCGGTTTCTACTTCGATGCGCTTTCCATTATTTGCAAAGTGGTGCCAATACCCAAGTAATGAACCGGTCTTTGCCAACATTGAATCAGCGATATCGCGCGCCTCTTCTGGTGTGTGCTTAGTTGACTCTGGTGTGACCGCACCGAGTGCTGAAAAGCCTGTACGCAAAACATCCATCGCATGGGCAGAAGCTGGAAGTTGTTCAAGCACTGTTTTGACCTGAGGTGAAAGCCCGCGTAGACCCTTGAGCTTTGCCTTGTACGCATCTAATTGAGCCTGATTAGGTAGCGCGCCATGGACCAATAGGTATGCGACCTCTTCAAACTGACAGTTAGCTGCCAAATCTTTGATTGAGTATCCGCGGTAGTGAAGATCTGCTCCACCTACTGCGCTCAGCGCTGTGTTTCCCGCTGGAACTCCAGAGAGTGCAACTGACTTCTTTACTTTGATTTCTGTCATGGTCCCTACCCGTTGTCTTTACCTAGTGTTTGGTCAAGTGCTTTTTCATATTCATAGTAATTAATTGCTTGGTACAACTCTTCACGTGTCTGCATCGTGTCGATCACAGTGGACTGTGTGCCATCGCGACGAATCGCTGTGTAGACATTCTCAGCCGCCTTGTTCATCGCTCTGAAGGCTGACAATGGGTACAGGATCATTCCGACCCCGTTGGCAGCTAGTTCATCGCGAGTAAAGAGCGGTGTCATTCCAAACTCGGTGATGTTGGCCAAGATTGGCTTTGCAACCGCTGCTGAAAACTTTGCGTAATCTTCAAGGGTGCGAATCGCCTCAGGGAAGATTAAATCTGCGCCAGCTTCGATATAGGCATGAACGCGATCTAACGCGGAATCAACACCTTCATTTGCAATCGCATCGGTGCGAGCCATGATCTGGAAGTTGTCATCGGTGCGAGCGTCAACGGCAGCTTTGATGCGATCAACCATTTCAGCCTTTGAAACAATCTCTTTGTTGGGACGATGTCCGCAACGCTTTGCGCCAACCTGATCTTCGATGTGCATTGCGGCCGCTCCAGCTTTGATCAGATCCTTTACTGTGCGGCCGATGTTAAAAGCCGATGCGCCAAAACCTGTGTCGGCATCAACCAACAGCGGCGTATCGCAGACATTGGTAATGCGACGAACATCGATTAAAACATCTTCCAGGGTTGTAATTCCTAAATCTGGAATACCCATCGATCCTGCAGCGACTCCTCCACCGGAAAGGTAGATCGCACGAAATCCTGCGCGCTTTGCCAAAAGAGCATGGTTAGCGTTAATGGTTCCAATAATTTGAAGCGGGGATTCTTCAACCAAAGCCTTCTTAAAGGCTGCACCTGCGCTGGTTACGCTCACAGGTTGAGTGTAACTACCTCAAACAGGCTCGCAAACTCCGCAATTAGTTGAATATTCAACTACTTTGTTGTACGGTATCGACATGGCTCAATTACCAGCGTTGTACATAGGTCATGGAGCACCGATGTTGCTCGATGATGAGT
>JAPOJK010000030.1 GCA_029978465.1 Actinomycetota bacterium
CCCAAGGCGATTCATCCAGATATATGCGATCGCTGTCATGAACAAGCCAGCCATCAAGATCAACGCACCGGTCGGAGTTGAGTATGCAATCGCGGTGCTTGGTTGAGTTGAGAGAAGAAGTAAGAGAATCCAGGGAGCAGCTGCTGATATATGCGCGGAGTTTTTAATCCAGCCATGCTTCACATCAATCTCACGACGAAGTGCTAAATCCTGGCGCAGAAAATCACCAAGGGTGCGCAGAATCTGTAAAAGCTCACTTCCGCCCAAGGTTTTAGCAATGAGTAGCGCTTCGAAGATTTGATCACTTCCGTGGTGGGCAAAGCTGGCCTTTAACTCTTCGATCGCTTCTGTTAAATCACCGCTGCTAAACAATGTTGCCTTAAACCGAACAAATGCGGGTCTTAACACTTCGGGTCCTCGAGTTGCTAGCCCCGCAAGGGATTCCGACAAAGATAACCCTGATTGAATTCCTGACATTAAGTGATCAATAACTTCCGGCCAGGCTGCAACTAGCGCTGCTTCATTCATCGAATTTTTGGCCTTCACCGTTACAAATGAAATCCCTGCCGCCAAAGTTCCAAAGGCTGCTGCAATTATTAAGGAACGGGTCATAAGTAGAACAACAGCTGTAGCTACAAGTGCTGAAATAGTTATGCGAATCGACAGTTTCACTTATGCCACCATGAACCCAAAGGCGCACCAATATTTGCGAATCTTTCAGGATGGGGCAGGGCTCCAACGCCACGGATGTATTGCGCACCATCCCACTTCCACAGCATTTCGATCTCTGCCCGATCATTTTCATAGCGGCCAGTAACCGCTGCAACCTCATTAATGCGGCGAACTCCAGTTGAATCCAAGGTTGCATGAACTATCAAATCGATCGCAGAGGCAACTGTTGGCGCGATGAATTTGTGTGAAATATTCTCACCGGCAAGCAATGGCAGTGTTTGTAACTTAACAATCGCATCTCGTGGTGAATTTGCGTGAAGAGTTCCCATTCCCGGCAACCCTGAATTCAATGCGATCAAAAGATCTAACGCTTCAGCCTCACGTACTTCTCCAACGATAATTCTGGAAGGTCGCATGCGAAGGGATTCCTTGATTAATCTGCGAAGTGGAATCGCACCCTCTCCTTGTAAGTTGGCACTTCTTGTTTGCATCTGGACCACATCCGGAAGTTGCGGAGTAAGTTCAAAGACCTCTTCAATGGTGATCACTCTTTCGCTACGAGGCACCGCTCCAGCTAAGGCGTTAAGAACAGTTGTTTTTCCAGCCTGGGTTCCGCCACACACCAATATGTTCAGCCCTGCTTGCACGCTATGAACGAGCGCGGTTCCAATTTCTTGGCTCATTACAGATCGATTGACTAGGTCATTAATGGACAAGCTTTTCAACAAGTGTTTACGGATATTGACCGCCCAATGTGCCGCGGTGATTTCAGGAATTGCAACATGCAGACGGCTTCCATCAGGTAAACGTGCATCCACAAATGGATGGGATAAATCCAGCCTTCTTCCACTCCACATTAAGGAGCGTTCGACAATATTGCGGACCTCTTCCTGAGTCAGCAAGAGGTTTGTTAACTCGCTGCGTCCATTACGTGCGATGAAAACTCTTTCTGGAGAGTTAATCCAAATCTCTTCGATAGTTGCATCATTCATAAATGGGGCGATCGGGCCAAAGGTCACATTTACATCTAGTTCCATGCGGGAAAGGTAGATTGGCAACTGACAAAAACTATTGCCCTGTGGATAGAACCCTTATCGAGTTATTAGCTCAGCTCGATCAAGTCTGCTTAGCAGGTGCAAAGAATCCTCATTCTCTTCGCCATACACCTGTGAAACCTTAATCTGTAATGAGTGATCAACTGTCAGTGATGTTGAATCCAGAAGCCGTTGAACAAACTTCTCGGCGTTGCTGTGGCCATCTCGAAGGATTATGACAACCTCGTTGACACCTAATCGCCCAACGCACTCTTCCTTACGAGTTAATTGAGTGAGTTCATAGGAAAAGTGCAAGATGTCATGTGCTCGTACCTGATCTGTTTCAGGGTTATCAAAAAGAATTTTTACTAATGCAACGGGTTTATGGGTTCGTGCCGCTAAAGAGAGTTCACGTCGCAACTGCTCGTAGAAATATGAAGGTGAGGCCAAATGAGTTTGTGAGTCATGAATACCATCGTGCGAAAAGAGCATTGTGACCTTCTTTGAGTTAGCCTTATCCCTATGAATCAGGATCCTGCCAAAGCGGCAAAAGCTCGCGCACTAGTGGCATCCCTACTCTTTATTGAGACCGGGGTAATAGGTGTATTGGCGCTGTGGCTAATCGGCTTAACCTTCTCATCCGATTCCTTTGAGTTTCTGCCATTTCTAGGGGTGCTTCTGTTTGCACTCCTGGGGGCAGGTGGCCTTGCAGCATCTGCAATTGGCTATCGCCGTGGCAAGTATTACGGCAGATCTCCAGCGGTTTTGGCTAACTTAATTGCACTAGGTGTTGTCTCATATCAAGTAGAGGCACATTTATGGTGGGTTGCTGGACCACTAGCGGCGTTAGCGGGTGCAACTCTTATCGCGGCATTGCGTGCTATTCCAACTGATATTTAATTACTTCTGATCTTTTACTTTTAGATCAATTCAAAAACTAGAACTACCACTCAACAATCTGATTGTCTTCCCACAAAACTCCAGTGGTATCACCGGCATTAAATTCACGGGTTGCTAACCACAATGCACATGCTGCACCTTCTTCAGCGGTGCGAGGTGCATCAGGACCACCCATATCAGTTTGAGAATGATTAGGGCAGACCGCATCAACTAACAATCCGCGAGCACCTAAACCAGTTTCATGGGCAAGGTTGCGGACCATTGCATTAACACCAGCTTTACTAATTCGATATGGAGCAAGGCCTCCAGCATTTCCAGGTCCTGACATTCTTCCAAGGCATGCTGAGTAAATAATGACACGGCCCTTTCGAGCTTCGGCCATCGATGGAACTAAACCATTAACAAGAATGAAAACAGAATCAAGGTTAATCGCCATAACTCTGCGCCACTCTTCATCTGTAGTGCGCAAAGTCTTAGACATCTTTTCACTCATGACACCATGAGCAAGAATGAGAACATCAGGAGCAGAGTGCTCTGCTGCAATCTGGGCAACGGTTGCGCGGGTAGCTGTTAAATCTTCGAGATCAACTGCATATGTTGAGAAGTGACCATCAGGGTTATGTCGTTGGAGTGATTGCTGCGCCATCGACAATCGGCTCTGATCCTTTGCCACCATGACGATGTCATATCCGAGAGCTGCTAACCCCTTGGCATTTTCAAAGCCCAGACCTCTGCTGGCCCCTGTCACTATCGCTGTTGGCATGGGTTAAGGGTGGACTAAATGCGATGGATTTGCAGGGCGAAACAGATGTGGCCAATCTCGCCCCATCTGCGCCTAAACGGGTTTATTCATGCGGGCTTTGGCCGATAGGCTAGGCGATGTAACCAATGCAGAAGGAGTTTGCCAGTGTCGGCACAGGATTTTGGTGCAAATGATTGGCTCGTCGATGAGATGTACGAGCATTATCTACAGGATCCTTCTTCCGTAGACCCTGCATGGGTTGAGTACTTCAAAACTAATAAGCCAGGTTCTCCCGCTCCGCAATCTTCTGCCTCTAGGGGTGTTCCACCAATTCCTAAGGCGCAACAAAAAGCAGCAGCACCTGCACCGGCTCCAGTTGCACCAGTTGCCGCTCCTGTTACACCTGCACCTGTTGCAGCTCCAGTTGCTCAAGCAGCACCTGCAGCTCCAGTCTCACAACCAATTGTTCGTGAAACAACTGCAACACAACCAACTCCTGCAGATCCAGTTGTAAAACCTGCTCCAGTTTTGATTACACCAGGTGCATCATCACTTGAACCAATCCGCGGAGTTAGCGCTCGCGTTGTTCAATCAATGGAAGCATCACTGTCAGTTCCAACTGCAACATCGGTTCGCGCAATTCCTGCGAAATTGATGATTGATAATCGAATTGTTATTAACAACCACCTTGCACGTGGTCGCGGTGGAAAGGTTTCCTTCACCCACATCATCGCTTACGCAATGATCAAGGCGGTACGTGCAATGCCAGAGATGAACGCATTCTTTGGTGAACTCGATGGCAAGCCAGCAATTGGAAAGCCAGAGCACATCAACCTTGGTGTTGCGATCGACTTGGCAAAACCTGATGGTTCACGTCAACTTCTTGTTCCATCTGTTAAGGGTTGCGAAGATTTAGATTTCGGTCAGTTCTGGGCAGCGTATGAAGCTGTAATTAAGAAGGCTCGCTCTGGCGCATTAACAGTTGAAGATTTTGCCGGCACAACAATGTCGATCACCAACCCAGGAACACTTGGAACTGTTCACTCAGTTCCACGTCTTGTTCAGGGACAGGGTTTGATTCTTGGTGTTGGTGCGATGGATTACCCAGCTGAGTTCCAGGGTGCAAGTGAAGAAACCCTCGTAAACATGGCTGTTAGCAAGGTAATTACCCTTACAAGCACTTACGACCACCGCATTATTCAAGGCGCGCAATCAGGAGATTTCCTACGTCGCATGCACGAGTACTTGTTAGGTGCAGAAGGTTTCTACGATGAGATTTTCTCAGCGCTTCGCATTCCATACGAGCCAATCCGTTGGGCGAGCGACTTTGCATTTACACGCGATGAAGAGATCAATAAGACCGCACGTGTTCAGCAGCTAATTCAGGCGTACCGCACATTTGGTCACTTGATGGCAGATGTTGATCCACTGGAATACATCCAGCGCTCACATCCAGATCTTGATGTTGTGACACATGGTCTAACTCTGTGGGATCTCGATCGCGAGTTTGCAACTGGTGGTTTTGGTGGCAAGAAGTTTATGAAACTTCGCAAGATCCTCGGAATTCTTCGTGATTCATACTGCCGCTCTGTCGGCGTTGAATACATGTACATCCAGGATCCAGTTGAGCGTAAGTGGATTCAAGACAAGGTTGAAGTTGGTTACGCCAAACTTCCTCGCGAAGAACAGTTGCGTGTTTTGCGTAAGCTCAACAGCGCCGAATCATTTGAATCATTCCTACATACAAAGTTTGTTGGACAGAAGCGCTTCTCGCTTGAAGGCGGCGAATCTGTAATTCCTCTTCTTGATGCAGTTGTATCGGCAGCTGCAGAAACCGGGCTAGATGAGGTTTGTATCGGCATGCCTCACCGCGGACGTTTGAATGTTCTTGCAAATGTTGCTGGAAAATCTGCTGGACAGATCTTCCAAGAGTTCCAAGGACATTACGCAGAGAACCAGGTTCAAGGTTCAGGCGATGTGAAGTACCACTTGGGAACATCAGGCGTATTTACCTCTGAGACTGGCGCGCAGACAAAGATTTACTTGGCTGCAAATCCATCTCACCTTGAGGCTGTTAACCCAGTTCTTGAAGGAATTGTTCGTGCAAAGCAGGATCGCCTGAATGTGAAAAACGCCTACTCTGTAATGCCTATTTTGCTTCACGGAGATGCATCCTTTGCTGGTCAAGGTGTGAACGCTGAAGTTCTACAGCTTTCACAATTGGCTGGATACCGCACTGGCGGAACTGTTCATATTGTTATTAACAACCAAGTCGGCTTCACAACCTCACCACATGCATCACGTACATCGCAGTACTCAACTGATTACGCGAAAATCATTCAGGCACCTGTATTCCATGTAAATGGTGATGATCCAGAAGCGTGTGTTCGCGTTGCACGTTTGGCTTTTGAATACCGTCAAGAGTTCAACAAGGATGTTGTCATCGACATGATTTGTTACCGTCGTCGCGGCCACAACGAAGGTGACGAACCAAGCTTCACACAGCCGTTGATGTACAAGTTGATTGATGCAAAGCGTTCAACACGTACTTTGTATACAGAGGCACTTGTTGGTCGTGGAGATATCACTCCTGAAGAGGCTGAAGAAATTGCACGCGATTACCAGGAACAACTTGAGTCAATCTTTGCTGCAGTTAACAACATTGAGCCAGAGCATGATGCAAACTTCAAGGCACCAGTTGCACCTGAAGCAGAAGAGATCAACACAGCGATCTCTGAAAATATTGCACGAGAAATCGCCGCAACTCAGCTTGCTGTTCCAGAAGGATTTACCGTTCATCCTAAGTTGACTCCACAGCTAGCAAAGCGTGTTGAGTCACTTAACGATGCAACAATCGATTGGTCAACAGGAGAAATGTTGGCATTTGGATCGTTACTACAAGAAGGTCACCCAATCCGTCTTGCAGGTCAAGATGCACGCCGCGGAACCTTCTCAAACCGTCACGCCGTTATCGTTGATAAGGAAAATGGAAATGAGTGGACTCCACTTCGCGCACTTATCAAGGATGAGAACCAGTTCTTCGTTATCGACTCATTGCTCAGCGAATACGCTGCTATGGGCTTCGAATACGGCTACAGCCTTGAGCGTGAAGAAGCGCTAGTTCTGTGGGAAGGCCAGTTCGGAGACTTCGCAAACGGCGCACAAACAGTTGTCGATGAGTTCATCTCCTCTGCATTACAGAAGTGGGGCGAGCGTTCTTCTGTAGTTCTCCTACTTCCACATGGATATGAAGGACAAGGACCGGATCACTCATCAGCACGTATTGAGCGTTACTTGCAGCTGTGTGCTGAGCAGAACATGACCGTTGCACAACCTGCCAGCCCAGCAAACTACTTCCACTTGCTACGTTGGCACGCAAAGAATCCTGCACGACGTCCACTAATTGTCTTTACGCCTAAGTCAATGCTTCGCCTTAAGGCTGCAGCATCTGCACTCTCAGATTTCACATCTGGTCACTTCCGTCCAGTTATCGGTGATGATTCAGTTCAGAACGCATCACGTGTGATCTTCTGTTCAGGAAAGATTTATCACGACCTCGTTGCAGAGCGCACCAAGCTTGGTGAAACAGGAACTGCAATTGTTCGCGTTGAACTTTTGTATCCATTGCCAATTGATGAAATGGTTGCTGAAGCAAACAAGCATCCAAATGCAAACTTGCTCTGGGTACAGGATGAACCTGCAAACCAAGGTCCTTGGTCACACATCGCATTGCGAACCTCTGATGCACATGGCGGACATGGATTTGGTAATCGCATCTTGCGTCGCATTTCTCGTCGTGCAACAGCTTCTCCTGCAACTGGAAGTCATCACCTGCATGAGGATGAGCAAAAAGCATTATTGCTCGAGGCCTTTACACGCTAAAGACTTACTAAAGATGCCCTCGTGAATACGGGGGCGTTTTTATTTCCCTTTTCGGTTTTTCCGATAACGAAAGAGCACAACACCAACGACCTCATTGCCTGGAATCCATCCCCAGGTGCGTGAATCAGTGCTTTCATCATTGTCGCCTTGAACCCAATAAATACCGCCATGAGATTTCTGCAAACGCTTTATTAAGAAGATTCCTGGTCGCTCTTCTCGTTCTACAACAACAACCTTGCCCAGAATGCGATCTCCAACCAATGGAGCAAGCCCACCTTCAAGCCAAGAAACCAGCAGCCAATCTCCATCCTTAAAGGTAGGGGCCATCGATGATCCTGAGACCCTGACTGTGCCAAATTTGCTCACGGGCGGTAGTCTCGCACTACTAAGTCAGTAAAACTACAAGGCCCAGTACTCGCCTTGAGTCGAGAAGGAGAGAAAATGTTTGCACCAAAGACAACTGTCTACGCACACTGCGATCTTCCATGTGGTGTTTACGATCCAGCACAGGCAAAGATCGAAGCGCTTTCTGTAAAGGCATGCATGGAGAAGTACGCGGC
The DNA here is from genome assembly GCA_029978465.1 of Actinomycetota bacterium. Classification (GTDB taxonomy): domain Bacteria; phylum Actinomycetota; class Actinomycetes; order Nanopelagicales; family Nanopelagicaceae; genus Planktophila. Next base: position 7,791 of record JAPOJK010000030.1, read on the forward strand.
TAACACAGATCCAGATTTCCGTTCACGTTCAGTGGCGATCAAGGAAGAGCGTTCACACCAGGTTAAGGAGCACCTATGGGTGCTTTGGACCGACTACTTCAAGGCTCCTCACTTCGAGGCGTACCCACAGCTGCACTCATTGTTCAATGAGGCAACAAAGCTTGCAGGTGCTGCAGGAACAAAGGGAACTCAGGATGTTGCAGTTGCAGATTCATTGATCAAGAAGATCGATGAGATTGCAGAGATCTTCTGGGCAACAAAGAAGGCGTAATAACAAAGAATTTTCTAAACTTAGAACTTATGGCAAGTCGTTTGTTCTAAGAGAGAAATTAGGACTTATCGTTTTGAATTAAGTGAAGAGCAGCGGTGCGGGCGAGAAAAGATACTCGCTCCACCGCTGATCTTTTTACCAAAGCAGCTGCTATCTGGCGCTCATTTTCATAGACCTCACATTCAAAGGTCAACTCTTTTCCTGAAATTTAAATCACACGTGATGTCGCGCGCAAAGATGCACCAATACCTGCGGGGGATAGTGAAATAAACTCAACGCTAATGGGAATAGTTGTCTCACCTGGCTCTAGGTATAGATCTAAAGAAAGTATCGCTGCGTGCTCCATTAAGTTAATGAGCAACGATGGAGCGATGATTGGAAGATCGCCAATACCAATTGCAACTGAGGTGTCTCCTGGGCGAACTACCATCTCGGTAAGTCCAACAGCTCCTAATACCTCATCCTCAGGCAACATGATTAACCACGACCATTGCTTCCACCATTTAATGGATCATCAGTATCTGAAGCATCATTAAGGAATCGAATCTCTTCAGTGTGCTCAATAGTTACCTCACGGTGCTCTATCTGGCCAAACTCATCAATTTCAATAGAAATCTCAGTCATGCTGTACTGCGTAACTACTTCGGTAAATGTGCCAGCCATTTGTGCATGGATCTGTCGATAGATTGAATCATGCAGATCTTGCGGAGCTTTTTCATTGCAACTACGGCGCAATGTTTCCTGCATCAACTGACGAACCGCTTGTTCATGTGCAAGCTCTGCTTCGCATGCGGGACAGGTTGAAATGTGAACCTCTACCAAAGCGATCTCTGGCTGCTCCATCTGTCCATCGATTAAAAAGACAAAGGAGTTCAGAACTTCATTACACGCCAAGGCGCTCTTATCATTGAAGAACTGATTGAAACTCATGGTTTAGCCCCCGAACTCTTCTCGGTGGAGTAACCCAGTTCCTTTGCATACTCTGTTAACCGCTCGCGCAGCTGTTTTCTTCCCCGGTGCAGACGTGACATCACAGTTCCCGCAGGGACGCCAACGATGTCAGCGATCTCCTTGTAGGAAAACCCTTCAACATCGGCCAAGTACACAGCGATTCGAAACTCTTCAGGTATTTCCTGCAACGCGCGCTTGATATCGCTATCCGGCAGGTTCTCTAGCGCTTCAACTTCAGCGGATTTTCCTTGATCACTTGTGTGTGAAGCGGCATCGGCCAGCTGCCAATCCTCGATCTCGCCAGCGCTTAACTGTGGTCGGCGTTGATCCTTGCGATAAGTATTAATAAAGGTTGTTGTTAAGACGCGATACAACCATGCACGCAGATTTGTTCCTGGTTCAAATTGATGAAAGGAAGCAAAGGCTTTCAAATATGTATCTTGAACTAAATCCTTGGCATCATGTGGATTCTTTGTATAACGCAACGCAGCCGCATACAACTGATCGGTGAAGGCAAGGGCATCTCGCTCGAAGCGGACAGCACGATCCGCCGAGCTCTCTTTAACTAGATCCGTTGACATCGCCTAAAACACTATCGCTAAAAGAGGGTTTCTGGCTCTCCCAAAGGCAGTTCGACGATTAAACCTTTTCCATTATTTGCCACGCTATTGACCGCGCTGGATACGGGATGGGCTTTCACAATTGATTCTGGATGCTCAACCACCATTAAGGATTTCAACTCATTCACATCGGTATTGCGGGGATTGAGCCAGGTATCCCAGCGATCCTGTGGCATAAAGACCGGCATGCGACTGTGAATCGTTGCTAGCTCGCCTTGAGCTTCCTGAGTAATGATTGATGCG
>JAPOJK010000031.1 GCA_029978465.1 Actinomycetota bacterium
AATCCCCATGTAAGACCTTCGTTGTATGCAATTCCATAGGATGCAAGTGGTCCAGATGTTGATGTGATTACACCAATCTTGATTTCACCAGCTGCTTGTGCTGGTGCCATGCTTGGAGCTAATACTGCAAGTGACAGTACTGCTACACCCAAACGGGTTAGTGAGCGCTTGCTCATCAATTGTTCTCCTCATCGAGTTGTTAGGTCCGCGATCGTCGGACCATCTTGTGCGCAAATCTAGAGGGTGGGGTGGGTTACTAGGAAGTTCTGAAGGTTTCGATTTGATTACGTTTTCCGGGATTCGCCAATTTCTAGTGGCAACCCCCATTCGTAGGTTGGTTTTCAGGGGAGTCACAGGCACACTTGCTCCATGTCATTACCAACACAACGCATTTTGGTTCCTGTTCGCGGTGGCGATTTAGCGGTCTTCCAATACGGAGATGGTTCCGGCGAACCAGTTCTGCTAATTCATGGAGTTACCTCCTCTAACCGCGCCTTCCAATTATTTGCTGATGCACTCATCGCGCGCGGCAAAGCTCCCTTTGCCGTTGATCTTCGAGGTCGTGGTGATTCAAATTCTCTGCCAGCTCCATTTGGAATGAGACAGCATGCAGAAGATATGGCTGCCGTCATTGATCACTTCGGTTGGAACAAACCAGATGTCATTGGACATTCCATGGGCGCATTTGTTGCCGCAGCTGTAGCTGGTTTATACGCTGAGAAAATTGGAGAAGTCGTCTTTGCAGATGGAGGTGTTCCACTTCCGATGCCACCTGGAATGACCGTTGAACAAATCATGCCATTTGTTCTTGGACCTGCAATGACTCGCCTTGCGATGGAGTTTGAAAACAAAGAGGCGTATCGAAATTACTGGAAGCCACAACCAGCTTTTGTTAAGGGTTGGTCACCAGTACTTGATGAGTATGTTGATTACGATCTTCGTGGAACAAAGGCAGCTACTAATCCTCAAGCGGTAGAAGAGGATTCACGGGATCTGTTTGGAGATGATCTGATCGTTAAATCTCTCCAAGGTCTCAAAAAGAAATCAATCTTCATTAAGGCAGAACGTGGTCTACAAAATGAAGAGGGTGGCCTCTATCCAATGACTGTGCTGGATATGGTTTTGCCCTCTTACCCAATGCTCCAACTGGAGTTCTTGGCAGATTGCAACCACTATGACATGTTCCTTGAAGCATCCGGTGCCGAAAAGGTTGCTCACATAATTTACGGAGATAAGTAATGACCCTTTCTGGAAAGCGCGCACTGATCACAGGATCATTCCAAGGAATTGGCTTAGGGATTGCAACTTCACTGGCTGCAGAAGGTGCTGCAATTGTTCTTCATGGTTTAGCAGATGAGGCCACCATCGCAAAGGCTGAAAAAGTGGTTATGGATGCGGGGGCTGCAAAGGTTGAAAGTTATGTCTCAGATCTTCGAGATGTTGCTGCAACTGAAGCGCTGATTGCAAAGATTCTGGCAAATGGTCCAGTAGATATTTTGTGCAACAACGCAGGAATTCAGCACACTGCAACGATTGAAGAAATGCCACGTGAAAAGTGGAATGACATCATTGCAATTAATTTAACCTCATTTTTTGACACTATGCGCTTGCTTCTCCCCCACATGAAAGAGCGTGGATATGGGCGTGTTATAAACACCGCATCAGTACATGGATTAGTTGCATCAGCTGCAAAGGCTCCATATGTTTCAGCAAAACATGGTGTCGTTGGTTTAACAAAGGTTGCAGCTCTTGAGTATGCAGCGGTTGGAAATCGCGAAACTGGTGGAGTTACAGTCAATGCCATTTGTCCTGGATGGGTTGAGACCGCATTGATTGAACCTCAGATTCAGGCAAAGGTTGATCTTCATAATGGAGATCGCGCTAAAGGTATTTCCGATTTGTTATCTGAAAAGCAACCATCTCGCCGTATGTCTACACCTGAAGAGATCGGAGCGATCGCGGTTTTCTTATGTTCACCTGCAGCTCACAACATCACAGGTGCTGCAATTCCCGTTGATGGTGGTTGGACCGCTCAATAAATAATTGCACAGTTGAAAAGAAAAGCGGGGCCAGATTTCTCTGGCCCCGCTTTTTACTACCCTCGATTTACAGAAGGCGATGTATTAGTTATCGCCGTAAGACTTCAACCATGGAGCGCGAATTCCCTTATCGATTGAAAGTCCACCAGCCTTACGAACAGCTGTGTAGAACGATCCACCTGAAGGTAGCTTTCCAGTGCTTGATGCTGTTACCAATGACTTGGCAACAAGCAGAAGCTGTGATGATGTGAAGTTACAGTGATTTGTTCCTGGTGCTGCAGGAGTTGATGTGATTGGTGATCCCGCCTCATTAAACTTTGTGTAGCTACTTGGAGTTACGCTCCAGAGCATTGAAAGCTTATTTGCAGGGGTCTTGTAATCACGAGTTGATTGGTACGCCTTAACTGCAGCAGCCTTTTCAGCTGCGTACTGCTCTGCATATAGATCAACTAGACGCTGTGATGCACCAGCTGGAGTAATTGGATCTGCAGTTCCCACCATCAGAATGGTTGGAACATTGATCTTTCCAGTGTTGACATGAAGTGTCTTCATCTTGGCAACAGCTGCTGCATTTGCAGTTGCACGTGGTGCACCAGGGTTAGCAGGTGAAAGTGCTCCAAGAAGAGCATCGATCACTGTGTTACCTGAAAGAGCAGCATTGTAAATAACACGCTCTCCATCGATGCGAGCTGCGTAATCAGTCTTTGTGTTATCAAAGATTGCTCCGCCAACTTGGTTCTCAACATCTTGTGTTGCAAGAACAGCAAGTGCTGCAGCATTTGTTCCGTTTTCTAGGATTGCAAGTGCTGTACTAAGAGCCAATGGGAAGGTCAACTTCAAAGCACCTTCCGGACCTGAGATTGAGTCAAAGTGTGCAGATTGTGTTGGAAGTCCTGCCATTAAACCAAGTAGCAACAATGCGCTACGTGATGGAACACCAGCTGCAGCTAAAGCCTTACCTGTTGCGGATGATGTATCTGGCCATGCACCAGTTGCTAGCGCTGCTTGCAACTTGCCCATAACTGTAAAGACCTTACCTAAGTCAGCGTATGACTCTGCAACACCAGCAGCTCCAGCTGAGTAGTTTCCGCCCTTGATCGTTGGATCAAAGAGAACCTTTACTCCCCATAGGAAATCTCCAGCCATTGTTAGCTGTGGTCCAATGTTGTCTGCCATACACATTGGTGCAACTGCAGAAACTAGCTCTGGATGCTTTTCAGCAAGACCCTGAGTAATTACGCCACCAAGAGATGATCCCCATGCAACAACCTTTGTTGTCTTTGGGAACTGCTTCTTGAATGTGTCGATGAGCTCAACATTTGTCTTGATCGCTGAATCTGGGTTCCAACCTTGGCGAGCAAAGCCTGAACCTACGATCGCAACGCCCTGACTAAAGAAGTACTTAGCAACATCCGCATTTCCACCAGGAACTGGCTCCGGGGTATTGGTGATCTTGTATCCACCAATAAGAGGAATTGCTGCAGGGATATCTACGTTGTAACGGTATCCATGTGAGTACAAAGCAACTGTTCCGTTGAAGTTTGCTGGAACCTGCATTGCATATGGAGCACCATCTGATGTTGCGCCAACACATGTTTGAATTGGACTCTTGCCATCACACGCAGGTGCTGCATTAGCAACTGTTGGTGCTGTGACTAGAACTGTTGTTACAAGTGCTGTAACTGAAAGAAGCGAGAGAATTCTTACTTTCTTCATTAGTTAGGTAATCCCTTCGCTGGCATTGCAGGACGCTTGTATGTTGACTTAACAACTGGACCAGATCCTGAATCGGTTGTGTATGTGACATAAGTTCCACCGATTGGAGAAAGATCTCCAGTTGGTGAGTACTTTCCAACCCAGTAACCGGTTAGTCCAACGTGGCTAGTCTTTGAGTATCCAGCTGGAACCAAAGCAGAGTTTGCAAATGTTGCACCCTTGCTATCGATCGCTGCTAGAAGAGATTTGCGAGTTGGGTTTGCACCAGCTGCCTTGAGAGCCTGAGCTGTCATAAATGCTGTGTTCATTCCAAGCAATACGTTGAGATCAAATGCTGATCCAGGTACTGCCTTGGCGTAGATATCTGAGAAGAATTTTACGTACTCATCCTTCATATCTGTTGTTGCTGGAACTGGTGAAAAACCAATAGCGTTGTAAAGCACGCCAGCTGGTACTCCAGTTGCCTTAATTGTTGTTGCATCTCCACCGACTGAGCCCAGCATCCACTGTGGTGCGTACTTGAGCTGTGCGGCAACTCCGAGCATTGCAGATGTCGCGCTTGAAACACCGAACAAGATAACAACATCAACTTCTGCTGCCTTGAACTTAGTGATCCAGCCCGCTGCTGCAGCTGCGTTCTGTGAGCCTGATGCGTAAGGAACCTTAATTGCGAAGTTAGTTCCTGCTGCTTTAAATCCTGCAAGAGCATCAGTACCGAAGTCATCATCCTGGTAGAGAAGACCGATCTTCTTTCCAGCGAAGTTTTCCTTGATGTACTCGCCCATGATCTTTGCTTCCATGATGTATGAAGGCAAAACTGTGTAAGTAGTTGGGTACTTCTTTACATCTGCGAATCCGCTAAATCCTGTGTTAACAAACAACACTGGAACACCGCGACGGGCAGGGTTAACAGATGATGCAACCGCCTTAACATTCGCAGTTCCTAGAGGTGCGAGAAGTGCCATGACCTTATCCTTGAGGATTAGTTCATTTGTCTTTGCAACCGCTTCAGTTGGGACGTAACGATCATCCTTAACAACGAGGGTTACCTTGCGACCATTGATTCCACCATTTGCATTGAGGTAATCAAAGTACGCCTTTGCTGCACCTGGAATCTTGTTGTAACCAAGTGATGCTGTACCTGTCATTGGAAGAGTCATACCCAGTTTGATCTGTGTTGAGCTCACTCCAACTTCAGCCGCTTGTGCAGGAATAGCTGTTGAGGCTAATCCGACAATGGCCAGTACCGCTGAAGCTGTAATCAGCTTGCGACGGTTCAGTGCTTTCATGTGTTTCCTTCCATCGAGGGTGTATTACGAGAGTTACTGCTTGTACTGCTAACTGCTTGAACTACTTAGTGCTTGTCCTTCTTTGAACTTGCGTGCTGTGCTGCATGTTTTGCTTTGCGAGCGCGATGTTGTTCAACAGGGCCATTTGGAACAAAGAGCACAGTTAAAATCAACAAACCACTAACAATCAAACCTGGCAGATTTGTTGTAACGCTCTCAGAGCTACCGAGGCGGTGAGCCACCACATCGGCGATCTCTGGGATTGCTACCAAAACCACTGCGCCAATAATGACCCCTCCGAGGGTGGTTATGCCAGAGAGAACCGCTCCCGTTAGAAGGGAAAATGAGAGGGCGAGCGGGAATGCGCTGGGGGAAACGGTGCCAATGGTCATAGCCAGCAGAGCGCCAGCTAACCCCGCGATACCTGCACTAATGGTGAAGGCTAAAACCTTAGAACGGGCTGTGTTGATTCCCGCTAATTGAGCTGCGACCTCATTGCCTCGACCCGCTCTCCATGCACGGCCATAGGCAGAGCTCAAAAGATTTCTAACTACCCACATGGAGATCAATGCAGCAAGAGCTGCTATCCAAAAGAACCATTTGTATTGGGTGAAATCTTCACCCAATGCAAGTGGTGGGAACCCAACATCAAAAAGCAAACCTTGTTCTCCACCAAGTACGGCAAATTGATTTGCAAGAGAAGGAAGTCCAATTGCAAGGGCCAAGGTTGTACCCGCTAAATATGGTCCAGATAATCGCGCAGCAGCGGCACCTAACAGCGCACCACCGATTGCTGCTGCTAATACAGCGACAACAAAACATAAAATAATTGGAAGATTAAACTCAATGCGTAGTACAGCAGCGGCATATGCGCCAACAGCCATTAATGCACCATGACCCAAAGAGACTTGACCTGAATATCCCGTCAATAAAATAATTGAAGAGATCGCAATGACATACACCGCGATCGTCGCGCCTTGATAAACACGAAGCTCATCAACCATTCCGCTGAGGAAATAGAGAACAACCCCACCAAGAATAAACATTGGAAGGCGTGTGCTTTCTTTCCTGGCTTTATGCACGTCGACCCGCCTTTACTCCGATAATTCCCTGAGGTCGAATAAACAAAACAATGAGCAAGATAATAAATGGAGCAATAAAGAAGAGACCGCTGCTCACATACATCAAGACAAATGAGATTGTTATTCCTAAGAACAATCCGCCAAGTACCGCTCCGAGCAAGCTGTCTAAGCCACCAATGACCGCTGCGATAAACCCTGAAACTAGAAGTAATGAGAACTCAATTGAATCTGGTGAGAAGTTTCCATTCCCATTGACGGTTTGGAATAAACCAGCGACCGCGCCTGCCGCTCCTGCTAAGGCCCAGCCGAGGGTGCGGACAGAATCAACTCTGACACCCGAAAGACGCGCAATCTCAGGAGCGTGCGCTGAAGCTCTTAAAGCAAGGCCCAGGTTGGTTTTTTGGAAGAGGATGGTGAGCAGAATCAATAAGACGGCAACCACCACTAAAACTAAGAGTTTAAGTGGGGAGAAAACCAAGGTGGAGCCGTTGATCGTAAATCCATTGTTGGAAATTGGGGCGACGATTCTTAGATCTTGACCACCCCAGATCATGCTGATTACTGAACGAATAACACCCAGAAGTCCAAGGGTTGCAATGATTGGCGCAACTCCTGCAATTGGACCAGATGAAGCGTGCTTAACAAGTAAACGCATCAAAATTAATTCAACTAGTGCTGCGAATAATGCGCCACCGATCATTGCTACCGGAAGTGCTACCCAGAATGAACCAATCCGAGAAACAGCTTCATATCCAAAGTAGGTGGACAAGAGCGCCATTCCGGCTTGAGCAAAGTTAACAACACGAGTACTACGCCATACCAAAACAAATGCAATCGCCATTAACGCATAGATAGATCCAGCGGTTATGCCAATTAATAATGTGTTCAGTAGTTGCATGATTAGTACCCCAAGTATGCAGCGCGCACTGCAGGGTCTTCAATCAACGCTTGTGCGTGATTGACGGCAACAACTTTTCCAAGGTTTAAAACGATTCCAAGATCTGCGATCTTTAAAGCACCCATTGCATTTTGCTCAACCAGCAAAACAGTCAATCTCATCTCAGTTGTGAGATCTCTGATGGTTTGAAAAATCTGTTCAACAACAAGTGGAGCTAAACCTAATGATGGCTCATCTAGTAATAAAAGTTTTGGCTTAGACATAATTGCACGGCCAATAGCTAACATCTGGCGTTCTCCACCAGACAAGGTGTCTGATCTTTGTGAAATCCGCTCCCCTAGGCGCGGGAAAATAGTGACAACTTGATCTAAAGACTCTTTCATCTCTTTGCCATTTTTACGCCAGATGGCACCGAGCTCTAGATTTTCTTTGACAGTTAATTCAGGAATTACCGACTTGCCTTCAGAAACATGAGAGATGCCCAGGCGGACTAACTTTTCAGGCTTTACGCCGGTAATGGTTTGGCCCATCCAATTAACTACACCGCTCGTTGGTTTATTGAGGCCAGATAGTGCGCGAAGCAAGGTTGTCTTTCCCGCACCATTTGCGCCAATAATGGCTGCAAGTTTTCCGGTGGGTACAGCAAGTGAAACCTGGTTTACCGCGCAGATTGCGCCATGGTGAACCGTTAAGTTGGAGACATTAAGCGACATGGTTGCTTCCTGTTCCAAGGTAAGCAGCCATCACAGCAGGATCGCGACGTACAGTTTCAGCATCGCCGCTTGCGATTACTTCTCCAAAGTTAAGAACGTACAACTTGCTACATACCGACATCACAACATCCATGTGGTGCTCGACAAGTAGCACTGACATATCTGCTGTTAAATTCTTAATGAGTTGGTTCATCCACTCAATATCTTGTGAACCTAAACCACCTGCCGGTTCGTCAAGCATCAAGATTGTTGGTTCGCTGACAAGTGCTCGAGCGATTGCAACACGTTTTGTATCTGGATAAGACAAGGTATCTGCACGACGGTGCGCAATACCACCGGCGTAGACACGCTCTAATGCAACACGTGCCTTGTCGCGAATCTGGTTTTCATCTTTTCTATTTCGACCAATAGCCGCTGAAATTAATCCAGTTTGTGAAAGATGCTGCGCACCGATCATTACATTTTCAAGAACGGTTAGATCACCAAACAATCCAACTCCCTGAAGGGTTCGTGCAATTCCTAAATCAACAAGTTCATGTGGCTTTGGAAAATCACTCTTCTTTCCATTGAGATGAAAATCGCCTGAGTCAGGTGTAACTAAGCCACACAATGCGTTAAAGAGAGTTGTCTTGCCAGCACCATTTGGTCCAATTAAACCAACGACCTCATTCTTACCAATTTCTAGATAAACATCATGAAGAGCCCGAAGTCCGCCGAAGGAGACATTAACTCTCTCGACGTGCAGCGCTGCAGTGTTAGTAGACATGAGGTGCGTAGATTCTAGGCACACGGGGACCGATTCGTGTCACTATTTCATAATTAATGCTGCCGCTAGCGGTGCCCCAATCATCGGCGGTGTACTCACCTCTTGAGCCATCACCGAAAACAATCACCCAATCCCCAGAACTGGCGGTGGAGTCTGGACCTAAATCGACAACAAATTGATCCATTGAAACACGACCAATAATGGGTGCTCGGACCCCATCGACAAATACACCAGCACCTTGTGCCACACGAGGAATTCCATCGGCATACCCCATCGCTACAACACCCAGCTTGGTCTGCTTACTTGTATGTGCGGTCGCGCCATACCCCACAGGAGTATTTGCTGGAACAGATTTAACTAAATGTAGTTTTGCGCGAAGTTGCATTGCAGGCTTTAATCCGAGAGAACGGCTATCCCCCAAACTCTTTAAATCTGGAGTCAATCCATACAGAGAAATTCCAGTACGAACTAAGTCAAAGTGAGCGGCGGAATTTTTCAAGGTAGCAGCTGAGTTTGAAAGGTGCTTAATTTCAGGATTAACTCCGATATCTGCTAAATCTTTAACCATTTCATTGAAGCGTTTTAGTTGATCTGCATTTTGCTTTTCTTCTGGTTCATCGGCTCTGGCGAAGTGTGAAAAGACTCCAACAACATGAACCTTTGAAAAATCTGATTTCAGAAATTCATCCCACTCATCAAGAAATCCGCCTCGACTCATTCCGGTATCTAACTCAATATGAATACGGGGTTTGTTGGGTAGAGCAGAAACTTCTGTAAAAGCTGAAATCGAAGCAATAGCGATATCAATATCGTGTGCAACCGCTTGCTTAAAATCTGAACCTGGCGGAACCAACCAGGCAAGAATCGGAGCACGGACTCCATGTGTGCGAAGTTTTATCGCCTCTTCTAACAAGGCGACACCTAACCAATCCGCGCCAGCTCTTTCAGCGGCTAAACCAACTTCAACTAATCCATGTCCATAAGCATCTGCTTTCACAACCGCCATTAAAGGAGTGTGTGCTGGCCCTTTGAGCAGCGTGATATTTGCAGCAATACGATCTAAATCAACACGCGCCTCAGCTCTCATTAGTTGCGCTCCACAATCACCATTGCAGATGCAATACCTGCATCATGAGAAAGAGAAAGGTGTACTTCTGCGCCATCAACTAAATCTGCGATTTCGCCGCGGAATAGAAAGACCGGTTTTCCGCTCTCCAGGTTTACAACCTCTGCCTCTTGCCAGGACAGACC
>JAPOJK010000032.1 GCA_029978465.1 Actinomycetota bacterium
TTATGGGTTGGTCGCCGCTTCACAACTGATGAAGCCTCACAGCGTTACGGAATTGAAGTTCGCGAGATCGCAGAGTTAGAAAAATTCCTGAAGGGAAAGAAATCTGCGGCTCTTCACGGCTTTGATGAGGTTGTTGACTCAACAGTTAAAGAGCATCCACGTGATGCTGAATTACTAGAGTTTGTTTCAGTTGCTCGCTTAATCAAAGATGAGTATGAAATTGCCGAGATGCAAAAAGCTGTTGATGCGACACATCGTGGATTTAATGATGTAATCCGTGCACTTCCTGCAGCGGTTGCGACCCCTCGTGGAGAACGCGTCGTTGAAGCAGCCTTCTTTGGTCGCGCACGTATTGAAGGAAATGATCTCGGGTACAACACAATTGCAGCCTCTGGATCACACGCATGTGTTCTTCACTGGAACCGAAATGATGGCGTAGTTAAGAACGGTGATCTGCTTCTTCTAGATGCAGGCGTTGAGGTTGATTCTTACTACACCGCAGATATCACCAGAACATTGCCAATCAATGGAAAGTTCACACCAGCCCAACGTGCGCTCTATATGCTGGTTTACGAGGCTCAAAAGGCTGGAATTGCAGCGATTAAACCAGGTGAAAAGTTCTTAAGCATTAACAAAGCTAGCCATACCGTTTTGGCGCAAGGGCTCATTGATATGGGAATTCTTACAATGAGTTTGGACGAGGTAATGGATCCAGCTGTTGGATTACACAAGCGTTGGACGCTGCACGGTGTAAGCCACATGTTAGGAATGGATGTTCATGATTGCGCACATGCTCGTGCTGAGCAGTATCGCGACGGAATTCTTGAAGCGGGAATGTGTTTAACAGTTGAACCTGGTCTGTACATCCAGCCTGATGATGAACTATTTCCTGCAGAATATCGTGGAATTGGTATTCGCATTGAAGATGATGTTGTCGTTACTGAAACTGGCTGCTTGAACTTAAGTGAGCACATTCCTCATCACCCAGATGAGATTGAGGCTTGGATGGCCTCACTCAGATAATTGAGATTTAGGCTAGTTGTAAACCACACCAAGCAGCTAACAAACCAAAACCGAGTGACATCACTAGGTTAGTTACCGCTTCTTTGTGACGCTTTAACTCATATGCAAGGTAGATATCCAACATAAATGTTGACCAGGTTGTAAATGCACCGGCAAATCCAATAGCAAAGAGATCAAAACCCTCTTCAACTTTTCCGTAGGTTAATCCCAATAGAAAAGATCCAAGAATATTTACGGTGAAGATTCCATAAGGCTTGGATGTATATGTTCTGATCTTTTGATCTATAACAAATCGCATGGGACCACCAATTGCTGCACCTAAAACTATAAGTGTGAGCCTCATGAACGCACCGGAATCAATTTACGTGCAACTGGTAGAACCACAATTACCGCGATTAGGGAAAGGAAAACATTTTGTGTCAGAAAGAGCATTCCTCCCTCAATTGGTTCAAGGGAGTGAGCGGTAACCGCTGAAAAGGTAGTAAATCCGGCACAGAATCCTGGCAGTAAAAGTAGGCGTAATTGGCTGATTCCACGACGTTCCATCAACACTAACAAGGCAGAAGCTAAAGCGACACCTGCAACATTTGCGATCAGAGTTCCTTGTCGATCATCAGGAAAAATTGCACCGATGCCATAACGTGCCAGAGTTCCAGCAACGCCTCCGAGTGAGACTAAAACTAGGGAGTTCAGAACGGTCCAGATTTCTTGTTGATGCTTGTAACAACCCTGGTTACTAGAGAAATTACCAAAGCTGCAAAGATTGCAGACCAAAAGTTATTGACCTCTAACTTGTCGCTCCATCGGGATACCAACATCAATATCGCAGCGTTAATAACAACAAGGAATAGGCCCAGTGTCAGGATTACCGCAGGAAGAGTTAGCAGTTTAAGAAGGGAACCAAGTGTTGCATTAAGAAGTCCAAAGAGCAGTGCAACCCACAAATAGGTTGTGAAACCACCTTGGACATCGATTCCTGGGATCAGAGCGGTAGCTACCCAAAAAGATAGGGCGAGTGCACCCCAACGAACCAATAACTTCATAAAGAAATTATAAGCCCTCGCGCTTGCGGATCTTTGTACCTAACCAACGAATTGGATCGTACTTAATATCAGCAACACGTTCCTTCATAGGAATAATCGCATTATCGGTGATCTTGATGTGCTCTGGGCAAACCTCGGTACAACACTTTGTAATGTTGCACATTCCGAGTCCATGCTCTTCTTGCGCTGTCTTCTTGCGATTCTTCAAGGTATCGAGCGGGTGCATATCTAGCTCTGCGATACGGATAAAGAAACGAGGACCTGCGAAAGATTTCTTGTTCTCTTCGTGGTCGCGAACAACGTGGCAAACATCCTGGCATAGGAAGCACTCGATGCACTTACGGAACTCTTGTGAGCGTTCCACATCGATCTGCTCCATGCGAGCCTCACCTGGAGCAAGGTTTGCTGGGTGCTCGTACGCAGGCACTTCCATCGCTTTTTTGTAGTTAAAAGAGACATCTGTAACAAGGTCTTTAATAATTGGGAATGCACGAAGAGGTGTGACAGTGATTGTCTCTTCCTCACCAAATGATGCAACCTGAGTCATACATGCCAAGCGAGGCTTTCCGTTGATCTCCATTGAACAAGATCCACACTTACCAGCCTTACAGTTCCAGCGAACTGCCAAGTCACCCATTTGTGTTGCTTGAACGCGGTGAATCACATCGAGAACAACTTCACCTTCATTAGCCTCAACAACAACATCCTTGAGGCCACCATCAGTTGAATCTCCACGCCAAATGCGAAGTTTAATATTGCGTGCCATTAGTTGGAACCGCCTTTCGCAACTTCTTCCGGTGTCATGTATTTCTCCAGCTCGTGAACATCAAAGAGTTCAAAGAGTTCTTTTGGCATTGGTGGTAGAGCTTGCGCTCGAACATTTACCTTCTCGCCATCAAATGATGAGATGTGGTTTACCTGACGCCACTTATTATCCATTCCTGGGAAGTCATCACGTGTGTGACCTCCGCGTGACTCTTCACGTGCATCAGCAGATTTTGCAGTTGATTCCGCAACTAACAACATGTTGTCGAGATCAAAAGCTAAGTGGAAACCTGGGTTGAACTTACGTCCACCAGTCACTGCAACATTTGCACTTCGCTTTCTAATATCTGCGATCTTTGCAATCGCTTCCTTTAATTCGCTACCTGTGCGAATGATTCCAACAAGGTTATGTGTAACCTCTTGAAGCTCTGCGTGCAGTGAATAAGAGTTTTCTCCACCTTGACGATCAAATGGAGCTTGAATCTTTGCAGCCGCTGCCTTAATCGCTGCTTCACTTACTGGGTTTGCACCATTCTTCTTTAGATACTCAACCGCACCCATTCCTGCGCGACGACCAAATACCAAAAGATCTGACAATGAGTTTCCACCAAGACGGTTTGAACCATGCATTCCGCCAGCAACTTCACCTGCGGCAAATAAGCCTGGTACGCCTACCGCAGCAGCGGTATCTGGCTCTACTTCTACGCCACCCATTACGTAGTGACATGTTGGACCGACTTCCATCGGCTCCTTAGTGATATCTACGCCAGCGAGTTCATAGAACTGGTGCCACATAGATGGAAGACGCTTCTTGATGAGCTCTGCCGGTAAACGCTTTGAAACATCAAGGAATACTCCGCCATGTTCAGTTCCACGACCAGCCTTTACCTCGCTGTTGATTGCACGAGCAACCTCATCACGTGGCAATAACTCTGGTGGACGGCGGTTGTTGTCCTGATCTTCATACCAACGATCCGCTTCAGCTTCATTGTCTGCGTACTTATCTTTAAATACATCTGGAATGTACTTGAACATAAAACGCTCGCCGAGGTTGTTGGTTAGAACTCCACCTTCACCACGAACAGATTCAGTTACCAAAATTCCACGAACAGATGGTGGCCACACCATTCCTGTTGGGTGGAACTGCAAGAACTCCATATCAACAAGGTTTGCACCGGCCTTCAATGCAAGTGCATGTCCGTCGCCAGTACCTTCCCATGAGTTAGAGGTAATTTTGAAGGTCTTTCCGACGCCACCAGTTGCAATTACAACTGCAGGTGCTTCAAACAAAACCTCTTCGCCGCTTTCGCGCCAGTAACCATATGCACCTGAAACTTTTCCATTCTCTTTGAGAATGTCGGTGATTGTTAGCTCTGCGAAAACTTTAATTCCGCTCTCCATGTCGCCGGTTTCGCGACCATCCTTTTGTTGCAGCTGAACAATCTTTTGCTGCATTGTGCGGATAAGTTCTAGACCTGTGCGGTCTCCAACGTGTGCAAGACGTGGATACTCATGTCCACCAAAGTTACGTTGTGAAATCTTTCCTTCTTTAGTGCGATCAAAGAGCGCGCCCCAAGTTTCTAACTCCCAGATGCGATCTGGTGACTCTTTGGCGTGCAGTTCTGCCATTCGATAGTGGTTAAGGAACTTTCCACCGCGCATAGTGTCGCGGAAGTGCACCATCCAACTATCTTTATCATTCACATTTCCCATCGATGCTGCGGCGCCACCTTCAGCCATAACTGTGTGGGCCTTACCAAATAGGGATTTACAGATGATTGCTACACGTAGCCCTGATTCACGCGCTTCAACAGCTGCACGTAATCCAGCGCCGCCTGCACCAATTACAAGGACATCGTATTTATGGCGTTCTAGTGTCATAGTCGATTTTCCCTTTAGAAGAAGTAGAAGTTAGTCCATGCGCCAGATGCAACTTGGCGAACATAGATATCGGCGAATGCAACAGCTGCGAGTGAGAACCATGCAAACTGTTGGTGTGAATGGTTAAGAACAGAGACCCATGACCATAACTTGTATCGCACAGGGTGCTTTGAGAAATTCTTCAAACGACCACCAATTGTGTGGCGGCATGAGTGACATGACATCGAGTACAACCACAACATCGTTGAGCTTACGAGTAATACAAGTGAACCAACACTCATATGTCCCCATTCGCCTTCAGGGTTCTTAAATGAAATCACTGCGTCATAAGTCAAAATTACATTCAGAACTAAACCTGCATAAAAGAAGTAACGGTGAGAGTTTTGAATAATTAATGGGAATCGAGTCTCACCTGTGTACTTCTTGTGTGGTTCTGCAACAGCACATGCAGGTGGTGACATCCAAAATGAACGGTAGTAAGACTTGCGGTAGTAGTAGCAGGTCATACGGAAACCAAGTGGGAAGATCAAAATAATTAGAGCTGGTGAAAGCGCAAAGTTAAGGATTTCCGCGCTCACTGGAGTAAAACCATTGATAGTTGCCTCTGGAACACAGGCTTCAGATAAACATGGTGAATAAAACGGGGAGATTAGATGATCTTTGTAGTAGTTATCATTTTCAAAGGCGCGAAAGGTTGCATAAATTACAAATGAGATCAGCACACTGAAGGTCAGTAATGGTTGTAACCACCACTTATCTGTACGAAGTGTGCGCTCCTTGATCTTGGCGCGCGTTGGTGAAAAAACACCTGACATTGACGACTCCCCTAATGACTTGTCTAAAAGACACTGTAAATCAACTGGGATTAGTGTCCTCTTATGGCCAACAAGTGGCTAGGTGGAGAAGCGCTTGCGCGGTATGAACTCAGCCACAAAAGAGGCAGCGCTCTGGGTAGAGAAAAAATGGCGGAGGGCGTGGGATTTGAACCCACGAAACTTTCGTTTGCCGGTTTTCAAGACCGGTGCACTCGGCCGCTATGCGAGCCCTCCGTGGGAGAGATTACCCGAATATGGCTCAGGCTTAAAATCGAGCGCTTATTTAGGCGGGTAGATCCAACAGCTCTTCGATGATCTTTGCGACGCCATCGGATTGGCAAGGTTCTGCGATTGCCTTTGCAAAGGTTGGGGCATCTGGGTGTCCATCTGACATTGCATAGGAACGTGATGCCCATTGCAACATTGAAAAATCATTGGGGTTGTCACCAAATGAAACGCAATCATCTGCGGTCAAACCAAGTCGTCCCGCCATCATCGCCAAGGTTGTTCCCTTTGAAATATTGAGAGCGGAGATTTCAATTAATGAGTCTCTGGAAGTTGAGTGTGTAACTGTTACAAGATCGCTGAGTTCGCGGTGCGCAACTTCAACCATTTGATCTGACGTGAACTCGTGATTGCTGCAACGACCCAGAACTTTAAGAGCTGGACGATAAATCGCTTCCTCAATTTTGTTAACACCAACATCATCTAAACCAACATCCCACTTTGGAATGTATGCAACCTCGCGGTGATAGTGATCATTTGATTCAACAGCAAAAGACATCTCAGGCATTGCGATTCGCATACGGCGAACGATCTCTAGTTGATCCTCTTGCGAGATCATCCATTCCTCTAAAACTGTGTCATTCATTAAGTCATACAGCATTGCACCGTTACAACAGATTGCTTCACCAAAACCAAATGCATCGCGGATCTCACCCATCCAGCGTGGAGGGCGGCCAGTTACAAAGAAAATGTGTACACCTAGATCCTTTGCACGAGTAAAGGCATCAATAGTTCTCTGGGTAATTACACCTTTATGCGAAACGATCGTGCCATCTAGGTCTGTTGCAATTAACTTTGGGCGCTTACTCACACCAACTCAAATCGTTGTGTTCCTAAGAATGGTTGCAACGCAGCTGGAACATTTACTGAGCCATCAGCATTTTGGTGGTTTTCTAGAATCGCAACAATCATGCGCGGAATCGCAACTAATGTGCCATTTAATGTTGCAACAGCCTTAGTTCCATCAGCATCCTTGAAGCGAATATTTAAGCGGCGTGCTTGGAATTCGGTGCAGTTAGAGGTACTTGTAACCTCGCGGTACGCCTCTTGTGTAGGTATCCAGGCTTCAATATCAAACTTACGGTTTGCGCTAGATCCAAGATCTCCTGATGCAACATCAATGACTCGGTATGGAATCTCTATTGCATTGAGAAAATCCTTCTCCCATTGCAGTAAACGCTTGTGCTCTTCTTGTGCTTGATCTGGATGACAGAAAGAAAACATTTCGACCTTGTCGAATTGGTGAACGCGGATAATTCCTCGAGTGTCCTTGCCATATGTTCCTGCTTCGCGACGGAAACATGATGAGTACCCTGCATAACGCATTGGAAGTTTGTCAGCTGGAAGAACCTCATCCATGTGCATTGCAGCAAGTGGAACCTCTGATGTTCCAACTAAGTAAACATCATCCTTTTCAAGGTGGTAAACATTCTCTGCAGCCTGACCAAGGAAACCAGTTCCCTCCATCGCAGCAGGATTAACAAGTACCGGTGGAATTACAGGAGTAAAGCCTGCCTTTAACGCAGATGAGATTGCGTAATTAACTAGTGCGAACTCAAGCATCGCGCCAACACCTGTTAGGTAATAAGAACGAGATCCAGCAACCTTTGCGCCGCGCTCTGTATCAATTGCACCTAATAACTTTCCAAGTTCTACATGGTCTTTAGGTTCAAAATCAAATGTTCGTGGAGTTCCAACATGTTCGATAACAACAAAATCTGCTTCTCCACCGATAGGTGCTGCAGGATCTAAAATATTTGAAAGCTGCATGATTAAACGCTTGCTTTCCTCTTCAACCTCAGCGCGCTTTGAATCAGCTTCCTTTACCTTGGCTGCAAGCTCTTTTGCATTCTCAAGTAACGCCGCTTTTTCATCACCTTTTGCAGCCCCAACAGACTTAGATAAGAGGTTTTGTTCTGCGCGTAGTTTTTCAAATTTCTCGATTGCAACACGGCGAAGTTCATCAGATGCAATTATCTGATCAACAATTGATTCATCTTCACCGCGGCCCTTTTGAGATGCACGAACTACATCTGGGTTTTCGCGTAGGTACTTGATATCAATCATTTGCTTGCCTTTTCTCGTGGGTATGAGCCAAGGAATCTGATGTCTTCGCAGATTGCTCGAAGGCTTTCTACCGCCTCCTTCACAGGTGTATCTGCGATGTGACCCTCAGCGTCAATAATGAAATGGTAATGGCCAAGCTCTAAACCAGTTGGACGTGATTGGATGAAAGTTAGGTTTACATCGCGCTTAGCGAACTCAGTCAGGATATCTAGCAGCGCTCCCGCGTGATCGATACCGATGAAGACCGCAAGTGAGGTGCGATCCCAGCCGGTGTTCTTTGGAATTGAACCAGGTTTTGAAACGAGAATAAAACGGGTGATGGCGCCAACATTGTCACCGATGTTGTCGGCGATAACGCGCAACCCGTAATGGGCCGCTGCAACAGGTGCTGCAATTGCTGCATCAAACTCACCACGTGAAATTGCTTCGGCTGCTGCTGCAGTTGATGCTGTCGCAATTAATTCGGCATCTGGGTAATTAGTTGCAACATAGTTACGGCACTGTGCTTCTGCATGTGGATGTGTTGCGATTCGAAGAATCTCTTTGTCATCACCCTTGATCATCAATGCAAAGGAAACTGGCAATGTAACTTCGCCAACGATTGCTAATGGTTCACCTGTTGCAAGCTCATCAAGTGTGCGTGCAACAACACCTTCGACCGAGTTTTCAATAGGAACTAAAGCAAAGTGGGCTTTACCCAAACGAACCGCATCAAGTGCAGCGGTGACATTTGCATAAGGCATAAGGCGATCATTAGAAGAGGTGATCTTTTTAAGAGCCGCCTCTGTAAATGTTCCCTTGGGACCGAGATAGGCGTATGTACTCACTTGCTAATGATACCCGAGTACCGACCTTGCATTTGACGGGTTATTTGTGATCAGCACATCAACACCATTGTTCGCGCAAAAACGCATGTCCTCAGCATCATCAACGGTCCACACAAAGAGATTGCGTGGATCCTTCAATAGATGAGGATTGTTCCTGAGGGTTGAAATTCCAGGGCCGATACTGCCCGCCGAGGTAAATCTGCGCATCGCAAAATTAAATCTGTCATGCAGTAATGCAACGGTGCTTTGTTGTGGTGAAAACATTCGCACCTTTTCCAATGCTAGCCAAGAAAAAGACATGATGTAAGTATCTGCAAACGGTTTTTCTTGAGCTAACAGATCTACAACTCTCTTTTCAACCGCACTTCCAGTTGGTACTGGATGCTTGGTTTCAATCGCTAACTCTTTTTTGTTGTCGCGGGCAAGTATTAATAAATCTTCAAGAGTTATCGCTTCTGGATAATTGTGTTTAATCTCTAAAAGTGTTGAATCCGCTATTCGCGCACCGCTTCCTGCAACTCTTTGCATATCAGCGTCATGCCATAAAACTAATTGGTTGTCCTTAGTAATTCGAACATCACATTCAAAACCATCAGCCCCATCATCTATCGCCGCTTTGTATGCAGCCATTGTTAATTCAGGGTGATGTATCGAGGATCCGCGGTGGGCGTAAATCTTCACCTTTGAAGGTTACACCGATACTCTTAGCGCCATGAGCGCACACTTCTTTGAAACAGCTGCGCGCTCAGCTATTGGGTTGGTACGCCAAGGAAATGAAGACTCTGGATTTGTCTCTCCGCAATTAATCGCCGTCGCCGATGGCATGGGGGGCCATGCTGCTGGAGAAGTTGCTTCCCGTATCGCGGTAGAGGTTTTACAAACCCTCTCACCAACCTTGATCTCGCCAGAAATTGATGAGGATTCAATTGAAGATTTGTTGATGCACTCATTGCACAGCATTGATGAGGAAATTGCTGCAGTTACCGAAGAAGAAATTGAAAAGCGCGGAATGGGAACAACTCTCACCGCTG
>JAPOJK010000033.1 GCA_029978465.1 Actinomycetota bacterium
AGCGGTATCGCAAGAGCTACAAACTCAACTATTGCTCCACCATCTTCTTGAGAAAATCGCGATCTAATGTGGGAAGTTTTTCGAAAAGATACTGCCTTTACGTAGGAGAGCAATATTTCTGGGGCCTTATTCATAGATATCTACCTCTGGATTGATGGATTAATTGGTTCCACGGATTAGCAGCCTTCATTTATTTATGGGCTCAACAACAGCAACACCAACAACATCGGTGACAGGTGCGCCACCGATTAGTTCAATCAAGCCTGGAACTAATTGCGGAACTGTGTGGGAGCGATGAGTTACCAAAACGCGGATCTTTTCAACCCTGCCGCCGATCTCAACGATTTCGTCGTTAGGGTGAAACTCTTGAGAGATCGCACGTGCTGCTGCATCGCCTTGCGCCATTGCTAAATCGGCATTTCGTATGTTTGTCGCAGCAATGATCTGGGCACCAATTAAAAAGAGAATCATCAAAGGAATGATGACTAATGCGCTTTCAACATTGCCATCCTCGCGAGCAACAGCTGCGCGGAAGCGAGTCGCGATTTGATGTGCTCGGTGCATCTAATGATTCACTTCTTCCAAAGGGTGCCAAATCATCTAACGAATTCCATTCATTGAATCCAGAGAGTTCTTAAGAATTGCAGTTAGTCGAGGTGCAGCAATAGTCCAAATAGCTGTTACTAGACCGGTGGTCATCAATACAACAAGAACCCATCCCGGCACATCTCCGCGATCATCCTTAAGACGAGCAAAAAATGAATCCTGCATCGTGATTAGTTTTTGTCGAAGGGCGATCTCAGCTGAAAATGCTCGTTCCATTACTTTTTTCATATTTCCTCTTTCTGATCTTGGGTAAAAACTAAATTGATGTGTAAGACCACCTCTTTTGAATGATGTCGCCGCATCGGCTTACTTCATTACCTATTGAGCGCTCTTAATGTGCAAAGTAATCCGCTACCTTTCAATTAATTGCACCCATGGCGGCCTTGTGGATACTGCACATTTACATCCATTGACATGAACACTTGGGATGGCGCGCATACCGTGTGACTCCCCCTCGGACCGGAGATTGATAATCAAATGTCAGTTGCGAACCGATGAACTCACTTGTTCCTGTATCAATAAATTGCAGGACGGCATGTGTTGCAACCCCAGCAACTTGAAACCCGACAGAAACCGGAAGTTCATCGCAATGTCCAAGAAGAGGTTGCAGTTGATCGATTCCAAAACGCTCAGAGGTTCCAAGTTCCACACAACTCTTACATGGTGATTTCGCCGGTATTACTAGCGGTCCACACAACGCTGCCCCGCCAACAATTTCTCCAACAAATAGATGATCAATCCCATCACGCATTAATTGATCAACAAGTTCGGATGGATATCGACCAACAACTATGCGTAAATTCCGCTCGGGAATCACAGCTTTGATGCTGCCCTTCACATTCTTTGATGGAGTTGGAAATAGCGACCATTCGCGCGAAAGCTCCTCTAAACGTGAGACATAGTTCAATCCATAATCAGTTGTGCGTAAGACACCTGTGCCTAAATCTGAATCCCCAATAGGAGTATTTCCCCTGCGAGAGGTCAGCGAAAATCTGGTGTTAGTCACACCGCTTGCCAATAAAGCGTTATAAATAAGGGTTGCTACGCGGTTGCTGCCGTAGATCTCAACGCCAAAATTCTGGCGAGATGACAGTAGTTCCACGCCACCATCGACAACTCCCTCGACCCACGTGGTCTGACTTAACTCGGAAACCATTCGCTGCTGTAGTTGGCGATATGAAGCATCATTACTTTGATCCTCTGTATGCGCAGCTCTCTCCGCAATCGGCGAATGAAAGCGATTGTGTAAACGTACCTTTGACTTTGTTACATCAAGTAGCTGTGCATTTAACAATTGAGTGATGACATTTTCGACAACTTCTACTGGTGCATTGATCTCATCACTAATTTGATCTGCGCAATGCTCGCCATCAAATTTTGCAATAATTGCTCGTGCACCGGGATGATGAATTGTGATCGCACGATGTGCAGTTGCGATAATAAGTGAGCTCTCGACCTCAGCAACTGGAGCACTCAAGTGAACTCCATTTTTCAGCCGAGGCTTTAATGGTGTGGCTGACTCAAGGTGTGATTGTTCAATGGAGATTCGTGTTACCCGTGCAGGTCGAGAGCCTCGAACATATTTGCGTCTTGCTTTTTGAGATTGTGTTTCTATTTCTCTTTCTGTTTCCGCTAAGGGTGTTTCATCTTTATTCTCGGTATATGTGCTCATCCCCGAACAATGGAGTTGGCGAGCGCAGCTCAGATGATGGGTGTCCAAATCTGTGGAGCGGTTGGGTATCTAGTTACCGAGAGAGTTGTTCCAAGCACCCAAAGGATTGTTCTTCTTTGCATTAACTGAATCCTCGTGATTAAGTCGCCGAAGCCAGAAGGTGAAGAAAAAAATGAAGCGGGAGTAATTCGGTGTGGAATTGCCTGTCTGCTGAATCTGATAGCTCGGTTTTCAAATAAACGGGCAAAGCAAAAGACCCCCGCACCGGATAGTGCGAGGGCCTTTTGTAACGCTAGACGTTCGCAAGTGAACGAGAGCTCACTTACGCGAAACGAAATTTAATTACTGTGCTTTGCCAAGGATGCGATTGACCTTGGTGCCACACACTGGGCAGATGCCTTGTGCCATGCGACGACCAGAGTCAGAAACCTTTACAGTTCCTTCGAATTCACGCTTCTCTTTGCACTTAACGCAGTAAGCGTCACCTTTGTATGTCTCTGCACTCATTCTTTTCCTCCTATCGACGCTTGCGATCCCATCGGGATGCTCCCCGTGTGGGGCAGGCGTTCGTGTATGAGGTTACTCGCCAACACGCTCAAATGAGCCTAACTACGCACCTTTATTTAGAAGTTTTTTAAGAGCTTCTGGGGCGGTCAAGGCGTTCTCGGCAGCCTCATACCCGCTCAAATACGCCTCAGCCTGGGCTTCAAGGGGGAATCTGGACAGGAGCGCCTTGAATTCTGGGCCATGGTCAAAGAATTGGAGGTGGATCGCCTCATGGAAGAGGACATAGTCCAGAACATAGTCGGGCGCCCCCTTGAGCCGGTCTGAGATCCGAATCGTTCGATCGGTGCCGGTGCAGGAGCCCCAGCGCTCGCGCATTCCTCTCCAATTTATAGAGGAAGGACGCAGGGAGATTTCAGGGGCGAGCTCGGTCAACAGCTCATCAACCCTGCTGGAAAGCCGTTCCTCGCTCATCGTGGCCGCTGCCTCCTGCGCACGGATCTTGGCAACCATCTCGGGCACCATCGCTCGCTCATCAGCCTTGCTCATACGAGCGGGAATTGAGACAACGATCCGTCCACCTTGGCGATATGCGGAGATATTTTTCTTTCTGCGGGTGGATCTGATGACGATGATCTCGCCTTCTGAGATTCCAGGCAAAGTTTCGCCATCCAAGGTCTGCTCAACAAAAGGGTGAGAGCTTTCCTGTCCTGGAAAATTCTCGTGGTGGATGGTCATTGAAAAATAGTAGGACATCTCTCAACCAAACCTTGAGAGATTAAGGGAACGATGACGCGATTTCTTTTTCTCATAGAAGAAAACACAGTAGCCAGATGAGATGGCAAAGATTACGGGTAAATGTTTGCCGAAATATGGACCAGAAAAAATCTCCACTATCGGAGAAAAACGCCCTTTGTCAACGTGGTTCTCATTTGATAAACCGCCCCGAAAGACTTACTTTACGACTACGAACTCCTCGGATAACAGTTCTACGTCAGCAAGGGGAAGGCTGACTTAGAGCAAGTGACCGGGGAGTTCGCTTTTCTATTTACACCCTAATTTCGCGACCTAAATAGATGCGTTACTTCTCAAAATTCAAACTGTGAACTTTGTCAGATAAATCTAGAGCAGCCCAGAAAGATCATCGGGTACTTCAAGGCTCTTCATGAAACTCTCAGGTGTTAATAAATCATCTGCAGTTGGAAGAATTCCACTCCAGACTCGATCACGTGATTCAACATCCTTTAACTCGCGAACCTGCCTCCAAAAAGCTGTCGCTTCACGCGCAAGTCGTGGTGAAACCTGTAAACCTAAGAGTGAAGAGAACAGTTGTTGTGCCGGCGCAGATGTTGCACGACGACGTCGCAATGTTTCTTGAAGCGCTGCAATATTTGGAAGACGATCACCTGCAGCAAGTGCCACAACCTCTTCGCTCCATCCATCAATTAATGCAAGGACAGTCTCTAACTTAGTTAATGCAGCACGCTGTGCTGGTGATTCTTGCGGTGTGAAAATTCCATTATTGAGCGCGATTGTGAAACTTTCTGGGTTTGAAGGATCAAAACCCTCTCCAGATTCAAGTGCGCGTTGTGCTTGTTCTTGAATCGCATCCATATCAATGTTGATGCCCTTGCCGTAATCGGTAATCGCTGTGCGAATGTAAGAAACTAACCAAGGGTTATGAGCAAACAAACGCGCAATCGCCGCTTCGCGCAAGGCATGGAAGATGCGAACCTCATCCATTGGAATATCAAGATCGGTGGCCCATTCCTTAATGTTTTGCGGAACAAGGGTCGGATAAGCAGCATCAATCAACGGTAATCCCACATCATGTGCGCCAGTCACCTTGCCAGCTAACCCCCCGATTGCTTGTCCAAGCTGCGTTGCGATCAATGAACCAATAAAAGAGTTGAGAAGAGCAGAAATCATTCCGATGGGAAGCTGCATGTTTTCTTGTCGAGATGGATCATCTCCACCAAGAGGTGATCCATCACCTGTACCTGCTTGCTTAAGTAGTTCACCAATTGCAGAGGACAAACCGATTGCTAACGGCTCAACAGTTGTTTGCCATCCCACCAAGGTTGTATCGACCCAATCGGTGCGAGCTAAGGCAACATTTCCCACATTGGGAGATTGCGGGAAAAATGTTGCATCGTTGAGCCATAGCTCTGCAATAGAAAATGCTTGTTCCACATCAGAAACATCATTTGCGCCAATTGGAGCCGAGCCTTGTGCGGTCGCAAACTTCTTGGCGGTATCGCGGACAAGGTTTTTTGGAAGCGCTTCAGTTGAACCACCAAAACCTGATGCATTGATTCCCAGCTTTGAGAACTGCTCTTGAATCTGTTGCTGCATCTGTTGCATCATGGCAGCAAAATCAACTGGCTCATTAGAGTCATCTGAGTTTCCTGGTGTGAAGCCAAAAGGTGTCATGGATCAATCCTCCCAGTGTTGGAACAACTTCGCATGCCAATTCATTCCCAGAGTTGCATTCCCGAGATAGCATTCCCGGAGTTGCATTCCCGACACCGCACTTCCAGCTGGTCTGCGCTGCTCAGCACTAACTAGTAGGCTGGGCTCATGTCCAACGCATTCGCAGCTTTAATCTGGTGGGTAGTTCCCGCAGTTGGACTCATTGGAGCCCTGGGATATGTCGTGTGGGTGACAAAGTTTGAAGGAAAGTTCCAACAAGAAACTCAGCGATCTGTCGGTAAGTTCCAACGCTTTCAGGATTCACTCCGTGATTCACAAGCACGCGATGTAGCAAGTGGTGCAACAGTTATTGCAGCAACTGCGGGCGGTGCTGATGTAGCTAAGGGTTCACAGGGAGCCGATGATGCTGGTGCTGCCGATTCAGCATCCTTTGATTCTGGGTCCTTTGATTCTGGGTCATCAAACTAGGTCGCTGATTCACTCTCGCGCCAATGTTTAACTTTCGGATGATGAGATTCTCACGCCTTCCTCGATTAGTCACTTGGACTCTTGGAGTATTTTTTGGCTTAGCAACTATCGCTCCCCTTCCCTATGCAATTGTTTTGCCTGGCGAAGCACAAAACATTTTCAAAGGTGTCATTACCTTTAAGGATCTTGCAAACTATCCAGCAACCGGTCGTATCGATTTGATGTCGATCAGAGTCACCAATCCTGACACTTGGATCTTTGGTCCAGAACTTGTGTACTCATGGATTAGTGGTGATCGTGCGGTATATCCAAAATCTGCGATTTATCCTGCTGGCACAACTGCAGAAGAGGAAAGCAAGCAAGCCAAGGCTGACATGGTGAAATCTCAAGACACTGCAATAGTTGCTGCGGTTAACTACCTTCAATCACACCCCGAAATTATGGCGAGCACAAAAGCAGCTGGAGTAGAGCGCGCACAACTATTGGATACCAAGAAGATTAAGTTCAAAGTTGGTGAAACCGGTGGCCCAAGTGGTGGACTAGTTTTTTCAATTGGACTTGTTGAATTGCTGACGGAGCAAGATCTGCTGGATGGTCGCCACATTGCCGGTACCGGAACAATTACAGAGCGCGGTGTTGTTGGTCCTATCGGTGGCATCAATGAAAAGATCATGTCCGCCAAAAAGGTTGGCGCCACACTTTTCTTTGCACCAGTTGATAACGCCGACGAGATCGGCAATGTTCCCGACGGTATTAAGGTGGTAACCGTTGCCACATTGGCGCAAGCCATTAATTACCTACAAAACTCAGGCCGTTAACTCCTAGAGGGCTCTGGCTTTTGGATTTCTTGCAACTCTTTTGCAGCTAATTACTCTCGACGCTACCGCTCGAATTTAACTCTCAGGCGGTATTCACCTTCCTAGCCTGCCTAACAAGGTTCCTGATTGGTGAGCCAATTGCCCTTGCAGTAACTTTGCCCCATGACGAATAACCCCCAGTTTCAACGCCCATCCTTCCAACTCAAAGGCCGCAAGAGCCCTCTCGCATTAACGATAGGAATTCTTGTAATCGCAGGTGCGCTCTTCACCGCACTAAGCGGGTTCTATGCAGATTGGTTGTGGTTCAAATCAGTTAACTTCACAAGCACCTGGTCAACAATTCTGACAACTAAGGCAACATTGTTTGTTGTTGGAGGATTAATAACTGCGCTGATTGTGATGTTCAACGTTTTGTTGGCGTACAAGCGTCGTCCGCTCTATGTGCCAATGACTGTTGAGGCAGATAATCTCGAGCGTTACCGTTCACAAGTTGAACCAATTCGTCGTCCACTATTTATTGGATTAACAGTTGCACTGTTCTACTTTGCTGGCTCTGCCGGTTCACAAATGTGGAGCACCTGGTTGTTGTTTAAGAACTCAACCCCTTTTGGAGTTAAAGATCCACAGTTCAACATGGATATTTCCTTCTTTGCCTTCCGACTTCCGTTCTGGCAAACATTAATTTCATGGGCGATCTCAACTGCGATTCTTGCAATCTTGGCCTCGGTTGCCGTGCATTATCTCTACGGTGGAATTCGCCTGCAGGTTCAGGAAGATCGCACAACGGTTGCAGCACGCGTGCAGCTATCAGTTCTGTTGGGATTAGTGGTTCTGCTCAAGGCTGTTGCTTACTGGTTTGACCGTTACGCACTAGCTCTCAAGGAGAGCAAGCTCATCACTGGTCTTACCTATACAGATGTAAACGCGGTGCTTCCAGCAAAGGCAATCCTTGCCGGTATTGCACTTGTATGTGCGCTTCTATTTTTTGCAAACATTGTTCGTCGCTCATGGGTACTTCCTGCGGCAGGCACTGTGCTGTTGGTTCTTTCATCAGTACTTATTGCCGGCCTATACCCAGGTGCGATTCAGCAGTTCCAGGTAAAGCCAAGCGAGTCATCAAAGGAAGCGCCATATATTCAGCGCAACATTGATGCGACCCGTGCTGCTTACGGAATCGACAATGTAAGCGTTAGTGATTATCAAGCAACAGATTCAACAAACACTGGCCAGCTTGCAGATGATGCAGCAACAATTGCCAACATTCGTTTGATGGATCCAAATGTTTTGTCACCAACCTTTAGACAACTACAGCAGATTCGTCCGTACTACAGCTTCCCAGAGTCACTTGATATCGATCGCTACACCGTCAATGGCGTAAAGCGCGATGTTGTAGTTGCAGTTCGCGAATTAAATATCGCCGGAAACCCTTCACGTAACTGGATTAACGACCACCTTGTATACACACATGGTTTTGGTTTTGTTGCAGCTTACGGAAATGAGCGCGATGCTGATGGAAAGCCTTCCTTTACAGTCGGAAACCTTCCACCAACAGGTGCGCTTGGAAAGTTTGAGCCTCGTGTTTACTTTGGTGAGAACGTTCCTGATTACTCAATTATTGGTGGTGTAAAGACCGATACTCCAGTTGAGTTTGACTATCCAGATGACACCTCTGCCAATGGTCAGCGCAACTACACATACACCGGTACAGGTGGAGTTCCAGTTGGATCACTTCTTAATAAGGTTGTATTTGCTCTCAAGTATCAGGAGCAGAGAATTCTTCTCTCAAACTTGATCAACAAGGATTCAAAGATTCTCTTTGAGCGCAACCCTCGTGAACGTGTTTCAAAGGTTGCACCATGGTTGACCCTTGATGGAGATCCATACCCAGCTTTGGTTGATGGAAAGATCATGTGGATTATCGATGGCTACACAACAAGTGCTGGCTATCCATATGCACGTCAAACAACCCTTTCAAATGCAACTGCAGATGCGCTAACAGCAAACTCTGCTTCGATTGCTGCGCAAGGAAATCAGAGCGTTAACTACATCCGTAACTCAGTTAAGGCGACTGTTGATGCATATAACGGCACAGTGACCTTGTATCAGTGGGATGAACAGGATCCAGTTCTCAAGACTTGGTCAAAGGCGTTCCCAAATACGATTAAGCCAAAGAGTGAGATCTCTGCACAGCTTCTAGAGCACATTCGTTACCCAGAAGATCTCTTCCGTGTGCAGCGTGAAATTCTTAGCTCGTACCATGTGAAGACAGCTGAAGCTTTCTATGGCGGTCAGGATTTCTGGCGCGTGCCTCGCGATCCTTCAACATTTGGAGCTAACGCATCTGCGCAACCTCCTTACTACTTAACACTTCAGATGCCTGGTTCAAAGAAGCCAGCGTTCTCATTGACCACACCATTTGTTCCACGTGGTGGTCGTGAAAACCTTTCAGCATTTGCAGTAGTTAACTCAGATCCAGGTCCTGATTACGGAAAGATGACTGTGCTGCAGTTGCCTCGTAATACCAACGTTGCAGGTCCTTCACAGGTAGCTTCGAACTTCGAAGCAAAGCCTGAGGTTGCAAACTCATTGTCACTACTTCGTCGTGGTGGCTCTGATGTTGTACTTGGAAACTTGCTCACACTTCCAGTTGGTGGAGGTCTCTTGTATGTACAACCTGTATATGTAAAGGCGACATCAAACACCGCTGCATATCCATTGCTTCAGAAGGTTCTTGTTTCCTTCGGAGATCAAATTGGTTATGACGACACATTGAAGGGTGCACTTGATCAGGTATTTGGTGGAAACTCCGGTACTGCGGCAGGTGGAACTACTGG
>JAPOJK010000034.1 GCA_029978465.1 Actinomycetota bacterium
GATGTCAAAAATGCTTCTAGAGAAGCAGATTGTGCATTTTGCAGGTGAGCAAGTAGCTCTTCTGCAAGTGCAACGAAGCGCTCACCCTTTGCAACGAAATCTGTTTCGCAGTTCAGCTCAAGCATTACGCCAAGGTTGCCCTCGACCTTTGCAACAACTGCACCATTTGAAGTGAGACGACCTTCGCGCTTTGTAATGCCCTTAAGGCCCTTTACGCGAATGATGTCTAGCGCCTTGTTGTAGTCGCCTTCTGCTTCATCCAAAGCCTTCTTGCAATCGAGCATTCCTGCTGCAGTTGCTTCACGAAGCTTCTTTACATCTTCAGCTGTGTAGTTAGCCAATTTATGCCTCCGGTGTTGTTGGTGCTGGTGCTGAACCGTCGAGAATTTCCTTCTCCCAATCAGCCAATGGCTCGCCCGCAGCAACAGCTGGAGCATCACTCTTTGTTTCAGCCTTAACATTTGCAGAACGTGCCTGTAGGCCAGCTGCAATTGCATCGGTGATAACGCGTGTTAGCAAGTCGATTGAACGAATCGCATCATCGTTACCAGGAATCTTGTAATCAACCTCATCTGGATCGCAGTTTGTATCCAAGATTGCGATAACTGGAATACCAAGCTTCTTGGCTTCCTGAACCGCTAGGTGCTCCTTCTTTGTATCTACAACCCAAATTGCTGAAGGCAACTTGGTCATGTTGCGGATACCGTCAAGGTTCTTAAATAGTTTTTCGCGTTCGCGACGTAGAACAAGAAGCTCCTTCTTTGTTAGAAGTAGATCGTTCTTCTCTTCTAGAGCTTCTAGCTCCTTTAGGCGCTGAATACGCTTGTATACAGTTGGGAAGTTAGTAAGCATTCCGCCTAACCAACGCTCAGTCACTGTTGGCATTCCAACGCGTGCTGCGTGATTAATGATTGGCTCGTGTGCTTGCTTCTTTGTTCCAACGAACAAAACGTGGCCACCCTTAGCAACAGTGTCCTTAACAAACTCATATGCTGAATCGATAAGTGCAAGTGATTGCTGGATGTCGATGATGTAGATGCCATTGCGCTCTGTGAAAATAAAGCGCTTCATCTTTGGGTTCCATCGACGAGTCTGGTGTCCGAAGTGGACTCCGCTGTCGAGGAGCTCTCGCATTGTTACAACTGCCATGACGGCATACTCCTTCTTAGGTTTTTTCTGCGCAGCAGAAGAAAACCCGCTCGGTTTATGGCCAAACAATTTGTTTAGCCCGTCGCACTCGAAATCACCGACCACAATTTCTTGTGGACCGAGGTGGTTATGCCGACCGAAGTCGGTGAGTGCTGAGATGTCACCGATCCGAAGATCGATGCAGAGCAAATCCTACCTGAGCGTGAGCGTGGAAATTACCGCCCAATCAGGCGCAAAGCTCCCCATGCAGTGATCCGAAGCACCGCTTCTAGCGCGATGGCGAAGGACATTTTGCTGACCCCATGGGCTCTTTCAATAAAGGTAATTGGAATTTCAGCTACCGATCCCCCACGGGAGATTGCTCGTCGGGTCATCTCAATCTGGAAGCAGTACCCCTCGCTTCGAATTGTTGAGATCTCCATCTTCTTTACAAGCGCTGATGTATAAATTCGAAATCCCGCTGTTGTGTCTTTGACTCCTAATGAGAGTAAAAGATTTGCGTATGCGTTTGCTGACTTAGAAAGGTATTCACGGAACTTGCTCCAATTGGCGATTCCGCCATCTTTAACCCACCGTGAACCAATTAATAAATCAGCGCTGCCAATCCACTCCATCATCTTTTCAAGATCACTCACCTGGTGTGAGCCATCTGCATCCATTTGAATGATGTAGGTGTATCCGCGATCCATCGCTAGTGAAAAACCCGCACGATATGCGCTGCCCAAACCTTGCTTTCCTGCTCGTTCAATTACTTCGATACCAAGGTTGCGCACAATCTGTGCGGTGCCATCAGGTGATCCATCATCGATTACTAGTACATCGCAATCCAAAGGTTTGAGCGCATTAAGAATCGCGCCGATACTTTCAGCTTCGTTATAAGTAGGTATAACTACAAGTGCAGATCTCATGCGCGTGGATGAGCCTGCTTGAAGGCTTTTTGTAAACGTTCAGTTGAGACATGGGTGTAAATCTGAGTTGTGGCAAGTGATGCATGGCCCAAAATTTCCTGGACTGTACGCAAATCTGCACCACCTTCTAATAAGTGAGTTGCCGCTGAATGTCGCAGTGCATGGGGACCCATACGTTCGATTCCTTCAATTGCTTCAAGGGCGTTGTACACAACTGTACGCACTGTACGTTGATCGATACGTTTTCCGCGCGCTCCAAGGAAAACAGCGTTTTCCGATTGCGAGTTCTTTACTGAATTTCGCCCATCTTTCAACCAAGCATTTAAAGCTTTCATCGCAGGGTTTCCCAACGGAATCGTGCGTTCTTTGTTTCCTTTACCCAAAACGCGAATTGTTTGTCGGTCATAATCAATATCACTTAAATCTAAGCCACATAGTTCAGCCACACGCGCTCCTGTTGCATACAAGAGTTCGACCATCGCAACATCCCGCAACGAAATAGGGGTTTCTTCCTCTGCCGCACGGGTAGCAAGTGAATACATCGCCATCTTCGCATCGGCAATTTCTAAAACCTCAGGAAGTGTTCGATGCCCCTTAGGCGTTGCCAGCGTTGCTGCAACATCTTTAGCTAAGTACTTGTTCTTAACCGCCCACTTTGTAAAAAGTCGAACCGAGACGGCTCTGCGAGAAAGGGTTGTCCGCGCTCCCCCTTTAATCTGTTGATTGGCCAGCCAAGAACGAAGATGCACTAGTTCTAACTGTGAAATATCTACAACACCAATTGTTTCCAAGTGCGTGAGCAATGATTCAAGATCGCCTAAGTAAGCACGGATCGTGTGTACAGATAGCGAGCGTTCAACCTCTAAGTGGCGAGTAAAAGCTGCAATTAGCTTTTCATAATTTTCGCTCACGTAATCAGTTTACTCGGGCTTACGTCCCTGACGCATAAGGCCGAAGGTCACGGCATCTTCAAGGGCCATGGCAGATGCAGCAATAACGTTTTCATGAACACCAACGGTGTTCCACTCGCCCTTGCCATCGCTCGTTTCAACTAATACGCGTGTTACAGCACCTGTTCCTAAACGACCTTCAAGGATACGTACCTTGTAATCAGTTAACTCAAGGGTTGAAAGCTCTGGATACAAAGAGATCAACCCTGTTCGAAGCGCATTATCAAAGGCGTTAACTGGACCATTACCTTCGCCACTGCAGGTGATCTCTTGACCCTTTGCAGTCACTGTTACTTCAGCCTTAGTTGTAATTGTCTGATCAGCTGCGCGTTCTACAGATGTAACCCAGTGATTGATAGTAAAGAATGATGGGCGCATGCCTGACATTTCTTCATGAACTAATAGTTCAAATGAGGCATCGGCTGCTTCAAAGGTAAATCCGCGAGATTCCATTTCCTTGACGCGATCAACGATGCGACCAATAAGCTCTTTATCGCCACCAAGATCTACGCCAAGTTCTTGAGACTTTAATTCAATTGAAGCACGGCCAGCCATATCTGACACAAGCATGCGCATATCGTTTCCGACAGATGATGGATCTTCATGCTGATACAAAGATGGATCTACCTTAATTGCGCTGGCGTGAAGACCAGCCTTGTGAGCAAATGCTGAAACACCAACATATGGTTGGCGACTACTAGGTGCCACATTTGTTACCTCAGCTACTGCATGTGAAATTCTGAAGGCTTCTTGCAGCGCATTTGGAGGAAGCACTAACTGCTTCTTTTTCAATTCTAAGTTTGCAATGATTGTTACTAGATCAGCGTTTCCGGTTCGCTCGCCGTATCCATTTAATGTGCCCTGGACATGTGTGGCACCTGCAGCAACAGCTGCCATTGAGTTTGCAACCGCGCACCCTGTGTCATTGTGGCAATGGATACCTAAGCGAGCGGAACTTGCCGTTAAAACATCATGAACAACTTGCGATAACTCATCAGGCAACATTCCGCCGTTGGTATCGCACAAAGCAATTACATCTGCCCCAGCTTCTGCAGCTACCCGTACAACTTCTAGTGCATATGCACGGTTGCTGCGATAGCCGTCGAAGAAGTGCTCTGCATCAAGGAAAACACGTTGGCCTTCTTGAATTAAGTGAGTAACAGAGTCACGAATCATCGCAAGGTTCTCATCCAGTGTTGTCTTTAGTGCAAGATCAACATGGCGATCAAAGGCCTTTGCAACAAGGGTTACAGCCGGAGCGCCGCTATCGCGAAGTGCTCCGAGCAGTACATCATCTGCAGCTTTTGCATGAGGGCGACGTGTTGCACCAAAGGCAACAAAGGTTGCGTTCTTGAGCTTTAACTCTTTTTTCGCAAGAGCGAAGAATTCAGTGTCCTTTGGGTTTGCTCCAGGCCATCCACCTTCGATAAAGCCAACACCTAATTCATCGAGGTGGCGAGCGATGTTGAGCTTGTCATGAACAGAAAGATTTAAGCCCTCTTGCTGCGCACCATCGCGAAGGGTCGTGTCATAGATATGAAATGAATCATTAACTGGCATTACTTAACCGCACTCATCCAGTTGTGCGAATCTGCAATTGTTCCGTGTTGAATTCCTAGTAAGTGATTACGAATCTGCATGGTGATGGTTCCTGGTTGACCATCGCCAGTTACCCATGTACCCATGGCACTCTTTGCCTGACCAACAGGAGAAACAACGGCAGCGGTTCCACAAGCAAAGATTTCAGTGATCTCTCCCGATGTGACACCATCGCGCCAGTCATCAACTGAGAGCATTACCTCATCGACTTTGTATCCAAGATCGCTCGCCACAGACAAAATTGAATCGCGGGTAATTCCTGGCAATAAGGTTCCAGTTAATTTAGGAGTAATGACGGTTGCATCTGCACCTTTTCCCTTTACGAAGTAAAGGTTCATGCCGCCCATTTCCTCAACCCATTTGCGCTCTTTTGCATCGATCCAGACAACTTGATCGCATCCCTCTTTTGCTGCAGCTTTTTGCGCAACCAGTGATGCTGCGTAATTTCCACCACACTTTGCTTCACCTGTTCCACCTTGAGCTGCACGAACATACTCAGTTGAAATCCATACTGAGACAGCCTTTGATGGATCAAAGTAAGCACCCGCTGGTGTTGCAATAAGAAGGTATGTGGCTTTGTTTGTTGGACGTACGCCTAAACCAACCTCAGTTGCGATCATAAATGGGCGGATATACAGCGACTCCCCCACCTTGTTTGGAACCCAACCAGCATCTTGGTGAACAAGTGCTTCAACTGTCTCCATAAATAATTCAACCGGCATTTCAGGAAGTGCTAAACGCTTGGCAGAGTTTGCAAAACGCTTTGCATTTGCTGTTGGTCGAAATAATGAAATCGATCCGTCTGGTTGGCGATACGCCTTCATGCCCTCAAAGATCTCTTGGCCGTAGTGAAAAACCGCGGTTGCTGGATCTAATGAGATTGGACCGTATGGCATTAAATGTGGTTCGCCCCAACCATCCTTTTCACTCCACTCGCACATCACCATGTGATCGGTGTAGTACTTACCAAAACCACCTTCAGCAACTAGCGCATCACGCGTAGCAGCATCTTTAGCGTTGGGATTGAGAGTGATCTTCATGATTACAGTGCGCTTGCTAGCGCATCTCCAATTTCAGTAGTGCTGCGCTTCTTATCTCCACGTGCCAATAAATCTGCAGCAACCGCCTTTTCAACTTCGCGTGCAGCATCGGCTAGTCCTAAGTGATCAAGCATCATGGCAACTGACATCACAGTTGCTGTTGGATCAGCTAAGTTCTTTCCGGCAATATCTGGTGCTGAACCATGAACCGGCTCAAACATAGATGGAAACTTTCCAGTTGGATTGATATTTCCAGATGCAGCAAGACCAATTCCTCCGCAGATCGCTGCTGCGATATCGGTCAAGATGTCACCAAATAAGTTATCTGTAACAACTACATCAAAACGCTCTGGATTAGTAACAAAGAACATCGATGCAGCATCAACATGTAGGTAATCAGTTGTGATCGCTGGGTACTCCTTAGCAACCTCATTAAAGGTACGAGTCCACAAACCACCAGCACGTGTTAGAACATTGTTCTTGTGCACCAGAGTTAACTTCTTGCGCTCACGCTTTGAAGCACGCTCAAATGCATCACGGATTACGCGCTCTGCACCACGTCGGGTATTGAGGCTTTCTTCAGTTGCAATTTCAGCATCTGTACCTTCTGCAAGTACTCCACCAGCGCCAACATATGGGCCTTCTGTGCCTTCGCGAACTACAACAAAATCAATTGGAGCTTTGGTTGCAAGGGGTCCGGTAACACCAGGCATCAAACGTGCAGGACGCAGATTGATGTAGTGATCAAAGGCAAAGCGAAGCTTTAAAAGAAGTCCACGCTCTAGAACACCGCTGGGAACAGTTGGGTCTCCAACTGCGCCAAGCAAGATGACATCAGCCTTTGCAAGCTCTGCCAAGGTTGCATCAGGCAACACTTCGCCTGTGCGATGCCAAAACGCTGCACCAAGATCATAGGAAGTTTTCTTAAACTCCACGGAATACTTCTTAGCAACAACATCTAAAACCTTGAGACCTTCTCCAACAACCTCAGGGCCGATTCCATCGCCTGCAATGACAGCTAAATTAATTGTTCTCATTACCCCACCAAAGTTACGGAGCGAACAAGTTCTGCTCCAGTGTCCTTCTTAACTGATGTAATTAGATCATCACTGATTTGTGAATCAACTGTAAGTGCCATCAACGCTTGTCCGCCTGCAGCGCTACGCGCTACCTGCATACCTGCGATGTTGATGCCAGCTTTACCAAGTGCATTTCCTACAGCGCCTACGACACCTGGCTTATCTGAGTAACGAAGGAACAAGAGATTTTCAGTTGGTGGAAGATCAAGATCAAAACCATCAATGGCAATAATCTTCTCAACCTTGCGAATTCCCATCAAAGTTCCATCAACAGTAACAATCTTTCCATCGGCAAGTGCTGCGCGAAGAGAGATCATGCTGCGGTACTCAGGGCTTTCTGGATCTGTTGTTACAGCAGATGTAACTCCACGCTCTGCAGCAAGTGCTGGAGCATTTACGTAGGTAACATCTGAAAGTCCACAACCAAGTAATGCACCCTTCAGTGCACTTGTTGCAAGGATTGATGAATCATGGCCAGAGATATCGCCCTTAACAGTTAGATCCATACTTACTGGAGCTTCTCCTGCGATTGCAGTTGCAATCTGAGCCATCTTTTCAACTAAAGGCAGGCTTGGACGAATCTCTTCGTGGATTGCTCCGCCCTTTACGTTAACCGCATCAGGAACTAACTCGCCAGCAAGTGCTTTACGCACTGAAACGGCAACGGCGATTCCTGCGCGCTCTTGAGCCTCATCAGTTGAGGCACCTAAGTGAGGTGTTGCAACTACTTGATCCAAAGTAAATAGTGGTGAGTCTGTGCATGGCTCTGTTGAGAACACATCAAGACCCGCGCCTGCGACACGACCTTCGGTGATTGCATCAAACAATGCAGCCTCATCAAGTACGCCACCACGAGCAGCGTTAATGATTCGCACAGATGGCTTAACCTTCTTCAGCGCTTCTACGCCGATGAGGTTTGCAGTTTCCTTGGTCTTTGGAAGGTGAATGGTGATGAAATCTGAAACCTTGAGAAGTTCATCAAGTTCAACTAAACGGACGCCAAGTTGTGCTGCACGTGCTGGCTGTAGATATGGATCGTAAGCAACTACATCCATTCCAAATGCCTGCATGCGATGAGCCACCAGTTGACCAATGCGACCAAAGCCAACGATTCCTAGAGTCTTTTCAAAGATCTCAGCGCCTGTGTACTTTGAACGTGCCCACTTTCCATTACGCAAAGCTGCATGAGCTGGTGAAACAAATCGTGCTGATGCCATCAAAAGTGCGATTGCTAATTCAGCCGCTGACACAATGTTTGATGTAGGTGCATTAACAACCATGACACCCGCAGCTGTTGCTGCAGGAATATCAACGTTATCAAGTCCAACTCCGGCACGAGCAATAACCTTCAGACCCTTTGCAGCTGCAATCGCTTCTGCATCCATCTTTGTCGCAGAACGGATCAAAACCGCATCTACACCTTTGGCAAGTGCTGCTAGAAGTTCAGCACGGTTTGCACCGTCACAGTTAACAACTTCAAAATCAGGACCTAACGCTTCAAGTGTTGCAGGGCTGAGTTCTTCGGCGATTAAAACAATAGGTTTAGCCACGCGCTGCGCTGCCTTCCTTGTAATCGTCACCCTTTGACTGCTTCATCCATGAAAACATCTTGCGAAGTTCGCGACCAACAGCCTCAATTGGATGTGTCTCGCCCTTAGCGCGAAGTGATTTAAATTCAGGTGCTCCAGCCTCTTGGTCATCGATGAAGCGCTTTGCAAATGCTCCGCTTTGGATATCTGCAAGAACAGCCTTCATGTTTTCCTTGACGCGTGGATCGATAACACGTGGGCCTGAAACATAATCACCGAACTCAGCTGTGTCGGAAACTGACCAACGCTGCTTAGCAATTCCACCTTCATACATAAGGTCAACGATCAACTTAAGCTCATGCAAGCACTCGAAGTATGCAACCTCTGGCTGGTATCCAGCTTCAGTCAAAGTTTCGAATCCGTACATAACTAGCTGTGATGCGCCAC
>JAPOJK010000035.1 GCA_029978465.1 Actinomycetota bacterium
GGCCTATTGGCCACAAGTAATATTACCCTGGAGGTTCCATTAACGGAGGTGTTGCAGTGTGACGCTCTGAGTACTCAGACATATCAAGTTGAATCAATGCATCCTGATCACCAAACAAGAATGATGCAAGTGTGCGTGAAAGTTCTGTCTTACCAACACCTGAAGGACCAGCGAAGATAAATGATCCGCCTGGACGACGTGGATCCTTTAGACCAGCGCGTGTACGACGGATTGCTTGTGACAACGCCTTAATCGCCTGATCCTGCCCGATAACACGGTTGTGTAGTTCATCCTCCATGCGAAGCAGACGCGCTGTCTCTTCTTCAGTAAGTTTGAATACAGGAATACCAGTTGAAAGAGAAAGTACCTGCGCGATGAGTTCTTCATCAACCTCGGTGACCTTATCTAGATCTGTTGCCTTCCAATTCTTTTCAGCCTCATGCTTTTCAGCGATTAAGTTCTTTTCCTTATCGCGAAGAGTTGCTGCTAATTCAAAATCCTGACCATCAATTGCAGACTCTTTCTCCTTGCGAGCATTTGCGATCTTGTCATCAAACTCGCGTAGCTCTGCTGGAGCTGTCATGCGCTTAATGCGAAGACGTGATCCTGCTTCATCAATAAGGTCGATCGCCTTATCTGGCAAGAAACGATCTGAAACATAACGATCAGCCATGTTTGCAGCAGCTGCGAGCGCACCATCTGTAATTGATACACGGTGGTGAGTTTCGTAGCGGTCGCGTAGACCCTTTAAAATCTCAATGGTGTGAGCTACTGATGGCTCCTTCACCTGAATTGGTTGGAAGCGGCGCTCAAGAGCTGCATCCTTCTCAACATGCTTGCGGTACTCATCAAGTGTTGTTGCACCAATTGTCTGTAGCTCACCGCGAGCCAGCATTGGCTTCAAGATGCTTGCAGCATCAATCGCACCTTCTGCAGCTCCTGCGCCTACAAGTGTGTGAATCTCATCGATGAAAAGAATGATGTCACCGCGAGTTTTGATCTCCTTGAGAACCTTCTTCAGGCGCTCTTCGAAATCTCCACGGTAACGAGAACCAGCAACTAACGCGCCTAGATCAAGTGAGTACAGCTGCTTATCCTTCAAAGTTTCTGGAACATCATTTTTGTAAATCGCTTGTGCAAGACCTTCAACAACCGCGGTCTTACCAACACCTGGTTCACCAATAAGAACTGGGTTGTTC
Source organism: Actinomycetota bacterium (assembly GCA_029978465.1). Lineage (GTDB taxonomy): Bacteria > Actinomycetota > Actinomycetes > Nanopelagicales > Nanopelagicaceae > Planktophila. The sequence continues at coordinate 1,200 of JAPOJK010000035.1, forward strand.
TTTGTACGACGTGAAAGAACCTGCATCACACGTTCGATCTCATTTTCGCGACCGATAACTGGATCTAGCTTTCCTTCACGTGCAGCTTGTGTCAGATTGCGACCAAATTGATCAAGTACTAATGATGTAGATGGAGTTCCTTCTGCAGGTCCTCCAGTTTGTACAGCTTCCTTACCCTGGTAACCAGAGAGAAGTTGAATAACTTGTTGACGAACACGATTAAGGTCAGCACCAAGCTTTACAAGAACCTGTGCTGCAACGCCTTCACCTTCGCGGATTAAACCAAGGAGGATGTGCTCTGTTCCAATGTAGTTGTGACCTAACTGCAACGCTTCGCGAAGTGAGAGTTCAAGAACCTTCTTTGCGCGCGGAGTAAATGGAATGTGACCACTTGGTGCTTGCTGACCTTGTCCGATGATCTCTTCAACTTGTGCGCGAACGCCTTCAAGTGAGATGCCTAGAGATTCCAGCGCCTTAGCTGCAACGCCTTCACCTTCGTGGATTAAACCCAGAAGGATGTGCTCGGTGCCGATGTAGTTGTGGTTGAGCATGCGTGCTTCTTCTTGGGCCAGCACGACAACGCGACGGGCTCGGTCTGTAAAGCGCTCAAACATGGGCGGTGCTCCTTTGGATCGTTCTTTCGTTAAGCCTAATACCTGCGGGCCTACGCTCGCGAGGCGGAATGCTTCCGACTTTTACAACCCCAAATGTGGCGGGGTTATGCCCGAAAATGGACTAAATCTGGGCCTTTATAGCTTTTTGAGCATGCGGGTATTTCCCAGGGTATTGGGCTTTACCGACTCTAAATCCAAGAACTCAGCCACACCGGCATCGTAGGAACGTAGGAGCTCCTTATAAATCTCAGGTTCAACCGGCGTTCCTTCAATAACTTCAAAACCATGGCGACCAAAGAACTCAGTTTCAAAGGTCAAACAAAAGATTCGCTTCACACCGATTGCTTGTGCACGATCAATGATGGAATCAAGGATCTGATGGCCAACACCTTTGCCACGCAAATGTTCTGAAACGGCAACGGTGCGAACTTCAGCTAGATCTTCCCAAAGAACGTGCAGTGCGCCGCAACCAACAACTTGATCGCCTTCGACTGCAACTGTGAACTCCTGCACGCTTTCATACAAAGTTACAGTTTCTTTTGAAAGCAAACGACCCTGTGGTGCATACGAATCAATTAATTGGCGAATGCCTTTGATGTCACTAGTGCGTGCTGGACGAATCTGCATTGATTAATCAACTTCTGGCTTAACAAGTGGGAACAAAATAGTTTCGCGAATTCCAAGTCCAGTTAACGCCATGAGCAAACGATCAACACCCATTCCCATTCCACCAGTTGGAGGCATTGCAAACTCCATGGCGCGCAAGAAATCCTCATCAACCTGCATCGCTTCAAGATCACCCTTTGAACCAAGTGTTGCTTGTTCTACTAAACGATCACGTTGCACAACTGGATCAATGAGTTCGGAATATCCTGTTGCAAGTTCAAAGCCATCAATGTAGAGATCCCATTTTTCTGCAACACCAGGTAGTTCGCGGTGTGCACGTACCAGAGGTGATGTATCAACTGGGAATCCCATAACAAATGTTGGTTCAACCAATAGGTGGCGAGCAACATGCTCGAAGATCTCTTCTGCAAGCTTTCCAGTGATCCACTTTGGATCAATCTTCATGCCTAGCTTTTCAGCGATCTTCTTCAAATCTGCATACGGGGTAAGGGCTGTAACGCTTTCGCCAACACCATTAGAAATAGCGTCATACAAGGAGATTTGCTTCCACTGTCCGCCAAGATCGGCTTGGCGACCATCGTGGTGGGTAACAACATGTGACCCTGCAACCGCCATCGCTGCGTTTTGAACCAAGGTGCGAGTTAAATCTGCGATCGACATCCAGTCGCCGTAGGCCATGTAACTTTCAATCATCGCAAACTCAGGAGAGTGAGATGAATCAGCGCCTTCATTACGGAAGTTACGGTTGATCTCAAATACGCGTTCGATTCCACCAACAACGCAACGCTTCAAGAAAAGCTCTGGCGCAATGCGTAGGTAAAGATCCATGTCATAAGCGTTTGAGAAAGATTTGAATGGGCGCGCAGCTGCTCCACCATGCATGACCTGCAACATTGGTGTTTCTACTTCGACAAAGTTTGCCTTATCAAATGTGTCGCGCAATGACTTCATTACCGCAGGACGCATACGTGCATTGCTGCGCGCTTCTGGGCGAACAATCAAATCAACATAACGCATACGAACGCGAGTTTCTTCAGACATTGGCTTGTGATCATTTGGCAATGGACGCAATGACTTAGATGCCAAGGTCCAAGAATTTGCCAAGATTGAAAGCTCGCCGCGTTTTGATGTGATGATCTCGCCGGTAATTGAAACAATGTCACCAAGATCAATATCTGATTTCCAGGAATCAAGAACCTCTTGTCCGACCTTGTCTAAAGACAACATCGCTTGAAGCTCTGTTCCATCGCCTTCGCGCAGGGTTGCAAAGCAAAGTTTTCCGGTATCGCGCTTGAAAATAATTCGACCAGTTAATGACTCAACATCACCTGTTGCCACATCGATTTCTAGACCAACGTACTTTTCGCGAACCTCTTTGAGTGATTTTGTGCGAGGCACAGAGACTGGATATGGCTCAACGTTGCGCTCCAATAAGGATGCGCGCTTTTCACGTCGAATACGGAGCTGCTCAGGCAGATCCTCTTCCGTAGGTAAATTCTCTGTACTCATAGGTCGTGAAGTCTACCGACTCATGCATTTCGTTCGTGAATTAGGCGAAGCCCAATCAGCGTCAAATCAGGCTCATGATGGTCGATAGTTTCTGAAACTCCGATAATTAATGGCGCTAATCCGCCTGTAGCAATGACAGTTGGCTTTGCTGAATAACTTTCTAGCAGCTCGGCAGTGATGCGATCTACTAATCCATCAACCTGACCGGCAAATCCATAAATCGTTCCGGATTGCAGCGCCTCGACTGTGTTCTTACCAATGACATTCTTTGGCTTAATCAACTCAACCTTGCGAAGTTGAGCTGCACGTGAAGCGAGTGCATCAACAGAGATTTCAATGCCGGGTGCAAGTGCTCCACCTAGAAACTCTCCCTTTGGTGAAACGACATCGAGGTTTGTCGATGTTCCAAAGTCAACAACAATTGCTGGACCACCAAAGAGTGTGTGAGCGGCCAAGGTATTAACAATGCGATCAGCACCGATCTCCTTTGGGTTATCTACTAAAAGTGGAACGCCTGTTTTGATGCCTGGTTCAACAATTGTGACTCGAACATCTGAAAAGTAATCAGCGATCATTGTGCGAAGTTCGCGCAAAGTTGCAGGAACTGTGGAACATACAGATAGTCCAGTTAAGTCGTAATCCTCAACTAGCGCGCGGTACTGCAGCCATAGCTCATCAGCTGTGCTGCGAGGATCGGTCTTTACGCGCCAGGATCTCACCATCTCCTTGTCATCAAAGATTCCAAGTACGGTATTTGTGTTTCCGACGTCAACAGTTAATAACATCGCTATCTCCCCACCATTTGCATGTTGTCTATTAAGCGAACACCTTCCACCCAGCCAGCAATAATTGCTCTACGGTTTTCTGTACCGTCATTTGCGGGTGAAAAATCCTTTTCATCAATAATTGTTGCGTAATCCTTTTCAAAACCTGGCTCAGTAGACAGGGTTGAGTTCAGTATCTCCTGAGCAATTTCTACGGTTGGAGCTAACTTTGCTGCCGCAAGGGCTCGATGAATAACCAGCGCTATATCTCGTCCGCGCTCACTTAATCGAACATTGCGTGAAGACATCGCTAAGCCATCAAACTCTCGCACAGTAGGAACAGCAACTATCTCTACCTTGCTCTTCATGGCTTTGATAATTGTTAGCTGCTGGAAATCCTTTTCTCCAAAAACAGCTTTATCTGGTTTTGCAATTGCAAACAATCGATCTACAACAGTTACAACTCCATCAAAGTGACCTGGACGAGATGCGCCTTCAAACTTGTTTCCTAATGGGCCTGCACTCAGTGTCTTAAAGCCCTCTGGATACAGATCTTCATACTCTGGAAACCAGACTTCATTTGCACCAGCAATAGTTGCGATTTCGATATCTCGTTGTGGCGTGCGGGGATACTTTTCTAAATCCTCTTTATTTTCAAACTGAAGTGGATTAATGAAAATGCTGACAATGACATCTTTATCCAATGTGCGCGCACGTTTAATCAACGCTTGGTGGCCTTTATGCAAGGCGCCCATAGTTGGCACTAATACAGTCATTTCAGTGGCTCCAGTCCTTTCGGGGTACCGGGCGAGATACTGCGAACTTTACCGCTAAGCAGGCAATTGCTCCAAAAGTTCTTTTATCGGCCCATGCGTAAGCAGGATCGCATCAGGCTCAATCTCAAACCATGGTTGTAAAACAAAGCGACGTTCATGCGCACGAGGGTGTGGAAGTTGTAACTCATCAGCCTTGCTGAGCAATCCACCGTACTGAATCAAATCCAAATCAATTGTTCGCGGACCCCACTGCACAACTCTTTCACGGCCTAAACTCTTTTCAATTCCATGCAGCAGGGATAACAAATCCATTGCCGGAAGCTCACTATCGATTATGCATACAGCATTTAAGTAATCTGGTTGTTCTGGACCACCTACAGGTGCCGTTGAATAGTATGAAGAAACACTTTTCACATCAGTTGCCTCGCGCAGTAAAGCAACGGCTAAATCTAGGTTTTCTTGTGGGTTGCCTATGTTGGCACCTAATGCAATTACAGCTTTCATCGAACTCGTGTAACAACCACAGCTATATCTTTTAATTGCGCAGCAACAGGTGCTTGTGGTTTATGAACTGTCACAGAAACCTGCTGCACCTTTAAATGTTGATTCAAAACCCTTTCAGCAATTCTTCCCGCTAGTTTTTCAATCAAGTTAACTGGGTTACTGGTTATCTCCTCGACAACAAGATCAGTGATCTCTGCATAATTAACAGTGTCTTCGATCGCATCTGAGTTAGAAGGCGCGGTTAAGTCGATATCCAAAGTCAGGTCAACAAAAAAGTCTTGTCCATCTTTTCGCTCATGATCGAAAACACCGTGGTACCCAAAGCCATGAATTCCGGTCAAAATTATTTGATCCTTCATGAGCTGAGCACCTCCTTATGTGGTTTCACGCTATGAACTCTAACCGCCCACACACCAGTTGTGCCAAGTCGTTTTGTTAAATCAATTGTGGCCTGTTCTCTTTCATCTGGTGTGTCCCCACCTAAGAACCTCTTGCGAGATGCGCCAACTAAGACTGGGTAGCCAAGTTCAACAAAGCGATCGATTGCATCAATAATCGCCCAGTTATGTTCTGCATCCTTTGCAAAGCCAATACCTGGATCGATAATCAACTTATCCTTCTGTATTCCCGCATCAAGGGCAGCATCAATACGCTCATTGAGCTCTGCAATCACATCATTAACAACATCACCATAAATAGCCTTGGAATTCATATCTTTTGACTGTCCCCGCCAATGCATTGCAATGTAAGGAACTTTCAAGCGAGCTGCGGTCTGCAACATCGCATCGTCTGCTAATCCCCCGCTGACATCATTAATGATTGCTGCCCCCGCTTTAATTGCTGCTTCTGCGGTGCTTGCTCTCATTGTGTCAATGCTGATTGTGGCGCCATGTTTAGCTAACTCGGCAATAACAGGAATAGTGCGTGCGATCTCTTCTTCTTCGCTAACTCGTTCTGCACCTGGTCGAGTTGATTCGCCCCCAACATCAATGATGTCGACACCTTCTGCGATCATTTCAATTCCGCGAGCTACCGCTGCTTCGAATTCATTATGTCTTCCACCATCGGCAAATGAATCTGGAGTTACATTCAAAATGCCCATGACCAACATGGATTATCCTTTAGTGATTAAGGAGATCGCTTCTGCGCGAGTAGCAGGATTGTTTAACGCTCCACGTACTGCAGATGTAGTTGTTCGTGCATGAGATTTCTTAACTCCACGCATGGACATACATAAATGTTCGCAATCAATTATCACAATTACGCCAAGAGGATCCAAGATCTCAACCATTGCATCGGCGATTTGAGTTGTTAAACGTTCTTGAACTTGTGGACGCTTTGCATACATGTCAACTAGGCGAGCTAGTTTTGAAAGGCCGGTGATCTTTCCGCGTGGGATGTATCCGATATGTGCAACGCCGTGGAAAGGAGTTAAGTGGTGCTCGCAATGTGAAAAGACTTCGATGTCGCGAACAATTACTAACTCTTCATGTCCGATATCAAAAGTAGTAGTTAAAACATCTTCAGGTGATTGCCACAACCCTTCAAAGTTTTCCTTCATGGCGCGAGCAACTCGTGCTGGTGTTTCCTTCAAGCCTTCGCGATCAGGGTCTTCACCTAGGGCTAAAAGCAGTTCACGGACAGCCTTTTCCGCACGTTGCTGATCGTAAGGACCAGAAGCGCGACCATCGCTCATCGTGATCTTATTTACCGTCACTTGCAGCCTTCTTGCGTCGCACAGGCTTCTTCTCTTTAACAACCGGTTCAACAACTAATCGCTCAGGAACATCAACTGGTGGTTGATCTGAAGGAATTCGGGTTGCAGAGCCTGTCCATGCAGGACGCTTTGTAACTAACTTAACCTTTTTGAAAATCTCTGCGATCTCTTCTTTGTTGAGGGTTTCCTTCTCAAGAAGTTGAATCACCATTTCATCAAGGATCTTTCGGTTAGCAACCAAAATATCAAAGGCTTCTTGATGTGCGTTCTCAATTAATGTGCGAATTTCGCGATCGACAACCGCAGCGATGTTTTCGCTGTAATCGCGTTGGTGTCCGTAATCACGACCTAGGAATGGTTCGGTTGACCCGCCACCAAGTTTGATAGCACCAACAGCTTCAGTCATTCCGTATTGAGTAACCATTGCACGAGCAAGAGCTGTTGCCTTTTCAATATCATTCGATGCACCTGTAGATGGATCATGGAAGATCAACTCTTCTGCTGCACGTCCACCTAATGAGTACGCCAATTGATCCAGCAACTGATTACGTGTTGTTGAGTACTTATCTTCATCTGGAAGAACCATTGTGTATCCAAGTGCACGGCCTCGAGGCATGATCGTGACCTTATGAACTGGATCTGTATGTGGAAGCGCATGCGCAACTAGTGCATGACCTGCTTCGTGATATGCGGTAACGCGACGTTCATCATCATTCATTAAACGAGATTTACGTTGTGGACCAGCCATAACACGATCAATCGCCTCATCTAATTCAAGATTTC
>JAPOJK010000036.1 GCA_029978465.1 Actinomycetota bacterium
GCGATTCCTGAAATCGCCACAATTCCCGCTGCTAATCCATCCATTCCATCAATAAAGTTAACTGCGTTAATTACTACTAAGACGATTAATACCGTTACCAATTGACCAATGCTCGGTGGCAAGGTGATGACACCATTAATAGGTAGCCACAAAATTTGAATTCCATAGATAAGCAGAATTCCAGCAACGAAAACTTGGCCCGCAAGTTTTGTTAAAGCATCTAATTGGAAGCGATCATCAGCCATTCCCAGCAGAACAATCGCCGTCGATGCTAAGAAAATTCCTTGCGCTTCATGGCCAAAGGATTTTCCAACGAGCGGCAGATGGTTAACGATTGCAAAGGTAAGTGCCATCGAAGCCCACATCGCAACTCCACCCCACCGTGCAGTGGGAACGCTGTGAATATCTCGATCGCGGATCGCGGCAACTGCACCAAATCGAATCGCTTGGGTTCGTACTAGCGGAGTAATGAGGTAACACAAAGCTGCTGAAATCAGCAGCGTGATCATGTACTCGCGCATCGAAGCTAATTACGCCTGGTAAATAGGAAAACGCGCCGTTAAAGCATGAACTTCAGATTTAATCGCAGCATGTGCCGATGCATCATCGGTTTTAATCGCTCGCGCAATCAAAGTTGCGATCTGCTTCATCTCTTCAACACCCATTCCTTGGGTCGTTGTTGCAGGTGAACCAACGCGAATACCACTTGTGATTCCAGGCTTTTCTGGATCGTAAGGAATTGAGTTCTTGTTCATCACAATTCCTGCAGCGCCGCAACGCTCATCTGCAACCTTGCCAGTAACACCGGTGCTGCGAATATCCATCAATGCAAGGTGAGTTTCAGTGCCACCAGATACTGCGCGCATACCTTCTGCTTCAAGTGCTGCAGCTAGGGCTTTAGCGTTAACAATGACATCCTTTGCATACTTTTGATACGCAGGTGTTGCACACTCAGCAAGGGCGATCGCCTTTCCAGCAACAGCAGACATGATCGGACCGCCCTGCATTCCAGGGAAGACCGCCTTATCAATTGCGGCAGCATGTTGTGCCTTTGCCAAAATCATTCCACCGCGTGGACCACGCAAAACTTTGTGTGTTGTAAAGGAAACAACATCTGCATAAGGAACAGGTGAAGGAATCGCCTTTCCGGCCACAAGACCGATGAAGTGCGCTGCATCTACCCACATGATTGCGCCGACTTCATCGCAAATCTCGCGAATCTTTGCAAAATCAACAAGTGATGGGTACGCAGTTGCACCAGAGCAAATCATCTTTGGCTTTGTGCGAATTGCTTGTTCGCGCAGTTGGTCGTAATCGATTAATTCATTGTCCTGGCGAACACCGTAAGACTCGATGGTGAACCACTTTCCAGAAAAGTTAACTGGAGATCCATGTGTTAAGTGGCCGCCATGTGCCAGGTCCATTGCAAGAACGGTGTCACCTGGCTTTGTAAATGCTTGATACACCGCAACATTTGCAGAAGCACCTGAGTGCGGTTGCACATTTGCATGCTCTGCACCAAATAATGATTTTGCGCGATCGATTGCTAGGTATTCAGCCTTATCTACCTCTTCACAACCACCGTAGTAACGCTTACCTGGATAACCTTCGGCGTACTTATTGGAAAGGGTCGAACCAAGAGCCGCCAGAACCGCACGTGATGTGAAGTTTTCAGAGGCGATTAACTGCAGATTGGTCTGCTGACGCTTGAGTTCAGATAAGAGAACCGCTGCGATCTCAGGATCCTGCGAGGTTAAAAGGTTGAAATCTGGGCCATAAAAGGTTTCGGACATGTCCAAACCTTATAGGGCGAAGGGGTTACGCGCTCGTAGCGCCAGGAATGATTGCCTGAATTTCCTCGAGTGAGACCGCTCCAATACGCAGTACCCGCACGCCGGTTTCATCCGCCTCAATCACAGTCGAGATTGGGCCTTTGCGCAGCTTTCCATTATCAAATTTCAGAGCAACATCTGAATCCAAAACCAAGACATCGCTTAATGATTGTGGGGCGGGCATCGACTTTCGAGCCGCACTAGCTATAGCAAGTGGACCAGTTTGTGAGACTAAGGCTTTTGCAAACTTTGCCTTCGGAAGACGAACACTGACACGATCGAGTTGATTGTTATCTCCAAGATCCCAGCTAAGACCTAGTTGTGGTCGCAGGTTTAAGGAAACCATTCCGGGCCAAAACTTTTTCATCAATCCTTTAATCTCAGGAGTTACTTCGCGAATAATTCCTTCAGTAGTTTTTACACTTCCGACAATCACTTGTGCTGCAGTGAACAATGGGTCTCCACGCAAAACATGCATCGCACGAACCGCATCCTGTCTAAAGGCATCACAGGCAAATGCGTAACTGTGCTCCATCGGAATGACGATGATGAAACCATCTGCGATTGCTTTGGCAGCCTTGTTGACATGACGAGAAAGTTCGCCCTTTTTAAGATCAATGTCCTTAGCCATGGCTACCTCCTCACCGCACTTGTCCAACGTGGTCGTCCTACTAGGTCATCATGCAGGGCAACCTCTGAAAAATCTACTGACAGCGCGGCTGCGATTGCAGCGCCCTGTTCTTCAGTGTGTTCAATAACTAAAACACCCCCAGGCTTTAAGAGGCGAGCTGCTGCAGAAATGAATAGCTGCGGAATCTCCATTCCGGTTGGGCCACCAAATAATGCGATGTGAGGCTCAAAACCTGCAACATCTCTCGGCAATTCTTGTGAATCAGGTACATAGGGCGGGTTTGCAATTACGACATCGCATTTAATACCCGGAAGAACATCAACAACATCGCCTTCTACAACACGTACATTTTCAGCAATAACTGAGACATTTTTCTTTAACCAGAACAAGGCTTCTGGACTTTTTTCAACAGCGATCACACGTGTAGTGGGTGCCTCTGTTGCAATAGCCAAGGACAAGGCACCAGAACCTGCACCTAAATCGATAACGCTAACTGGGGCAGGCAGGTTCTCGATGTGTTGCAAAACAGCCTCTACCAATAATTCAGATTCTGGACGTGGAACCAATACACCGGGGCCAACTTCGATATTCAAATATCTAAATCCCGCGACACCTGTTAAGTACTGCAAGGGTTCAAAATTAAGACGGCGATCTAATAGATCGTAAAACTGTTCCTCTAAAACATCTTTATCCTCAAAGGCAAGCAGTGTTGATTCAACTAAGACAGGGTTGTGAAGATCCATGCGTGACAGGCCCAATACATGAGCCAAGAGATGTTCTGCATCAACCTCAGAAATACCAGATTCAGCTAATTGGGATTTAGCATCCCGAAGTATTTCCTTAATTTTCATTTAAGCCACACTGTACATTTTAGTTAGCGTTAGCCAAACGTGCCGCTTTGTCAGCATCAAGCAAGGTTTGGATCATGTCATCCAAATCGCCATTGAGAACCGCATCCAAGTTATTTGCCTTGTAGTTAACGCGGTGATCGCTAATGCGGTTTTCCGGAAAGTTGTATGTGCGGATTCGCTCTGAACGATCCACTGTACGAACCTGGCTCTTACGCTCTGCAGATGCAGCAGCTTCAGCCTTTTCTTGTGCATCAGCCAACAAGCGTGCACGCAAAATACGCAGCGCAGACTCTTTATTCTGTAACTGGCTCTTCTCGTTCTGACATGAAACAACGATTCCAGTTGGAACGTGAGTTAAACGCACCGCAGAGTCAGTTGTATTAACTGACTGTCCGCCAGGACCTGAAGAGCGGTACACATCGACGCGTACATCATTCATATTCAATTCCACATCGATTTCTTCTGCTTCGGGAAGGATCAAAACACCAGCTGCAGAAGTGTGAATACGCCCCTGACTTTCAGTCTCTGGCACGCGCTGTACACGGTGAACACCGCCCTCAAACTTCAGGCGTGCATACGGTGATTCTCCAGGTGCTGCAGTTCCCTTTGATTTAACCGCTACAGAAATATCTTTGTACCCACCCATTTCGCTTTCGGTGGCATCAATAATTTCAACTTTCCAGTTGTGCTTTTCTGCATAACGCATGTACATGCGCAGTAGATCGCCAGCAAATAGTGCTGACTCATCTCCACCCGCACCTGCTTTGACTTCTAAAATAACATCGCGATCATCATTAGGATCACGAGGTAGCAATAGCTCCTCTAACTTTTCAGCGGCTGCATCACGTGCTGCCTCTAGCGCTGGAATCTCAGCAGCAAAATCAGGATCAACATCTGCAAGTTCAGCTGCTGCTAACAGATCGTCTTCCGCTGATTTCCAGGCTTTGAACCCTGCAACAACTGGACCCAACTGCGCGTAACGTCGTCCAAGCTTGCGAGCATTGGCTTGATCTTCGTGAATAGATGGATCAGCCATCTTCTCTTCAAGTTCGGCGTACTCACGCACCATTTCATGTGCTGATGCAAAGCGATCATTGCTCATCGACTGCTCCTTTCTATTACGACGATACTTTTGATGTAAACCTTGGGAAATAAAAAAACCGCGACCGCAACCCGAAAAGGGGTGCGATGCGGTTTCTTTAGAAAGCTAGTTCTTCTTACCGAAGCGCTCTTCGAACTTAGCCACGCGACCACCAGTATCAAGGATGCGTTGCTTACCTGTGTAGAACGGGTGGCAAACTGAGCAAACTTCAACGTAGATTGATCCGCTAGCAACTGTTGAGCGAGTTACAAACTTCTCACCGCAACCACACGTTACTTGGGTCTCTTTGTACTCTGGGTGGATCTCTGGCTTCATGGTTATTCCTTATATTCGTGTTTGGGTCTCATTACTGAGTGAACCAAACGGATGGTTAACAGACCCCAAGGGTAGGCGATAAGCCCACAATTGAGAAATTTACGCTTACTTTGAGTCGTCTGGACCCGCAGTTGTCTTCTGAATCTGCATCAAGAACTCGACGTTGGACTTTGTGCCCTTCATCTTCTCAAGCAACAGTTCCAAAGCAGCTTGTGGCTCTAGCGCGTGAAGTACGCGACGTAGCTTCCACACAATGTTGAGCTCTTCTGAACCCATAAGGATCTCTTCCTTACGTGTACCTGAAGCTACAACGTTAACCGCAGGGAAGATGCGCTTGTCAGCCATCTTGCGATCAAGGATGAGCTCCATGTTTCCAGTTCCCTTGAACTCTTCGAAGATAACTTCATCCATACGAGAACCTGTATCAACAAGTGCTGTCGCAAGAATCGTTAGTGATCCGCCATCTTCAATGTTACGAGCAGCTCCGAAGAACTTCTTTGGTGGGTATAGCGCAGCTGAATCAACACCACCAGAAAGGATGCGGCCTGATGCAGGTGCTGCAATGTTGTATGCGCGACCAAGACGTGTAATTGAGTCAAGAAGAACAACTACATCGTGACCTAGTTCAACTAAACGCTTTGCGCGCTCGATTGCAAGCTCTGCGATTGTTGTGTGGTCATCAGCTGGGCGATCAAAGGTTGAAGCAATAACTTCACCCTTAACGCTGCGCTGCATATCTGTAACCTCTTCTGGACGCTCATCAACTAGAACAACCATCAAGTGACACTCTGGGTTGTTTGTTGTGATTGCGTTAGCAATTGATTGCAGAACCATTGTCTTACCAGCCTTTGGCGGCGAAACGATAAGACCACGTTGACCCTTACCAATTGGAGCGATCAAATCGATTACTCGGGTAGTAAGAACATTTGGCTCAGTCTCTAGGCGCAAACGCTCCTGAGGATAAAGCGGAGTTAATTTTCCAAACTCAACACGGTTACGTGCCTCATCGGGCGTCATTCCGTTAACAGTTTCAAGGGTAATCAATGCGTTGAACTTCTGCTTTGTTTCACCTTCGCGAGGCTGACGAACCTGACCTGTAACAACATCTCCCTTGCGCAGACCGTTCTTGCGAACCTGCTGCAGTGAAACGTAAACATCGTTAGGGCCTGGCAGGTATCCACCTGTGCGGATAAATGCATAACTTTCGAGAATATCGAGAAGTCCGCCTACTGGAACGAGAACATCATCTTCGCTAATGACTGGCTCGCGCTCTTCGCGATGTCCACGGTCACGATTGCGATCGCGGTTGCGATCACGTCCACGCCCACGGTCGTTGCGATCAAAGCGACCACCACGGTCGTTGCGATCATTGCCGCCGCGGTCGTTGTTGCTTTGTGGCGCTGAATCATCATCGCGATCATCATCTGAATCTTGTGAGTTGTTTGAAGGCTTTGACTCCTTCTTGCGGTTGTTGCGTGCCTCGCGACGTGCCTCGCGTTCAGCCTTTGCAGCTTCGCGGTTCTTCGCCTGTAAATCAGCGATCGCTTCTACTAACGCATCCTTCTTCATCTTTGCTGCGCCATCAACACCAAGTTGTGTAGCTACCGTCTTCAACTTTGGTAGGGTCATTGCAGCAAGCTCTGGACTGTTGGAGCGGACTGGTTCAATTTCTGTTGTCATGTATATCTTTTCGCTATTGGCTCTGGATTTTTAACTTGGTTTTTAAACTAAGTGTTTAAACCCGAAAGAGCCTGGATTTTTGGAATTTACCTGATGTGTTACTGGCTACTAGATGAGCCGTTCAGATGAGTAAAGATTAGCAGGATTGAGCGGGAATCCGCAAAATCAGGCTGTGACGACGCTAACCCCTGTGCGTGAAACACCCAAAGGAATCATCTGGAACTTCTCCCCTGCGGCACGCTCTAACTCAGCCGCTTCAGCATCTCCACCTGTGTGAAGAACCAAAACTGTTGGACCGGCCCCAGAAATAAATGCAGCAACGCCTGCTTTGCGAAGCTTTGTCATCAAAGCAAAGCTCTGTGGCATCGCATCTTTTCTGTAGCTCTGGTGCAGGTAATCCTCAGTTGCTCCCAGCAAAAGATCTGGACGGTGTTGCAACGCCTGAATTAAAACCGCTGTATTTATTGAGTTATGAACCGCATCCTGATGAGGAATTGATTCAGGCAGCATCTTGCGTGCCTTGGATGTTGAAAGCTCTGTTGCTGGAACAAAGGCAAGAACACCAATACGTGGATCTACTTCGATATTCAGAGATTGCGCAACAACATGATTGCGTTGGCTCTCTTGCCAGGCAACATTTGCACTGCCATAAATCGCAGCGGCAACATTGTCAGGATGGCCTTCCATCTCATTTGCAATGTTCAACATATCTTCATGTGTCATACGCTCATTGCCACCAAGAACTAATGCGCGAGCAAGTGCTAACCCGCCAACAATCGCTGCTGCAGATGAACCAAGTCCGCGACCATGTGGAATGACATTGAGTTGACGAAGTGAAATACCGCGAGGACGTCCACCTAAGAAATCAAAACCTTTGTACATCGCTTTGATTACTAAGTTTTTGTCATTAGTTGGAACCACATCTGCACCTTCACCGGTGACATCAATGTCTACGCCAGATTCATCCATAACCTGAGCCATGTAACGATCATGCATATTCAACGCTAAACCAAGGCAGTCAAAGCCAGGGCCCAAGTTTGCACTTGTTGCAGGAACTTGCACCTGCATTGGCTGAGCTTTAAAAGTTGGCTTCATTTTTTATGCAAGTCCCAAAGCTTTTGCTGCGACCTTTGCATTGACAGGAACCACAACAGGCTTCTTCGCAGCTTCTAGTGCGTAAGGAATGTCCTTTAATCCATGGCCTGTCACAGTAATAACAATTGTCTTGTCCTTGGGCAGCTTGCCCGCCTTCTTATATTTGATCAAACCTGCAAGACCTGCTGCAGATGATGGCTCAACAAAGATGCCTTCTTTAGCAGCAATTAAACGGTACGCCGCCAAAATTTCGCGGTCAGTTACTGAATCAATGACTCCACCTGATGTATCGCGTGCTTCAACAGCTTGCTGCCACGACGCTGGATTTCCAATACGAATCGCTGTTGCGATCGTCTCTGGATTCTTAACAACCTTGCCCTTAACGATTGGGGCAGCTCCTGCTGCTTGGAATCCGTACATCATCGGTAGCTTTGTTGTGAGCCCATCCTTGTTGTACTCCTTATAACCCTTCCAGTACGCAGTGATATTTCCTGCGTTACCAACTGGAAGTGCGTGAATATCTGGCGCATCACCCAACATGTCAACAACCTCAAAGCTTGCTGTCTTTTGTCCTTCGATTCGGAATGGGTTAACGGAGTTAACAAGTGCAACTGGGTAGTTTTCAGAAAGTTCACGGGCAAGGGTTAAGCAATCATCAAAGTTTCCGTTCACCTGCAAAATTGTTGAGTCGTGGATAACCGCTTGAGCAAGCTTTCCCATTGCGATCTTTCCCTTAGGAATAAGAACCGCAGGACGCATTCCAGCTTTGACAGCGTAGGCAGCAGCAGATGCTGATGTGTTTCCAGTTGATGCGCAGATAACCGCCTGTGCGCCATCTTCTGC
>JAPOJK010000037.1 GCA_029978465.1 Actinomycetota bacterium
ATATCTGAGAAGCCATGCTCTTCAAATAATGATGCCTCCCACAACGCTGACTCTGCGAGTGCTTCTGGAGTCGCCTTGCCATACTTCGCCAGTAAACGTGGATCTAGAGAACCTGCATTAACACCAATTCGAATTGGAATTCCTGCATCTCCGGCAGCTTTAGCAACCTCTTTGACCTTGTCATCAAATTGCTTGATGTTTCCAGGATTTACACGAACCGCAGCACATCCTGCATCGATTGCAGCAAAGATGTATTTAGGTTGAAAGTGAATATCTGCGATCACGGGGATCTGAGATTTTTTTGCAATCTGCGCTAATGCATCGGCATCATCCTGGCTAGGGACCGCTACACGAACAATCTGGCAACCAGATGCTGTTAGCTCTGCGATCTGCTGAAGGGTTGCGTTCACATCTGCTGTCAGCGTTGTACACATCGATTGAACGGATACCGGTGACTCACTTCCAACACCAACTGATCCAACCGTGAGCTGACGAGTCTTGCGACGAGGATGCAGCGTTGGAGGTGGTGCGCTTGGAATTCCGAGATCAACCATGGCTTTATTCTGCACTACAAGGGCAAATTCTGCCGAATTAAAGGTTGAGGGTCACCGGATTAATCACATCGGCCACCAACAGAAGCAGAGTCAGCGTTGCCAAAACAACAAAAACAACCATTGTTATTGGGGTTAGAACTGTCACATCAATAGGTGCTGGACGTGGACGACCGCGCAAACGCGCAAAGAAGGCACGGATCTCATCGGCTATAGCTACCGCCATATGTCCTCCATCAAGAGGAAGAATTGGAAGGAGATTAAAGATTCCAACAAAGATATTAAGGCTTGCAACAATCAAGACAAAGGTTGCTAAGCGCTCCATGGGAGTTAATTTGTCGCTGCCTACCGCTTGACCAGAAACACGGGCGACGCCAACAACACCTACTAATCCATTGGCATCTCGCTCTTCACCGCGAATAGTGGCTCCCCATAGCGCAGGAATCTTCTCAGGCAGTTTGGCAAGTGATTTAACACTTTCAGTCAGGAAGCTCTTTGTAACAATGGCGGAGTTTTTCACTGACAACAAAACACTGGAGCGTTTTAAGCCAACATCATTGATAATTCCCAATACATATCTCTTGGTTCCATCGACATCGGTTAAACGCGCGTTGGTAACAATTGTTAGTAGCTCACCATCTCTGTTGAGATCAAGGGTGAGCTCAGCGCCCTGAGATTGACGGATCGCTTCAACATCTTTGTACCACTCGGTGACCTTCTTGCCATTAATTGCAACAATTTCATCACCTGGCTGAATTCCCGCCGCTTGTGCCGCTGAGTTGGAAACAACCTCGCTAATCACAGGTAGAACTTGATTGGTGCCGATTCCGACAAAGAGTAAGAACAGAAGTAAGAAACCTAAAACAAAGTGAAGAAATGATCCCGCACCTAAAACAATTAACTTCTTTGCGGAAGAGGCTTTATAGAAAGCACGCCCCTCTTCACCTTCAGGCATCTCATCATTAGGAGCCATGCCTTCGATTTTGCAGTAACCACCAGCTGGAATCGCCTTTAGGCCAAACTCGGTTTCTCCACGCTGGAAGGACCAGATTCGCTTACCAAACCCTAAGAAAAACTCAGAGACCCGCATGCCAAATTTACGTGCAGTTATGTAATGGCCAAACTCGTGGACCATGACTGAAAAAAGCAGCGCAACAACAAAGGCCAGGATTCCAAGAAGTTCCATTAATTACCTATCGTGAGAAGTTGCATCTGAGTATGCACGATACCGCTGACACCTTAGAAAACTTCACTTATCGATCGAGAAGGTTCTGAGTTGCTGAGTATGGGCTGCCATTGCGGCGCTTTGCGATTGCGCTGAGAGCTTCGAGAACAACACGATTGGCCAAGATAGCTGTGATATCAGCTGAATCAAATGGTGGTGCAACTTCAACTACATCGATTCCGACTACTGGCAGTTCAAGACAAATTCTGCGAACCGCTTCTAGTAATTCACGGCTTGTCATTCCACCTGGTTCAGGGGTTCCCGTACCAGGTGCCATTCCGGGATCTACAACATCAATATCAACAGATAAGAAAACGCCATCGCAACCATCGGTGAGCGTTGCAAAAGATTCATCGAGAACAGCTTTTAATCCGCGATTGTGAATCTCTGTCATTTCATAGGAACGCATGCCTTGATCGCGCATCCAATTAAGAGTTGCATCCTCTGGCCAATATCCGCGCAGACCAAGTTGCAAGAAACGATCACCGCGCACAAAACCATTGTTAATCAAATTACGCATTGGAGTTCCGTGTCCAACAAGTGCGCCAAATTGATCTTCACCAGTATCAGCATGTGCATCAAAGTGAATCATCGATACTGAACCCATGCCGCGATGGGTCGCAATGCCAGCAACATCTGCCGATGCAATCGAGTGATCGCCTCCCAAAATGACTGGAATTATTCCGGCTCGTGAAATCTTTTCTGTTGCATCCTTAAGAACAGCAAGGGATGCAACTAAATCTCCGCCCGGCATCATGAGATCGCCTGCATCGAAAACCTTCAGATCCTTTAATCCATCGGTACGTAAAGCAAGATGTGGTCTAGATCCATCATGTGGCAGGTAATCTCCCCCGCGAATTGCCTGTGGCCCAAACTTCGCACCAGATCTATGGGATGTTCCACTATCAATAGGTGCGCCAAGGATGATGACATCGGCACCTTTGTAAGTGGCTGGATCATCAAGATCGCATGCAGGAATACCTAAAAAGGTAAAGCTAGGACCATACATATTGCCGTGATTGGTCACTTAGCAACCTTTACTTTTTTACCGACAAACTGTCCCGCAATAACAATGATTAATGCCAGGAAGAACATCGCAGAACCGATCACATTTGCTTGTGCTGGAATACCACGAGCTGCAGATGTGTACACAAACTCTGGGAAGGTTTTCAAAGTTCCAGAGTTGAAGTTGGTGATAATGAAATCATCAAAGGACAAGCTAAATGCCAGCAAAGCAGCTCCTGCGATACCAGGTGCTACCAAAGGCAAGGTCACTTTTCTAAAGGTTTCAAGTTCATTGGCGTATAGATCCATCGCTGCTTGTTCTAGGCGTGGATCTAATGAGGCGATGCGTGCCTTTACCGTCACCACTACGAAAGAGATACAGAACATGACATGTGCAATAACAGTTGGCCAAAAACCTGGGTTGATGTGGAACACCAGGAATAAGGAGAGCAGAGATGCACCCAAAACAATTTCAGGTGTAGCCATTGGCAAGAAGATTAAAAGATTTGAGGATGAGCGACCTTTGAAGGCGTAACGGCCAATTGCAAAGGCGATCATGGTTCCCAAAATCGTTGAAAATATCGTTGCCAGTAAACCGATTTTGATTGAGTTACCCAGAGCTTCACACACCTCTGGTGCACCACATGGGTTCTTCCAGTTATCTAATGTGAAACCCTTCCACACCAGGTTGGACTTACCTGAATCATTAAATGAAAATGCGAAGGTGTACGCCACTGGAATAAACAGATACGTAAAACCAAATACCGCATAAATACTAATTAAGTTACGACCAAACCAACGAGAGATACGGGCGTTAAGCGGAATAGTTGGAATAGAAGCATCTTTTTGCTTAGCAGGTGCGCTCATACCAACTCCTCCGTTCCGGCCTTGCGGATGTACACCGTTACCAAGATCAAAATCGCTGCCATCAATGTGAAGGAAAGTGCTGCTGCAGTTGGGTAATCCACGATCTTGAAGTACCGCGACTCGATCACATTTCCAATCATCTTGGTGTTTGGAGATCCCAAAATCGCAGCGTTGACATAATCACCAGCTGCGGGAATAAAGGTCAACAGCGTTCCGGCAACAACTCCTGGCATTGATAGAGGCAGGGTTACCTTTCGGAAGGTAGTTAAACCATTGGCATAAAGATCACCTGATGCCTCCATAGTGCGCGGATCAATACGCTCTAGAGATGCATATAACGGCAAAGTCATAAATGGTAAGAAGTTATAAGTCATACCCATAATTACCGCAAATGAGGTTGATGTCAGGGTCGTACTTTCACTAATGATCCCCAGGGTTCGAAGTCCTGGAACAACAAATCCTTCTTCACCAAGAATCTGCTTCCAGGCAACAGTTCTGAGCAAAAATGAAACAAAGAATGGTGCAACAACTAGCACCAATAGAAAGTTCTTTAAACGTCCTGCTTTAAAGGCGATTGCATAGGCAAGTGGGTATGCGATCGCTAAAGCTAAAATCGTTGCACACAGCGCGAAGATAAAGGAGCGTGCAAACTGTTCCTTGTTTTCGGTAAAGGCGTTGAGGTAGTTTGCAAAGCGCAAAGTCTGCTCGTACTGCCCTGTGTCTCCCCCAGCGATTGGGGTCTGAGTTGATGTTTGGGCAAGATTGACAATTGGCAAGATGAAAAAGGTAAAGAGAAAGAGAAAACCTGGAAGCAAAAGCAGGTAAGGCATCTTCACCTTAGACAAGGTCATTCTCATTCCTCGTCGAGATCCTCAGGAATTACCTCTGTGCCAGCTTCGGCATCCTCATCTCCGCGCAATGCAAAGGTGAAGTTAGGCTCCCAAGAAATTACAACTTCATCGCCCTTATCAAATGGTGCAACACCATCATCATTTTGTTCAAAGACCATGAGCTCTTGTCCCCATGGCATCAAAACCTGGTACTGAGTTGAAACACCAATGTATGAAACATCTTCAATACGACCACCGGTCAAGATATTTCCACGAGTAGGTGTTCCTACCAATGAGATGCGGAATTTTTCTGGTCGAATACCTGCGTAAATGGAGTTATCAACGGCGTGTGAACGCTTCTTAGGCATCGCAATCTTTTGTCCAAAAAGATCTACAACTAAGTTATCGCCATCTGAACCTTCGATGCGACCCTTAATGAGGTTGGATTGACCTAAGAAGTTAGCCACAAATGCGGTCTCTGGATTGTCATACAAATCTGCAGGAGATCCCATTTGCTCGATCTCACCCTCATTCATTACCGCGATGGTGTCAGCCATAGTCATGGCCTCTTCCTGATCGTGTGTAACGTGAACGAAGGTAAGACCAACCTCGCGCTGAATCCACTTGAGCTCAATCTGCATCTGACGACGAAGCTTGAGATCAAGTGCACCCAATGGCTCATCCAAAAGCAACAATGCTGGGCGGTTAACAATTGCGCGCGCTAAAGCGATGCGCTGCTGCTGTCCACCTGAAAGTTGAGTTGGTTTGCGTTGCGCAAGATGTGGCAGTTCAACTAGCTCTAGGACCTTGTTTACATCTGCATCAACATCTTTGATTCCACGACGACGAAGACCAAATGCAATGTTCTCAAAGATTGTTAGATGAGGAAACAATGCATAGTTCTGGAAAACAGTATTGATTGGGCGCTGATAAGGACGCTTAGTCGTGATATCAGTTGAACCTAAGTGAATACTGCCAACAGTTGGCTCTTCCAACCCTGCGATCATTCGCAAAGTTGTTGTCTTGCCGCATCCTGAAGGTCCAAGTAGTGCAAAGAATGAACCCTCAGGAATTGTTAATGACAAATCATTAACCGCGGTGAAATCTCCGTATGTCTTTGTAATACGAGTAAGACGTAAATCTCCTCGTGTTGCAGATGAAACGTCAGCCACTAGTTGCCGGCGGCCTTCTGGAACGCTTCTCCCCAAGTTGTTTCTTCAGCTGGGGTGAGTGAACGGAAGACACTGAGCTTTGATGACATCGTTGCGTCAGGGAAGATGAATGGGCTTGCTGCTAGATCTGGATCAATCTTCTCCATCTCTTCTTGTGCACCCTTTACTGGACATACATAGTTAACGTATGCCGCAACCTCTGCAGCGATCGCTGGGTCGTAGTAGAAGTTGATCAACTTCTCAGCGTTTGCCTTGCCTTCTGCAGATGCGGTTGATGGAATCATCAAGTTATCGCCTGAAATTGTTCCACCTGAATCAGGTAGAGCGAAATCAAACTTGCCCTCATTCTCTGCCTTCAAGATAAACATATCGCCAGACCAGCCAATTACAGCAGTGGCATCACCTGATGTGAGGTCTTCTGCGTACTCGTTGCCCTTAACTCCACGGATCCAACCATCAGCGATCTTCTTCGCCATGAAGTCAACAGCGTTCATAAATTGATCCTCTGTCACAGTCTGAAGATCTACACCTTGCGAGCGCAAAATAATTCCGATGGTGTCGCGCATCTCTGAAAGAACAACAATCTTGCCCTTGTTCTGTGGAGCAAAGAGCTCATCAATCGTGCGAATTCCCTTTGGATTCTTTTCAGTGTTCCAACCAAAACCGGCCATGATTCCCTGCCATGTCAGTGACTGTTCGCGGTTTGGATCAAATGATGGTGAAGCAAGTGAATCAAGAATGTTTGACTTGTTTGGAATATTTGCAACATCAAACTTTTGTGTGTAACCAAGACGGATCCAGCGAGCTGCCATCCAGTCTGTAGGTGTAACTACGTCGTAACCGATGTCCTCGCCAAGCTTGAGTTGTGCCTGGACTTTTCCAAAGAATTCATCGTTGTCGTTGTAATCTTCAAAGTACTCAGCTTTAATTCCAGTGGCTTCTGTAAACTTTTCTAGTGTTGGATACTTTTTTGTCTCCTCATCAAAATCGAGGTACAAAGGCCAGTTGCCCCAGCGAACACTGTTCGCGCTATCTGCAGAGTCTGATCCTCCGCCGCACGCAGCAAGTAATCCTGCTGCACCTAAACCACCTGCGCCTGCAAGTACTGCACGACGAGAAACCATTGCACCGATAATTGATCGGGCTTCCGGTGAGAGTGAACTTTCTTTTGACATACTGATTTACTCCTTAAGGATTAAGCACAAGCTAGTTGTCGGATTACCGAGCCTCAAGCATTCTGTGGGTAGTGGGTTGATAAAGATTGTTGGAACCTGGTGCTCCAACAGGGGGAAATACTACGCCCCCAGATTACTCATCACATGCTTGATTCGCGTGTAATCCTCGAAGCCATACCCTGAGAGATCCTTGCCATAGCCAGAGCGCTTGAAGCCACCATGTGGCATCTCGGCAACTAGCGGAATATGGGTATTGATCCAGACGCAACCGAAATCAAAGGCCTTTGCCATGCGCATCGCGGTGCCGTGGTTTGCGGTCCAAACGCTCGATGCCAATCCATAATCGACACCATTAGCCATGGAAACCGCTTGAGCCTCATCACTGAACTTCTGAACTGTGATGACAGGCCCAAAGATCTCCTTCTGAATCAGCTCATCATCCTGGCGGAGCCCCGCAACAACGGTGGCTGGGAAGAAGAATCCTGGGCGATCAAGGGCAGATCCACCGGTCATGACAGCGGCGTGAGCTGGAACTCGAGACAAGAGATCGCTCACCCGTGCCAATTGATTGCTGTTATTCACCGGTCCTAAAAAGACATCATCATCATGAGGTGATCCAAGTGCGATGCCCTTTGCTTGCTCAGTTAAAAGCGCAACGAAATCATCATAAACAGAGTCTTGAACAATGACGCGAGTTGCTGCGGTGCAATCCTGTCCAGCGTTGAAGTATCCCGCGATCGCAATCGCTTCAGCAGCTGCTGCTAAATCAGCATCGGCAAATACAACAACCGGTGCCTTTCCGCCTAGCTCAAGGTGTACGCGCTTGACCTGCTTAGCGGCAGATTCTGCGACTTGAATTCCTGCGCCTACTGATCCCGTAATTGAAACCATGTCAGGACGAGTGTGATTTACCAACGATGCACCTGTTTCGCGCTCGCCACATACAACATTGAAAACTCCTGCAGGCAAAAACTCTGCCATTAAATTGGCCATCCAGACAGTGGATGCTGGAGTTGTATCACTTGGCTTGAGAACTACGGTGTTACCAGCGGCAATTGCTGGTGCCCACTTCCAGACCGCCATCATCATTGGGTAGTTCCAAGGGGTTACTTGTCCAATAACACCCACTGGTTCGCGACGAATCATCGATGTCATTCCTGGCATGTACTCGCCAGCTGACTTACCTTCTAGATTTCGAGCAGCACCTGCAAAGAAACGAATTTGATCAACCATCGGTGGAACCTCTTCCGATGTTGTCAGTGAGACCGGCTTTCCAGTGTTTTCAACTTCAATGGCGATTACTTCATCAGCTCGTTCTTCAATGGCATCTGCAATTTTCAAGAGTGCACGTTGGCGTTGTGATGGAGTTGAATCGCGCCATTCTACAAATGCATCACTTGCTGCCT
>JAPOJK010000038.1 GCA_029978465.1 Actinomycetota bacterium
TAAGCGATCTCCGATTTTTACAACTGGAAGCGACACTGCTTCAACATTTACATCTCCGGGCATTTCAGGCTCTGTAAGCCCATTTGCCTTGAGATCTAAATGGCCAAGATTTAAAAGGTTGTCGCTAGCCACAGAGCCAACAGCTAGAACGTTGTATGTGTTCTGCGCCAAGGTGATTCTGTCTCCAACTTGTGGTGCTCGGGTTTGCACATCTGGAGTATGAATTATTGAAAACTCATGTAACTCAGCAGGTGCGTTTTCTCCGAAAAAGACAAGGACGCCTTGTTCGGCAAAATCTGGTACTAACTCTCCAACGGCTGTAACCGTCGTTGAGTAAACGATTTCTGACAAAGACTTACTTTTCTACGATGTTGTCTGGCTTTACACCTGAGACAAAAAGTTCTGGAGTAATGAACATCGCAAGTGGGCCAGCTGGGCTGGTTGCGTGAATATCAACTGTTAAAACCTTCTTCATTGGGTACACACCAACGCGCGCTGTTCCGCCGCAGTCGATAACCGCAACTGCGATCTTGTCGAAGGGAACGCTGCTCTTGAAACCATCAAATGGTGTTCCGCCTGTTAGCTCTGCAATGCGAGCTGCTACCGGGTGAATTCCACCGCAAGTAACTGAATAAATGTATGGACGATCATCTGTAGGAGTAATTGTTAAAGGTCCACCCCAACCACCTTTACCTGCAGATACAACTACTGATTTGTAAGCGCCCATTTTTCTCTCCTTTGATTGATCTCGTTCATGAATATTACTTTGTGGAGTATTAAACCCCAAGGTGTAGTTGCCCACACCTTGGGGTTTAAAGTCACTACTACTTGCTGTAGAGGCCGAAGCTTGCGAAGTAAGCGATGACAACTGATAGAGGACCAGTGATCAAACGGCTAAATAGAACCGCTGGAACACCAACTTCTACAGTCTCAGGCTCAGCTTCACCGAGAGCAAGACCTACAGGGATAAAGTCGCAACCAACCTGTGGGTTGATAGCAAACAACGCTGGAAGTGAGTATTGAGCAGGGATGTTTCCCTTACCAATCTCAACACCGAGAAGTGTTCCAACGATCTGTGCAATTACCGCTCCTGGTCCAAGCAATGGAGAGATAAGTGGAATCGCACAAACAACTGAGATAAGTAGCAACCCTGGAAGAGTTGATGCAGATCCCTTGAGTCCCTTAGCAATCCAGTCACCAACACCAGTTGTAAGAATCAAACCGATGATGAATGAGATGAACGCCATAAATGGGATGACGTTGCGAATTGTTGTGTCAACTGCATCGCGACCTGCCTGATAGAGAGTTCCTACTACTCCACCGACAGAACGTCCGATCTTAACGATGAGATTATTGATTGCGCTCATGTTATGCACCCTTCTTCATCATTCGGGCGGTGATTAGTTCAGTAACTATTCCGCGAATGAAGATAACGACTAGACCGACAAGCAAGTAACGAACAGCTAGGTCACCAAGACCATAACCGAGTTGCTGGATACCTGTTGCGATACCTACATAGACGAAAAGCTCGCCTGGGTTTGCATGAGGGAAAATACCCAAGATTGGGTGAACAAATGAAACCGCTGAGTCATAGAACGCAGGCTTGAAGCGTTCTGGTAAAAAGCGTCCCATTGTGTATGCCATTGGGTTTGTAAGCATGAATACTGCAACAAATGGGAGAACGATGTAACGAACTGGGTACCACTGGATACCAGGACGTGCAGCTGCTCTTCCAAGGCCTTCGATCTTTTCCGCACCGATCAAACGAACAAGTGCGTTTACTGCAGTAAGCAAAACGATAAGAGTTGGAAGGATTCCGCCCATTAGTGAGAGAAGAACTTCACCACCCTTATTGAAGACTTTAATGAAGTCTTCAGCTGCTGTAGCTAGGACGCCGAGAAAGCCGTCCTGCTTTTCAACCGTTACATCTGCTGATAGAAGAATCAGAGATTGTAGGTTCAATGCACACCTCCTAAGTGTTTTATGGTTGGTTGTACAACCTTTAAATGACCACCCGTACGGATTGTTTGGTCATTACTCTCCACCAGCTTTGACCCGCTCAAAGTGATCGAGAATGTATTGAGCGCTGCTTTTGGCAGCCTCCTGTACCTTCTTCTTTTCACCTTCAGCTACTCGGTCGCCCGAAGCGATCTCGTTGATGGAGAATCCTGTGTATGCGCTCAACTGTTTGGAGCGCGCAAAGACGGTAAAGCCACGAAGGACCATTCCATCTTTGACGATGCCGTTGTCATCGGCTGTTAATGCGACAAATGCGCGGCCACCTCGATAACGGCGACCACCCATGCCAACCGCCATTACTCCTTGCTTGCGCAGGCCGCGGATGTCATCTTGAAAAATCTTTGATTGTTTGTAGGCAAACCACAATTGGAAGAGCCACATGATGCCGATGAGAATAAATAACTTGCCTAGATTGCTCACGCGCTCTTCACCGCCGTTGGTTGAAGTGACTTAATTACAGAGTTAGCACACGCTAAATCCACTATTAGGGTATCGATTAACCCCGCACGAGCGGCCCCAACCACGCCCAAAACCTTCTCCGCACCCGATGCAACCCCGATTACACGCGGGATATTTTTGATCTCTTCGAGGGTCAATCCGATGACTCGGGCATCGAGCGCCGCCGACAACGGGGTGCCGTCCTTCTTGTAGAAGCGGGCGGCGACATCGCCGGCGTACTCCTTCACCAGTTCATCCCGTTGAGCCTTTGTTGTCTTGAACTCTTCAAAGACCATCTCACTTGATGAGGATCCAGCAGAGCCAATTCCAACTAGCGCTACATGGGCTGCGCGAGCCAAACGTAAGGTTTTAGCGATGCTCTCTTCTTCGAGCAGCGAATCACGGGTCTTTGCATTGCTGACAACTACTGGGGATAGGAAGGGAACAAATTGTGCGTTGAGGTTCTTAGCTAAGTTGCGACCAACTTCTTCGGCACTTACCGAGGTATTGACTGATGAGAGCGAGCCCATCAACTGGGTGACCTTAAGTCCCGACAGAGTTTCGCTATGGGTATTAACAACCGCTGCTTCTAATCCGCGACCCCATGAGATTGCAATAGTTTGGTTATCGCGCAGGTGCTTGAGCAAGGCGCTCGCCGCTGCGCGACCAACAGTGTTCAAAGTTAAGTCATTGGATTCGCTAGTAATGACCTGCACATCTTTAATATTTAAAAGCTCTGATAATTGCGCCGATAGCGCCTCATGCTTATGTGTTGGAGAAACAATTTTGATCTCAACAAAACCTAAACGCTTTGCATCTGACAACATCCGCGAAACATTGGAACGAGAGGTATTGAGCTTTGATGCGACTTGATCCTGCGAGTAGTGGCCTTCGTAATACAGGCGTGCTGCGCGGAGGATTAGCTCTGCCTCGCGCTGTTTCACTATCGTCACATCCGTTCATTTGTTGAACATTTGGATTAGTGTGCTGTGACCTACCCCATGAAATCAAGGACATTTGTGAAAATATTTATAACAATTAAAGGCCGAGATTTACCAGTTCAGATAGGTGTAGTCGGGCTGAATTCTTAGCGTCCTGCGCTGTTTTTGCGGCGATCGCGGTATTACCAGCCAGTACTAATTGTTGTAAAGAATGTGCGGTGATTGCTTGCGCAACATCGGTAAGTGTGGCGACACTGCACGAAAGTGAAGATACTCCCAAACCAATAAGCACCGAGGCTAGCGCTGCATCTGATGCAGCTTCACCACAGACACCGACAGGGGTGTTGTTTTTTACTCCAGCTTGTGCGACTTGGTGGACTGCACGCAATAAGGCTGGCTGCCATGGATCATTAAAGCCAGCAAGTGGTGCTGATTCACGATCTGCAGCATGTAGGTACTGACCTAAATCATTTGTACCAATCGAAACAAAGTCGCACACCTTGGTAATTTCATCGGCATGGAAAATCGCAGCTGGTACTTCAATCATGACGCCAGCTTTTGTTAAGCCATATTCACGCGCCATCGATACAAAGGCTGCAGCTTCACCTGGCAAAGTAATCATCGGTGCCATTACCCAAACTTGCGCTTTTGTTGCCTTTGAAGCGTTAGCGATCGCTTCTAACTGAGTGCGCAGCAGATGTTCATGTCCAAAGATTGTTCTGTATCCGCGCACACCCAACGCTGGATTTGGTTCATGGTCAAAGTTAATAAATGCCATCGGTTTATCTGCACCGGCATCAATGGTTCTAATAACTACTTTTTGTCCAGCAAAGGGTTGGAATAACTCTGTATAGATCGCGGTTTGTTCCTGCAGTGTTGGAGCATCATTGCGATCGAGGTACAAAAGTTCGGTGCGTAGTAAACCAACTCCATCCGCACCTGCAGCAACAGCTGCAACGGTGTCCTCTAAGCGGCCGATGTTTGCATAAATCGGAACCGCGGTTCCATCGGTAGTTACATACCCATCGGCAGAACGGGCTATAACCCTTGATTTACGGGCTTTAATCTTCTCAATTGTCGATGCAATCTGAGCCTTTAACGCTAGATCTGGGTTAAAGGTGATCTGTCCATTTGTTGCATCCACCGCAACGGTTGAACCAGCATTTGCTTGCGCAGCCTCTACAACTCCTGGGCAGGCAACTACCGCTGCGATTCCATTAGATCTTGCAATGATGGCGGTGTGACTTGTTGGTCCACCACCTGCGGTAACAATCGCCAAGATCTTGTCAGTTTCAAGATCTGCAGTATCTGCAGGGCTTAAATCCTGCGCGATCAAAACAGTTGGAACATCAAAGTGTGGAATCTCTGGGTAGGCAATTCCTGCAATCTCGCATAAAACTCGATCTCGAATATTTGCAACATCGCTGACACGCTCGGCTAAGTAACCACCTGAAGCGGCAAGTAGTTCTTGAAAAACTTCAGTTGCTTTCACCATCGCATAACTTGCTGTGTGACCACTTGCGATAAAACCCGCTGCTTCTTCTGCAATCGCTGGGTCGGTTGCGATCTCTGCAGTTGCTAACAAGATTTCTTGTAGCTCGCCAGTTGTTCTGGCGGCGCGAGCTTCTAGATCTAATCCAACATTTTTGATCGCCAAGTTAAGGGCGTGACCTTCCGCCTCAAAACTTTGGTGTGATGGCTGACCGGTTGGAACCGGAATATTTGTATTTAAAAGAAAGAAGGGACCGACAGCTGCACCTGAACTTGCAGGTATGCCACTTAGTGTTGTCACTATCAATCCTTTAGTTGAGCGCTTCTACAAAGAAGCGACGAGGGCATCGAGCAGTAGTGCACCATCATAAAAGTCACAGAAGTTTAGATCAATAGTAAGTGAAATATTCTTAGATGATTCGCTGTCATATCCAATAGTCACTGATGTCACTTGATTCGGAAATAGCAACGGGGTGGCAGAGCTCATCGAATATGTCGTCAGATCAAAGACTGTCGTAGTTGCCCCTGAAAGCATTGCTACAGGCACCTTTCCGTTCTTGGCGGCATCTGTGGTGGATGCAACCAAGGTGCGTAAATCATTAAGGCTGGCCTGATCTGGATCTCTAAATACCGGCAATGCACTTCCGTACTTAGATTCAATAATCAATGCAACACCGATATGTTCATGGGCTGCTAAATCTGGACGTCCTCGCAAAACCTTGGCCCAGGCTGCGATAAATGAAGCGTGATCAAAGTTAGCTGTCACGCGACGATTAAATGAGGCTTGCGCAATTGCGCGGGTCATTTCAATTCCCTTTGCGATCAAAGCTTTGTTTGCCTCTTGTCGCTTAACAATTGCTGGATCTAATTGTGCGCCATTGACATCCTGCATCGTGATGGTGCGATCAGGACCGGTTGGATGCACGGTGCGCAGATCAATCCCGCGGTTAGCGGCTTCAACACGAGCCTTTGGAACAGCTTTAACATTGGTGTTAACAATTATTGGTGCTGCTGCAACAACTGGTGTCTCAACAATTGGCGCAGGTGGTGCAACTTCAACCGCTGCAACGGGTTGATCATCATCGCCAAAATCAAAGGCCATTACCTCGGTTTCAGTGAGCATGATTAAAACCGGCTTACCGATTTCGACTACTGCACCAGGTTCCGCAACTAGGGATTCGATAACACCATCTGCTGGTGCCTCGACCTCCATGTCGATCTTGTCCGTCATTACCTCAAATAAAACATCGCCACTTTTTACCTGGTCACCAACTTTGACATGAAAATTGATTAACTCACCAGTCTCCATGGTCATGCTCATCTTCGGCATGACAACTGGATATTTGAAACTCATCGCCAGTTCTTAACAATCTCGCGAGCTGCAGCTTCAATATCTTCGATCTGTGGAACGGCGGCTTTTTCAAGCTGAGGTGCATATGGAATCGGAATATTCATGCCCGCTAGGCGCTTAATAGGTGCGATTAATGAACCAAATGAGGAGGAACCAGCCATTTGGGCAATGACTTCATTAATAAAGCCTGCGTGTGCTGGACCTTCCTGCACAACCAACAAGCGACCGGTTTTTTCAACTGATTCAAATACTGGTTGCATATCAAGTGGTGAAATTGTGCGTGGATCGATCAAGGTAATTGAAATACCTTCAGCTGCTAACTTCTCTGCAACCTCGTATGACTTGTTCACCATGATGCCGGTTGCAACAATTGTTAAATCCTTACCTTCACGGACAACCTTGGAAACACCCAGTGGAATTCGTGTTGCACCTTCAGGAACAGGATCGCGACCAGGAATTTTGTAGAGCAGTTTGTGCTCCAAGAAAATTACTGGGTTTGGATCATCGATCGCTGCGAGCAACAAACCTTTAGCATCTGCAGGGTTTGATGGAACAACAACCTTTAAACCTGGAACAGATGCAAACCATGGTTCTAGGTTTTGCGAATGCTGCGCTGCAGCTCCGGTACCTGAACCTTGTGGCGTACGCAAAACCATTGGTACATGCAAAGCTCCACCCAACATAAAGTGAATCTTTGCTGCCTGGTTTGCAATCTGATCCATCGCTTGCGCGGTGAAATCTGAAAATTGAATCTCAACAATGGGACGCATTCCTGAAAGCGCTGCACCAACTGCGGCACCAACAATTCCCAGCTCTGCAATCGGAGTATCTAAAACTCGTTCTGCTCCATAACGGTGGTACATATCGCCAGAGACACCAAAGGCGCCGCCGTAAATTCCAACATCCTCACCCAACAAGAAAACCTCTGGACGTTCATCAAAGGCGATAGACATAGCTTCGCGTACAGCTTCAGCCATGGTTAACATGCGATCGCTCATGCTGTCACCGCCTTAAAAACAGCGTCTAATAGCCCTGATGGCTCAGCAGCTTCAGCCTTTACAGACTCATTAACCGCAGCCTTAATCGCTTCAACCGCCTCATTTTGGATCGCATCGCATTGTTCTTGCGTTAATAATTTTGCCTCAATTGCACGTGCGATGAACTTGGGAATTGGATCCTTAGTACGCCACTCTTCGATCTCTTCTTTGGTGCGGTACAAATTCTTATCTGAACGAGAGTGACCCTTCCAGCGATAGGTTTCCGCGATGATCAAGGTTGGACCATTACCAGCTTTTGCGCGATCAACTGCTGCTTGTGCAACTTCATAGACCGCAACAACATCATTGCCATCAACATTAACGCCCGGAATTCCATATCCCTTACCGCGATCTGCTAAATCATCAATTGCAAATGCTTTTGCGGTAGATGATGACATTCCGTAGCCATTGTTTTCGCAGAATAAAATCATTGGCAACTTCCAGATCGCTGCCATATTTGCAGCTTCATGGAAAGCACCTTCATTCATTGCGCCATCACCAAAGAAGGAAACAGCAACGGTTCCGCGCTTCATCATCTTTGAGGCAAGGGCAGCTCCTGCTGCAATTGGTAAACCTCCACCAACAACACCATTGGCACCAAGGTTTCCGGTTTCAACATCCGCAATATGCATCGAACCACCGCGACCACCGCAGTAACCAATCTTCTTTCCTAGCAACTCTGCGATCATGCGGGTTAAATCAGCACCCTTTGCAATGCAATGTCCATGTCCGCGGTGGGT
>JAPOJK010000039.1 GCA_029978465.1 Actinomycetota bacterium
GGGTGCAGATGGAATGAAAGCTAAGTTGCGTGGGTGATCAGTTGAGATACAGGCTTTAGCTAAAACATTGGTAAATACTTGTAGCGCTTCATGTCCGCCTAAACCTTTGGCGGTGATGGTGTTTCCAACTTCATTGAATAAATCTTCGGCAGAGCGTGGACCATCTAGCGGTGGATCATCCTTTAAACGTTCCAAGCTGTACTTCAAGACTTCAGCAGCAAGTGCTTCTACTTCAGGTGTGAACTCATGCATCCTTCTTAGCTTTCTTAACTATGTTTCGAAGCATTGTTGGAAATACAAATAGATGGAAGGGAGAAACCGCATACCAATACAACTGGCCACCTAAACCACGTGGAGTAAAGGTTGCCTCTTGCACAATCTTGGTCTTTCCATTTTCACGTGTCACGGTAAATTCCAGCCACGCTTTTCCGGGCAACACCATTTCGGCATAAAGCTTTAACCGACGACCCGGCTCTAACTCTTCTACTCGCCAAAAATCTAGACTTTCACCGACTCGTAAGAAATCAGGATCTCGACGACCGCGACGTAAACCAACTCCACCAACTAAGAAGCGATCCAAAACTCCGCGAGCCCACCACAATAAATCTGAACCAAACCAGCCATTGTCGCCACCGATTCGCTCTACCTGTCGCCACACCTTTTCTGCAGGTACATCGGTGATGCGCTCACGTCGATCACGCAAAACCATTTCACCAGCCCAATCAGGGTCTCCTTGCGCCTTTTGCCAAGGCGCAGTTGGCATCGTTGCATCAGACCAACGAGTTTCAACGTTGTGGGTAGTGATCTTAGAAAGTGCCAACTGGATTGCATTTTCAACATCAATCAAACCCTCTGCCGGCTTTGGAATAAGCGCATCAATACTTTTCGCAGGATCTGCAACAACTTCGCTAATCAATGAACCAACGAGCGGACGAGCCAATGCGGTTGGTACAGGTGTAACTAATCCGATCCATAAACTAGATAGTCCTGGGGTTAATACTGTAACTCGGATAATCCAACGCTTCTTTAAACCAGATAACTTTGCAAACTTTTGCATCATGTCGGCGTATGACAAGACTTCGGGACCACCGATATCAAATACTTTATTGACAGGAGTATTTAAACGCGCGGTGGCCTTGAGGTAATACAGAACATCGCGGATCGCAATTGGATGAGTTTTATTCATCACCCACTTAGGTGTTGTCATAATTGGCAGACGGTGGGTTAGATGACGCAACATCTCAAAGCTGGCAGAGCCGGAACCAATAATGATTCCCGCGCGAAGTTCTAAAACCGGCACCGATGTTGTCGCAAGTGATTGACCCGTCATCGCACGAGATGCAAGGTGCTTACTGATATTTGCATCATTGGCGATTCCACCCAAGTAGATGATTTGAGAAACACCGGCTAGTTCGGCAGCCTTTGCGAAGTTGCGAGCCATTTCACTTTCAATCTCATCGAAGTGAGGGCCCAAATTAATGGAGTGCAAAAGGTAAAAAGCTGTGTGCACTCCTTCGAGCGCTCGTTGTAGATCCGCGAAATTTTCAGCGCTGCCTTCACAAATTTCTACTTGAGTTGCCCATGGTTGACCCATGATCTTGTTTTTATCGCGTACCAAGATTCGAACATCATCCTTGTCATCAACAAGGGCACGCACTAAACGACCACCCACATAACCCGATGCACCTGTGACGAGGTACTTACGGTGTCCAATAGGCGGGTTCATGCTGTGAAGCCTAGACTTAACCCATGCAAAAGACACCTCAGAAGCCGCGTGTAGTAATTCTGGGCGCCGGTTTTGGTGGCCTTACCGCAGCGCGTGCAATGGTCGATGATGCTGAGGTGACCTTGGTTGATCGCCATAACTTTCAAACCTTTTTGCCGTTGTTGTATCAGGTATCAACAGCAGTGCTGGCGGCAGATCACGTAGCTCACCCAATTCGTGGAGCGCTTCGTAAAACCGGAATCCAATTTCGCATGGGTTCACCACTTTCAGTTGATCACAAAAATAAGACGATCAAATTAGATAGCAGCGAAGTTCTTGAGTTTGATTACTTAGTTGTAGCTCTGGGTTCTGCAACTGCAGATTTTGGTGTTCCAGGAGTTACCGAACATGCATTGGGCATGAAGAGCGTTAATGAGGCGCTGACAATCCGTGCCGAAGTTTTGCGTCGCTTTGAGGATTTATGTCGTTTTGAAGATGACACTATCTTTTCAATCTCTGTTGTTGGTGGTGGTCCTACCGGAGTCGAAATGGCAGGAGCCTTTGCTGAGCTAGTCCGCGGTCCTTTGAAGCATGATCAAGCACATGCGGCTGCACACATCAAAATTAATTTAATCGAAGCCGGTCCGCGAATTCTGCCGATGTTTTCAGAGAAGCTCTCTGCGCATGGGAAGAAGGATCTAGAAAAACTTGGCGTAACAGTTCATCTCAACACCGCGGTGAAGGAGATCAAGCCGCGCAAGATTGAAATGAAGGATGGAACCAGCCTTCCATCAGAGGTAACAATTTGGGCAGCTGGCGTTCAAGGTGAACCAGCAGGAGCACTTTTGAATCTGCCACTTGTAAACACCCGTATCGATGTTGATAAAACATTGCAGGTTAAGCACTACCCACACATCTTTGCTATCGGAGATATCGCTGGCCTGGTTGGAGAAAATGGTCGAATGTTGCCGATGGTTGCACCTGTTGCGATGCAACAAGCCCGCCACGTTGCAAAGCAAATTAAGCGTTTGGTTGCAGGACAAGAGTTAAAGCCTTTTAAGTACATCGACAAAGGTTCTATGGCAACCATTGGTCGTCACAAAGCAATTGTTGAAGTTAAGAAACTGCGTTTAGTTGGAATTCCTGCTTGGTATGCATGGTTGTGGTTGCACTTGTTCTATTTATTGGGTGGCCGCAACAAGATTGGCACCATGGCTGACTGGACTTGGAACTACCTCACCTTTGATCGCGGTAATCGTCACATCATGGACTCTTTGTAATGCCAGAGTATGTAAAGGTAGATGGCCACGAGCTGTACTGCTACGAGTGGGAAAATGATGGCGAAGCTGTTGTTTTACTCCATGGAGGTTTGAGTAAAACTTCGAGTTGGGATTACTTGTTAGTTCCTGCACTTGAAGATGATTTTCATGTCTTTGCTTACGACCGCACTGCGCATGGTTTTACCGCTGACCGTCCCGGAAGTTTGCACTTTGAATTTCAAACCCGAGAAGCGATTGCATATTTAGAAACAATTGTTAAAGAGCCCGCACATTTAATCGGTTACTCAGATGGTGCAATTATCGCTTTGATGGTTGCAATACAGCGTCCAGATCTAGTTAAATCAGTCATCTCTATCGGCGGAAACTTTCATTACTCAGGTGTTGATTACGAGATGGGCGAGCCATCTGTTTCAGAGGATGATTTAGCTGAGTACACCTTGATCTCACCTGATGCACCACATACCTTGCTGGAAAAGGTCACCCGAATGTTTAAAATTTGGGACACAGAGCCTGATATTTCTAAGCAGCAGTTGGCGCAAATACAGTGCCCAGTACTAGTTGTTTCAGGTGATGATGACATGGTTACTTTGAAGCACACTCAAGAGCTTTATGAAGCCTTAGCATTGGGTCAGTTAGCGGTTCTTCCTGGAACTTCACATGCGTTAGTTAAGGAAAAGCCAGATCTCTTTATTGCGCTGATGATGCAATTCTTAGAGGATTTGAGTTATCCAGTAACAATGGTCCCAAACCGCAGAGTAAATCCGATTAACACTCAATCGGAGTAATTTTTCCTGTCGTAACATCATAAATTGCGCCACCCACAACAACATCCTTATTTAAAAATGGATAAGCACGAATTCTGCTGACATCTAGTGCAAGCGCCTTTTCTTGATCTTTCACAGTTCTAAATTCCAGACTGCGGGTATCAACACCGAATTCTTTTTGAATGTGCTCATGAATATCTGCTTCTTCGGCAGATGCCATACGGCAGTTGGTGTGTGGCATTACAAGAATCTTTTTAACACCCAGTAAATAGGTTGCTAGAACTAGAGTTCTGAGCACATCCTCTGTCACACGCGCACCGGCGTTACGCAAAATCTTGGCATCTCCCGATTTCATTCCCATAATCGACAAGGGATTGATACGTGAGTCCATGCAGGTAACGATCGCTAAACCCTTTTGGGCAACACCAGTTAAGCCTGAGTATTTGAAGGATTTGATGTACTCGCTATTTGCTGAAAGTTCTTCAGAGAATGCATCATGAGGAAAAGAGTTGTTTTGCATCGTTACTCCTCTCGTTGAAAGGTAGTACTGCCGTGCGAAAGATCTGGAGCCCCCCGTCAGGATTGAACTGACGACCTGCGCATTACAAGTGCGCTGCTCTACCACTGAGCTAGAGAGGCCTGCTCTTCGGGTTACCCCGAATACAGCAGCCGTAATTATGGCAGGCATGAGCCAAATCTTAAAATCCAAGGGATAGGGCTCGCTCACCGATAGGTTGGCCACATGCGATTAGGCGTTCTCGATGTGGGCTCAAACACCATCCACCTTCAGGTGATGGATGCACACCCAGGAGCGCGACCTACCCCAGCTACTAATTACAAAGTTGAACTTCGTTTAACTGAGTATCTCAATGGAGCTGGTGAGATTTCTAAGACTGGAATTGATTTACTTAATGCTGCAATATCTGAGGCCGTTGCACATGCTGCTGAAAATCAAACTGATGAGATCTTGGCTTTTGCAACCTCTGCATTGCGAGAAGCAAAAAATGGTTCACAGATAATCGCTGAAATAAACACAATGTTTGAAATTGATTTACAAGTCTTAGGTGGCAATGATGAAGCATCGATGACCTTTTTAGCGGTTCGACGCTGGTTAGGATGGTCTGCTGGAAAGTTATTGGTGTTGGATATTGGTGGAGGCTCATTAGAAATCGCCAGCGGTATCGATGAACTGCCTGAAGAGACTTTATCTCTTCCGCTTGGCGCAGCTCGCTCTACCCGCGAATTCTTGGGTACTGACCCTTACACATCCAAGGGAATTCGAGCTCTTGAAAAGCATGCAGAAGATTTACTAAAGAACTCAATATCTGAAGGTTTGCGATCTCATGATGCAAACCATTTTGTTGCAACTAGCAAGACTTTTCGAACATTGGCAAGAATCTGTGCGCATTGGTATGGAGACAACCCAAAGTTTTTGGAAAAGAAATCATTAGAGACAGCGGTTCCAAAGTTAATCGCGATGAATAACAAAACACGTGCTGAACTTCCAGGGGTTTCCGCTAGTCGTGCACAACAGATTGTGGCAGGTGGAATTGTCGCTCTTGCGGTCATGGAGCGATTAGATGTTGATGAGGTTGAAATTTGCCCATGGGCTCTGCGTGAAGGCATTGTTCTGCGCCGTTTAGATTGGCTGCAGGATTAATTCTCGGGGGCTGGCATCCAATCGATAGCAACAATTTCGCCATCGCGGTGGTGCAAAATCCAAGATTCACCAGGCATTAACCCGTGGTCTAACTCTTTAAAACTCTTCTTACCAATAAATTTTGCAACCATTCCTGGAAGTACCGGATTGTGGCCACAAACAATTGCTCGCGCTTCGCTTTCGATGATCTCTTGAACTACGCGAACAGCTGCCTTCTTATCCTTTTCAAATGCATACTCGCTTAACTCGCTCCAATAAATAGTGTCTAACTGCAAAGAACGGGCCATAGGCGCAACGGTCTCGTAACAACGAACCGCATCGGATGTATGAATTTCAGTTATTCCAAAGGGTAGGTACGTTGCAAGCATTCTCTTTGCTTGCTGTTGTCCCAAAAGTGCTAATGGACGATCCCCGTCATCGCCTTCCCATTCTTCGCGAGCGATAGCTTTTCCATGGCGCAACAAAATAAGTGGTGTGGTGTCTGTTCCAAACTTTTCAAAGTTCCTCAGAACTTCTTTGTCACCCTCACGAGTTAACTTTGCATACGCATCTTCGACAGTTACCCAGATGATTTGATCAACTTCGGTAATGTCATGAGCCCCTTTTGATTCGCCCACAATCTGTGCCGACCAATAACGAACAGTCTTGGTTGCGTCTCCAACGAGATATTCAACCTTGCACAATTCGGGGCCGAAAATGGTTTGGTAACCGGTTTCTTCTTCAACTTCCCTAAAAGCGCAGGCGATCTCAGATTCTCCTTGTTCAACCTTGCCTTTTGGAAATGACCAATCCTGATAACGTGGGCGATGGATCAGAGCTACTTGGATTAAATCATCGCTAAGGCGACGCCAAATCACAGCACCTGCAGCTTGAATTACATCCATTTACCGATCCTTTGAATAGTGGTCGATGAGAACAGTGTGCGCGTTGTTTAAACCCTTTTTCTTGCTTCGATTCCAGGTTGTTTCTTGAAGCTCCCATGATGAAGTTTCAGCTGATAAACCAAGGTCTAATAGGCCTTGCAAGCGGGTGACATGCTCTTTTCTAGAAATCATGACAAGGCTTTCTACCCGTCGATCTAGATTTCGTCCCATCAGATCTGCGCTGCCAATCCAATACTCATCCTCGCCACCATTAACGAAGTGATAAATGCGTGAATGCTCTAAGAAGCGGCCCAACACAGACTTAACGGTGATGTTTTCTGAAACACCCTTGATGCCAGGTTGAACGGCACAGATACCACGAATCAATAGTTCAATCTTTACACCTGCTTGCGAAGCCTCGTAAAGTTTGGCAACAAAGCCTTCATCCAAAATTGAATTTAATTTAAATTGAATACCGGATGGTCGACCATTCCTTGCATGCTCAATTTCACGATCAATTTTTTCGATCAAACCAGAGCGCAATGTACGCGGTGCTACCAATAAACGTGAATAAGTTGATTGCGGTGCAAATCCAGAAAGTTGATTAAAGAGTCGAGTCAGATCCTCGGTTAGCTCAACATCTGCACTGAGAATTCCTAGATCCTCGTAAATACGTGCAGTCTTTGGATTGTAATTACCGGTTCCGATATGACAGTAACGACGAATACCTTGTGGTTCATCACGAACAACCAAGGAAAGCTTTGCGTGTGTTTTTAACCCCATCAGACCGTAGACAACGTGCACACCCGCAGCTTCTAGTTTTCGTGCCCATCGCACATTTGCTTGCTCATCAAATCGTGCGCGAATTTCAACGACAGCAACTACTTGTTTGCCGGCTTCAGCCGCTTCAATGAGCGCTTCAATAATTGGCGAGTCACCAGATGTCCGATACAAGGTTTGTTTGATTGCTAACACCTGCGGGTCTTGGGCCGCATTTTGTAAAAAGTGAACGACTGAAGATGTAAATGACTCATATGGGTGGTGAAGCAGGATTTCACCTTGGCGAATAGCGGCGAAAAACATATCTAAATCATCGGTTTCAACCTCGGAAAGCGCTTTAGCGGTGCGTGATCTAAAGGGTGAAAATTTGAGTTCGGGGAAATCT
>JAPOJK010000003.1 GCA_029978465.1 Actinomycetota bacterium
CTGTTGCATTTAGGAACCACAGCCGATGCCGATGAAATCAAGGACACCGCAAACGCTCAACCTTTGATTGTTGCAACCTCTCTATTAGGTGCACATGCACTTGGTCTCACAAACTTTGCCGTAACTTCGGGACACTCCGTTGGCGAGTTAGCAGCTGCAGCGCTTTCAGGAGCAATCAGTAGCAGTGATGCTCTTTCCTTAGTGCGCTCACGTGGCGTAGAGATGGCCAAGGCCGCTGCCGCATCACCTGCTGGAATGTCAGCTGTTCTTGGCGGAGATCGTAATGAAGTTTTAGCTGCGATCGCTGCGTTGAACCTTGTCGCTGCAAATGACAATGGTGCTGGACAGATCGTTGCCGCCGGAGATTTAAGCGCACTTGCTCAACTATCTGAAAATCCACCAGCCTCTGCGCGAGTTCGTGCACTTGCTGTTGCTGGTGCATTTCACACCTCTTATATGCAACCTGCTGTTGAACCATTGCGCGCACAAGCGGCAAAGATTGCAACTCACCCAGTTCAGATTAATGTGATTTCAAATAAGGATGGCGAAGTTGTTTCAGATGGCGCTGAAGTCTTATCACGCATCGTTAATCAAATTGCAAACCCTGTGCGTTGGGATCTATGCATGGAGACAATGAAATCACTTGGCGTTACGGGTGTCATTGAGCTTCCACCCGCCGGAACTCTGGTTGGCTTACTCAAGCGCGCTGCAAGTGAGATAGAAACCTTTGCATTAAAGAGTGCAGATGATTTACCGGCGGCGCGAGAGTTTGCAGAGAGGCACTTATGAGTATCAAAGTTGCACCAGTAGGTAACAGTCGCATTCTGTCGGTCGGTTCATACCGTCCCAAGCGATTAGTACCCAACTCTGAAATTGTGGATCGCATTGATTCAACTGATGAGTGGATACAGCAGCGCACCGGAATTGAAACTCGTCGCTTTGCCGGAGATGATGAAACTGTTATTTCAATGGCTAAGGCCGCCTGCGAGATAGCGCTCAAGCGCGCAAAGTTAACAATTGCCGATATCGATACAGTGATTCTTTCTACTATTTCATACCCATTTCAGGCACCCAGTGCTGCCACAGAGTTAATCAATGAGTTAGGAAATCCAAAGGCTGCAGCATTTGATATCAGCGCAGCATGTGCCGGTTTTTGTTACGGCGTAGGCATGGGTAGCGATTTAGTTCGATCTGGTACATCAAAAAATGTATTAGTAATCGGTGTTGAAAAGTTATCTGACTACACCGATCCTGATGACCGAGCGACAGCTTTTATTTTTGCAGATGGTGCAGGCGCGGTCGTTATTGGCCAAAGCGATCAACCGCGAATTGCTCAAACTATTTGGGGATCAGATGCTGATTCTCGTGATGCCATCACTTTGACGCCATCATTTTTGGATTACAAGAAGAATCCCACTAAAGGTGTTGCAGATTTAGGATGGCCAAATATTTCACAGCAAGGTCAAACAGTGTTTCGATGGGCTGTGTACCAAATGAGCAAAGCTGGAATCAAAGCACTCGAAGCGGCGGGAATTACCGTCGATGAACTTGGTGCTTTCATTCCACATCAAGCAAATATCCGTATTATCGAAACTATGGCGAAGGAGATGAAAATTCCTGATTCCGTGTTAATCGCCGATGACATTAGAACAAATGGAAATACTTCAGCAGCGTCGATTCCCCTTGCGATGGATCGAATTTTAGAAGAGCATCCAGAATTGCATGGAAAATTAGCTTTGCTGATTGGTTACGGTGCAGGACTTGTGTACGCCGCTCAAGTAGTAGAGCTACCACCTCGACCATAATGTACGCGTGAGCCTTGAGATTTATGCCACTTACGGCGTGCAATACTCGTAAGTAAGCCAGAAGTTGATACACAATAAACACCTTGCACAGCCCGATCGAGATAGAAGAGGATGAAATCACCATGGCACTTGCACAAGCAGATGTACTTGCAGGATTAAAGGAAATTGTTGAAGAAGTAGCTGGTATTCCTGCTGCAACAGTTGAAATGGATAAGAACTTCACAGATGATCTAGATGTTGATTCACTCAGCATGGTTGAGGTTGTTGTCGCTGCTGAAGAGCGCTTCGGAGTAAAGATTCCTGATGACAGCGTTACAGATCTAGTAACAGTCGGAGATGCAGTTAATTTCATCGTCAACGCATCAAAGTAAGTTTCTAAGTAAATGACCCGTCGTCGCGTTGTAGTCACTGGACTCGGTGCAACCACTCCTTTGGGTGGAGATGTCTCATCTACATGGGCAGGCCTTTTGGCAGGCACAAGTGGAGTGCGTTCTCTGACTGAGGATTGGGCACAGACAATTCCAGTGACCTTCGCAGCGAGGGTCGCAGTTGAACCAAGCGAGCAGATGGAGCGAGTAGAGCTACGTCGCCTTGATCGCTCGGAACAGTTTGGATTAATCGCATCTCGCGAAGCATGGAAAGATGCCGGCTCACCTGAGGTTGATAAAGAACGCCTTGGAGTTGTCGTTGCATCAGGCATTGGTGGAGTTACAACACTTCTTGAGCAGTATGACATTTTGAACAGCAAGGGCTCTCGTTTAGTAAGTCCTCATACAGTTCCGATGTTGATGCCTAATGGCCCTGCAGCAAATATCGGTCTAGAACTTCAGGCGCAAGCAGGAGTTCACACACCGGTGAGCGCATGTGCATCTGGTGCAGAAGCAATTGGTTATGCATTCGACATGATTCGCAATAACCGCGCAGATATTGTTGTTAGCGGTGGCGTTGAAGCTGCATGTCACGCACTTCCAATGGCAGCTTTTGCTGCGATGAAGGCACTTTCTACCCGCAATGATGAGCCAGCACGCGCATCTCGTCCTTATGATCTCGATCGTGATGGATTTGTTTTGGGTGAAGGCGGCGGAATCTTAGTTTTAGAAGAATATGAGCATGCAAAGGCACGTGGCGCCAAGATTTACTGCGAGATCGCGGGACAAGGTTTGTCATCTGATGGGTATCACATCGCAGCACCAGATCCATCTGGAGCTGGAGTTCAGCGCGCTGTTAAGTTTGCGCTACGAGATGCTGAGTTAACTACGGCAGATATCGTGCACTTAAATGCCCATGCAACATCAACTCCCGCAGGAGATGTTGCTGAAGCTAACGCTTTGCGCGCTGCCTTGGGCAAGGATGCTGATCACGTCGCCGTATCTGCGACAAAATCAATGACCGGCCACCTTTTAGGTGGAGCGGGCGCGATTGAATCTGTATTTATCGTTAAGACC
The DNA here is from genome assembly GCA_029978465.1 of Actinomycetota bacterium. Classification (GTDB taxonomy): domain Bacteria; phylum Actinomycetota; class Actinomycetes; order Nanopelagicales; family Nanopelagicaceae; genus Planktophila. The sequence goes on from JAPOJK010000003.1 coordinate 3,251, forward strand.
TTGCAGGATCGCATGGCTCCCCCAACAATTAATATTGAAAATCTCGATCCTGCTGTCACGGTAGATGTTGTACGGGATAAGCCACGCGCACTTCCTGCCGGAGATATCGCAGCGCTTAATGATTCATTTGGTTTTGGTGGACACAACGTTGTATTGGTCTTTAAGAACATATAAATGTCTCCCACCTCGCATGACCCACGCGATCCAATTGCACGAATTGAACGCCTGGTTGATGATGGAAAGTTTGAGTTCTTAGTCCCTCGTACTGAATGCGGAATGCTTGCTGTGACCGGCAGCGTTAAGAGTTGCAAGGTTGTCATCTTTGCATCTGATGCAACGATCAAAAGCGGTGCACTAGGCATCGATGGCTCAAAGGTAATTGTCACCGCATACAAGGCAGCAATGGGTGCGCAGCTTCCGATTATTGGAATCTGGCACTCAGGTGGTGCCCGTTTATCTGATGGTGTTGCATCCCTAGATGCCTTTGGTGAAGTTTTTCAATCAATGATTTCAGCAAGCGGTCGTATTCCGCAGTTGTCATTGGTGTTAGGCCCAACAGCAGGTGGTGGTGCATATGGACCTGCATTAACCGATGTTGTTGTACTTGCACCTGAAGGTCGAATATTTGTAACTGGACCTGATGTTGTAAAGAGCGTTACTGGTGAAGATATTGATATGGCATTACTTGGCGGGCCTGAGGCGCATAAGAAAAATAGCGGTCTGGCACATGTAATCGCCGCAAGTGAGGAAGAGGCTTTCGAGGATATTCGAGATCTCACCGCGCTTTTTGCTAACCAAGGCTTCATGAATCCAGATGTTGATGATGTAGATCTTGCGCAGTTTGTTCCACCATCAAAGGTGCGCACATACGAGGTGCATCCCCTTGTTGATGCAATTTTAGATAAGGATGCAGAACACATTGAACTTCTTTCAATGTGGGCTCCTAATATGACCACGATCGTTGGTCGCTTAGGTGGTGCAACCGTTGGAGTGCTTGCAAACAACCCAGCGCATTTAGCTGGTGTTCTCGATGCAGCAGCTGGAGAAAAAGCTGCTCGCTTTGTTCGCACCTGTGATGCCTTTGGAATTCCGCTCATTGTTATTGCAGATGTGCAGGGCTTCTTGCCAGGTGCAGGACAAGAATGGGAAGGTGCTGTTCGCCGCGGTGCAAAGTTGTTGCACGCCTTTGGCGAAGCAGTTGTCCCACGAGTAACACTGATTACACGTCGTGCCTATGGCGGTGCCTACGTTGCGATGAACTCGAAATCATTAGGTGCCACACGAGTCTTTGCTTGGCCTGATGCTGAAGTTTCAGTAATGGGCGCAGTTGCTGCGGTAAGAGTGCTACACCGTCGAATTTTGGCTGATATTCCTGTTGAGCAACGTGAAGCTATGGAGCTTGAATTAGCGGCAGAGCATGAAAAGGTTTCGGGTGGAGTTGCAAAGGCAATTGAAATCGGTGCGGTCGATGAAATGATTACACCTGCACAAACACGAAGTGCGCTAGCAAAGTCGATTGCTAACGCACCTCATCGCCGTGGATCACACGGCAACATCCCTCTTTAGCTTTTGAAAGTTACCGAAACGGTAGCTGTTACTGTCTTTTCAATAGTTGATGTGTCATAGGCACCGTAATCAGCTGTCATTGTTGAATCAGGTGTCGTGATCTGAATTGGGCCAGCCTTTACATTGACAAGTGATCCAATATTTCCGCCAACAGCCTTTGTAAGTGCTTCTGCGCGAACCTTTGCATCCTTCATCGCCTCTGCCATTAACTGCGGGCGAAGCTCTGGAAGGTTTGAGATGTAGTACTGAGGTCCGTAGTTGTTGGCATTAATTCCTGTTGCAAGCAATGTACCGATTCCTTGGCTCAGCTTTGATACAAGCTGCACATCCTTTGAACGAACAGTTACTTCACGAGTTGCTCGGTAGGAAAGAATTCTTCCTGTTGCATTGCCGTTGATGTACTCCTCATTTGCAAAGGTTGCCACCGCACCAAGTGTTAATCCCTCTGCAGCAATTCCACCTTCAGTTAAGTACTGAGATAGCGCTGCAACATCTGCATCTACCTTTTTAACAGCGGTTGCAACTGTTGGCGATGAAAGACTGACGTTGAGAACCCAGACCGCGTTATCTGCTGTCGCTGTAGTTTTTGCAGAACCGGTTACAGTGATTCCATCGCTGCTTCGCGAAGCAAATCCTGAACCGACCTTCATCAATCCGCCACCAATAGCTAGTGACATGATGACAGCTGCAATAATAATTGTTACAGCTTTGCGACGTTCTACGGTGATAATTGGGCTTTCATTAAGTTGAGTCATATTTATATCTTACTCACTAAATCGCGCGCAGCTGTGCAATTTCTTGAAGGTCAACACTCCTGAAGCGATCGAGCTCTAACTCCCATGGGTTTCCCAGAAGTGAAGAAATTGCTTCGCGAATACTTTCTTCATCAAAGGCGTTTTTTAATACCGCGCTCAGTTGATTTTCAGTAAGAATGACCGCACCTGTCTGATCAACGATTGCGCGATGTATCCCTAACTCTGGAGTGCATCTAAATAATTCGCCACCATTGTCGCTGTTTTCAATAACCTCAAAGTTTAGGTAGTGCCAACTACGAAGTGAGCTTGCAAGTTCGGCAGCCGCTCCTGCACGATCACGAAACTCAATTTGTGTGCGATAAGAGCCAGGAATTAAAGGTTGTGGACTCCACGAAGGTTTTACCCAAGTTCCAAGAACAGCTTGAACCGCCCAATCAATATGGTGGCGCAAAGCAGATGGCGTTGAGTGAATAGTTAAGAAGCCCCGAACCTGCTGACGGTTTGAAGGCGTGGTTAAACGTTCCATGGTTCTCCTTGCAAGGTTGCCCAAATGCGACCTTCCCCAGCAGCATTTTCGGCTCAAACTTGCTAAGCGAACACCTCAATTAGACACCAATGAGCCTGAAACTGTCTACTCCCCCTTTAGGCATACGGAGCGGTAGGCGGTACAGTTGGGCTCAGTCGGACGCTTAATCAGTACCCGTTTCATGTTTTGCATAATCGGTATCGCTGGAGCAAGAGGAAGACCGTGAACCGAGGATTTCTCGGATCACCCACATATCGAAGGAAAATAAATACATGGCAACAGGCACAGTTAAGTGGTTCAACTCTGAAAAGGGTTTCGGTTTCATTGCAGTTGATGGTGGCGGACAAGATGTATTCGTTCACTACTCAGCTATTCAAGGAAACGGTTACAAGTCCCTTGAAGAGGGTCAGGCAGTTTCATTTGAGGTCGTACAGGGTCCAAAGGGTCCTCAGGCTGATGCAGTAAACCCTGCCTAATCAACACTAACTATTAAAAAACCCCGCCGGGTAACTGGCGGGGTTTTTTTATTTACTTCTTTGGTTCTGGTGGAAGCTCTCCCACCTTTAATTTGCGAGCATTAACTTCTTTAACTGGAGATAAATCCTTTCCAGCTTTCCATGCATCTAGATACTTCCACGGCAATACTTCACCGCGACGAACCCACCAAATATTTGCAGCTGTTGGCCAGGAAATTCCAAAGTGAAGATGCGGTGCGGTGCCACGAGCACTTCCGGTTGAACCGACTGCACCTAACAGGCGACCTGCCTTTACAGATACTCCTGGTTGAATGCTTGCTGGAATTGAACGCAGATGTGAACCGTAATAGCGAACTCCATCAACGCCGATAATCGATACATACAAACCACCGCGATCGATACCTAGATTTGTCTTACCCTTCCAAAGATCTGTTCGATTAACCTCATCTACAACACCATCTATTGGCGCAACAAACTTGCACCCTGCTTTTGTCAAAATATCTGTCGCAGCATAATCATGGTGTGCGCGTGCATAGTTGGCTTCGCAATCTGCAATTGGAAATAAATAGACCGGAGCGGCCTGTGCTGGAGTCAATGTCGTTGCCACAATAAAGGCAGCAATCACACTTGTTTTTAACTTCATGTGCTCAGGCTAGTGCTGCACGATCCAATTTAGCGGTAACTACCATGTGAGGCACAGTGAGCGCCCACACAACTACTAACGCCATCCAGAAAAACTCATCGGAAAAACTCTGTCCACTTAACGCTAAGGCTGCTGCAACTACAAAGGTTCCAACCAGAGCAGGTAATCCTGGAATAACGGCGCTGGAAAAGGCTTTTCCATTCAAGCCTAGATTCAAACTCTCAAGACATTTTGGCAGTGAAAGGGTCAAGCGAGCTGTGTGCCGCATTGCATGCCAACATCCAAAGTAGACCGCAAAAGCAATTAGTGGAGGTGCAAGATGGGCCAACAGTAGAAGCAAAGATAGATCCACGCCTTCTCGTTTTCTCTTTCCCACAAACATCACAGCAATGGAAAGTACGGCAAAGGCAGAGACAAGAATCAAGATTTCAGAATCAAACCCCTGGTGCCAATTGATCAAGGCAGGGTTCACAGATGCCAGCGCTTCGGTGCTTGCAGAGTTCACTAAAGGTATAAACACAGGAGTAAATCCCGCCGATGGAATATAGAACCAGCGATTTAATTTTCTCTCAGGATGGGTGCGCTTATCTATCTCGCTAATAAAGGCGGCATCACCAATTCCAAAGTGGATTGCGCTCATAAACAACACAAGAATAAATCCAATAGTGTTGAACTTCAGAATTCCGACAACAGCTATAACTGCGACGGCAACATAAATAACAATAAAGATCGCCATCTTTGTTGGCTGCGATTTTGGAAGAGTTACTAAGTGATCTAAAGCCCCATGTGGGATACCTATTGCTAAAGCAATAACTGCGACAACAACCTGCCACCCCATAGAGCTTGTTTGAAGTAACCCAGAGAAAATTAAGGAAAGCAGGATTCCGATCGCTGCAGCCACCGATGAAAAGAGCCGTACCTGTTTAAAGAGCGCAACCACGTTTTCCTGCATGTCTGCCCCCTTTTTGATAACCCTATCAAAGGTGGATGTGAGAAGATCTGACGTGGAAAAATTCGGTTATATGGCGATGCTCGCCTTCACCGTTTGTGGCTCTTTTTGGTTAGAGATCGTTTTGAAGACCAGCGTCCTTCGTCGTTGGAAGCGCGCACTCTTGAGCATTCTTCCGATCAGCACTCTCTTCTTAATTTGGGATGCCTATGCAATCGCCCAAGGTCATTGGTTCTTTAATCGCGATCGCATGCTCGGTATTTATGGACCTTTTGATATTCCACTCGAAGAGTTTCTCTTTTTCATCATTGTGCCAATGGCAGCGATCTTGACCATTGAAGGAGTTACAACAGTTAAACCTCATCTGCGCGAAAAAGAGTTCGGAAAGGATGAGGAGAAATGAGTTATAGCGATATCGCGGTAGCGGCGGTATTTGTCGCTGTTGTTGTTGATCTCTTTCTTTTCAAGAACTCTTTGCTTACGCGCCTAGCCTTTTGGCTTTCCTACATGATCATTCTTCCCTTCCAGTTATTAACCAACTGGTGGCTTACTCATCTACGCGGTGATGGAAAAGCGATTGTTATGTATAACCCAGATTCAATTACTGGATACCGAATTGCAGCAGCGCCTATAGAGGATCTGCTCTTTGGTTTTGCGCTTGTTCTCTCCGTTATGGGGCTGTGGGAGTTCTGGGGTCGCAGAGGATTCCAACGCGAGAAAAAATCAAGGTAAAGTTCACACTCGTTAGGGGCGGTAGCTCAGTTGGTTAGAGCCCGGAACTCATAATTCCGTCGTCGTCGGTTCGAGCCCGACCCGCCCCACTTCATTTAAGAAAATTACTGTAGATCGAAGCGATCTGCGTTCATTACCTTGGTCCATGCGGCAACAAAATCTTTAACAAATTTCTCTTTGTTATCGTTTTGGGCATAGACCTCTGAGTATGAGCGAAGAATTGAGTTAGAACCAAAGACTAGATCTACACGTGTAGCGGTCCAATCAACAGATCCGGTCTTGCGATCACGGATGTTGTAGAGGTTCTCCCCTGCTGGCTCCCATACATACTTCATATCGGTTAGGTTCACAAAGAAATCAGTTGTAAGTGCGCCAACTTTCTTTGTAAATACACCGTGTGACGTTCCTGCATGGTTTGTTCCAAGCACGCGCATTCCGCCCATTAGTACCGTCATTTCAGGTGCGGTTAGGCCCATCAACTGCGCGCGATCGAGCAGTAACTCTTCTGGAGAAACTGCGTAAACTTTCTTCACCCAGTTACGGAATCCATCGTGAATTGGTTCCAACACCTTGTAGCTGTTTACATCGGTCTGCTCTTGAGTTGCATCGCCGCGACCTGGTGCAAATGGAACAGCGATCTTTACTCCAGCTGCAGCTGCAGCTTTTTCCACTCCAATATTTCCAGCCAATACGATGACATCTGCGATGCTTGCGCCAGATTCCTTTGCAATTGGTTCAAGTACTGCCAGAACCTTGTTCAAACGCGCAGGTTCATTACCCTCCCAATTGCGGGCAGGTTCTAGTCGAATACGAGCTCCATTTGCTCCTCCGCGAAGATCAGAACCGCGGAATGTACGAGCACTATCCCAAGCGGTTGCAACTAGCTCTGATACAGATAGACCAGTTGCTTCAATCTTTGCCTTAACAGCTGCAACATCGTAAGAGGTTGTGCCTGCCGGAATTGGATCCTGCCAAATCAAATCTTCTTGTGGCACATCTGGTCCGATGTAACGAACCTTTGGACCCATGTCGCGGTGGGTTAACTTGAACCAAGCGCGAGCAAAAGCGTCATCAAGAAGTGCTGGATTTTCATGGTACTTCTTTGAAATTTCAAGGTAGATCGGATCCTTGATCATCGCCATATCTGCATCGGTCATCATTGGGTTGTAGCGAATTGATGAATCTTCAACATCTACAGGCTTATCTGCCTCTTGAATATTTGTTGGCTCCCACTGATGCGCTCCTGCTGGTGACTTAACAAGTGCCCATTCGTGTTTAAATAACATTTCAAAGTATCCGGCATCCCACTTTGTTGGCTCTGTAGTCCACGCGCCTTCAATTCCACTTGTAACGGTGTTGCGACCAACGCCGCGCTTGGTGTGGTTGTTCCAACCTAAGCCTTGTTCGAAGATATCCGCACCCTCCGGTGCTGCGCCAAGAAGTGATGCATCACCATTTCCATGCGCCTTACCAACGGTGTGGCCACCAGCGGTTAATGCAACAGTCTCTTCATCGTTCATCGCCATACGTGCAAAGGTTTCACGAATATGTTGTGCTGTTAGTAAAGGATTTGAAACACCATTGATTCCTTCAGGGTTAACGTAAATCAAACCCATTTGGACAGCTGCTAATGGGTTTTCAAGTGTTGAAGCATCTGTCGTATCGGCATAACGTTCATCGCTAGCCATCATGAGCTCTGCTTCAGGGCCCCAGTAAATATCCTTTTCTGGATGCCAGACATCCTCACGACCAAATGCAAAGCCAAATGTCTTTAGCCCCATGCTTTCGTAGGCGATAGTTCCCGCCAAGATAAATAGGTCGGCCCAACTTAATTTGTTTCCGTACTTCTGCTTAATCGGCCACAGCAAACGACGGGCCTTATCAAGGTTGCCGTTATCTGGCCATGAGTTAAGAGGTGCGAATCTAAAACTTCCGGTACCCGCTCCACCGCGTCCATCGGCTACACGATATGTACCTGCTGAGTGCCAGGCCATACGAATCATTAATCCACCGTAATGACCCCAATCTGCTGGCCACCACTCTTGTGTCTGTGTCATGAATTGGTGCAAATCATTTTTCAATGAGGCAACATCAAGTGTCTTGACTTCTTCGCGATAATTAAAATCTTCACCAAGAGGATTTGTCTTGCGATCATGTTGGTGCAAGATGTCGAGATTCAGAGCGTTTGGATACAAGTATGTGTTTGTCTCAGCTCCGTGAGTGATTGCACCATGTGCAACTGGGCACTTTCCATCCATGATTTCCTCCTATGAATACAGTGAAGTGGCCTAAGTATGGGTTGCGTTGTGTTTGCCCGCAAATTATGAGAGATAGGCTTTGATCATGACTAGAACAGTGAAAAAGTGGAGCGCAAGAGATGCCGCGAAGTGCATTATCACCCCATCAGATTTAGACCATAAATACAGTCGCGGAGTGTTAGGTCTGATCACAGGTTCTGCGCAGTTTCCAGGAGCTGCCGTCTTAACAACAGCTGCAGCATCTGCAACCGGTGTTGGCATGGTGCGTTTTCATAGTTCATCAGGTTTAGCCCATCTTGTTTTGCATACAACTCCATCTGCAGTTGTTCAACCAGGAAAGGTTGCAGCTTGGTTGGTAGGAAGCGGAATTGATGCCAAGAAGTACTCAGATTTCACAACCTGGTTGCGTCATCGCTGGTTCAAATTAATTCGTTTGCAATCTGTTCCGACAATTTTGGATGCTGGAGCATTGTCATTAGCTGGATCATTGGAACAGCCAACGGTAATTACTCCTCATAGCGGCGAACTTGCGAGATTGCTTTCAGCACGTGGTATACAGGTAACGGCAGAAGCAATTGAAGGAGATCCTAAGAAATGGGTGCAGAATGCAGCCGATACTTTGGGAGTAACAGTTTTACTCAAGGGTGCAACTACATATGTTGCCAATGACGAGCTTTTAATTCAGTTGCCTGTGGCAACACCATGGCTTGCAACTGCGGGTAGCGGTGATGTTTTGGCGGGAATCATGGGAGCGTTGGTTGCAACTAATGCAATCGAGATTCTCAATGATTACAACCATCTTGCATACGTTGCTGCATCAGCGGCCTTCATTCACAATCAAGCAGCAGAAAAAGCATCCAGTGGCGGTCCAATAAATGCTGAAGCAATCATTGAGGCGATTCCTGAAACGGTAGCCAAACTTCTTAAGCGGTAATGATGTAGGGGAAGCCCTACCTGGCGCTAACTCTCATAGTTAGTACTCCATGCTTCACTATCAAGATTACTCAGCGTAACTTTAGAGGTATGAGTGATCGTGTTTTGGTGATCATTGATGATCCCTTTGAGTTATCTAGTGTCGGGGCGGCGTTAAAGCTGTACAGCGTTGATGTTGTTGGCGAGGCACGAAAAAAGAGTGCAGCGATCAATCTATTTAGAAGTATGCAACCTAATGTTTTACTCATAGATATGCATAAAACCAACGAAAGCTCTATTGATATCGCCATTGCGATTCGAAAAGAGGCACCAACCATTGGTGTGGTGATCTTGGTGGCTTGTGCAGATGTCAGATTATTTGGAGAAGATGTATCGCATTTACCTAGTGGTTCATTGTTAGTTTTGAAAAGCACAATAAATACGGTCAATGCTTTGTGTGATGCCATTTCAACTTCACGGTCATTTGAGCCAGATACTCCTGTTTCATGGGTCAATGGCGGTGTTACTTTGCATGACAAGGAGTCTCGATCACTGATGTCAAAGCTTTCAGATCTTCAGATTGAAACCCTTCGCCATGTTGCTAATGGATTAACCAACGCCGAAATCGGACGTTTACGATTTGTGAGCGAAAAGGCGATTGAGCAGATCCTTTCTCGGATTGCTATTACTTTGAATATTCAGCCAGATCACAGAAAAAACATGAGGGTGCAATTAATCAATGAGTATCTCAAGTGGATTGGCGCGCCGACACACTAAGAAAAGCATGTAATGGGGTTGAAAGGTAAAGTTCAGCCCTATGGAGATAGAGCAAATTCGCAGCCGCTGGAACGATGTTCTAGATAACCTCGAATCTCACAATCGCGTTGCATGGATCGCATACTTTGATGCGCGATTAATCTCATTCCAGGATGGGGTCATAACCCTAGATTTTTCCGACAGTCGTAAATTTGCAACATCTCATGAGTACTCCGAGACACGTCCCAATCTCAAGGCAGCGTTAATCGCTTCTGTCGATCAAGTCCTTGGTTTAAAGGTGGAGATCCGGGAACAATGAAAATTAAGGTATTTCTACTGACGATAGCGCTGGTGCTTGGCGTTGCAGGTGCACCGCAATCACTAGCTGTCTCGTCGACCTTGAGTATGCAGATCCGACAAACCCCCAGCGCATCTGAATCTCTACTAACGATGTATGGAAATTTAAAGCCCAACAAATCAGGCACAACGGTAAAGATTCAAGTTGATATGGGTGGCAAGTGGACGACAACCCGGTTTACAACAAAGGTAACCAAGGTTGGAACCTGGAAAGTCACCGCACTTGCAACGGCACTTGATGCACAGGTTCGCTATCGCGCAGTTTCAGTAATTGCTGGAAAGAGTTTGTACTCCCCTATTCGGGCAATCACCGTTAAGCAGCAACCCGAAATTTCAAATGCAGACCCTGCTCAATTTATTGATTTGCTGGGACCAGGTGGTCGAATTCATGGCGCAGATGTCAGTAGATGGCAACATCCCAATGACAAGCCCATTGATTTTGTAAAAATGTATGAAGCGGGAATGCGCTTTGTTTTTATCAAAGCATCAGATACCCGTGAATCTGCCGATCTGCTGGCGGTTAAGTATGCAGCGATGGATCATCATGCTGCGCAAGCTGCAGGAATCTATACAGGTTTTTATCACTATGCGGTATTGCCAGATGTAACTGATCCTGAAGATGTTAAGAAGGATGCTCTGGCACAAGCGCAAAAAGTGGTGTGGCGATTGGCTTCCATGGGTGGGTATTCGGAACGTGATTTACCCTATGCATTAGATCTTGAAAATAAGTGTGTTCGGTACTCATCTTCGGGTGCATGCCAAAAATATGCAACACGTAGCGCAGTAACTTTATGGGCAACAACTTTCTTGGCTTCGCTCAAGGAAAAAACGGGTCGCACTCCGATCCTTTATTCATATGCCAACTTTCTTGAGAGCTCGATGACTCGAACTCCCGAGTTAGCCCAATATCCACTGTGGCTTGCTCAATATGCGATTGACCCGGCAAATCCCATTAACCAACCAGGATTGAAAAATGGTGGGTGCTATGTTCATTCATGGACTGGTGCTAACTGTGATTCACAGTGGACGGTGTGGCAATACTCATCGTGCGGTATCGCTCCTAAGTACGGTGTACCTGGCAATCGCTTAGATCTCAATGTATTCAGAGGAACTCCTACATCTTTCCTAGAATTAGCAAAGGGAAGCTGGACACCTTCTCTAGTTGATTTAATGCCACAACAAGAGCCAACGGTATTAACTGTTGTGAATCAATCGGCAACTACTACCAACAAATTAGTTACCTTTAAGGTCAATGTCGTACGCCCAAGCGGATCACCTGTTGTAACTGGAAATGTAAAGCTGGTTTTTGATAAGACCACACAGCCATCTTCAAAACCAACTCAAACAATTTTGCGCGAAACAAGCGGTGTTTGGACCTTGGCTCTTAAGGGAGTTCCTGCTGGAAGTTATATCGGTAAGGTTTTATTCCAAGATATTTCGGGAACCCATGCAGAATCTACTTTTCCAGTTACCTTTGAAGTGCTTCAGGGACCAACACCAACTCCGAAGCCAACACCATTACCTACTGCGACTAAGAAGCCAACAACCGATGGGTGCAGAGGACAGATTAAGAATTAGCCTCAAGTAGCTCATCTAACGCTGCTAGTTCTCGATCTACAAGCTCTTCATACGCTGCGATTGATTCTTTACGCTCTTTCGCACTCCATCCAAGAACGGGTGCAATAAGTGCGCCGACCTCATCTGCAAGATGTACGCCATGACCTTCTGCTTCAAAAGCCAATCGTGTACGGCGAGAAATAACATCATCAACGGTGCGCGCACCTTCATGAGTTGCTGCGTAAACAATCTCGGCTTTGATGTATGGAAGATCTGCATCTAACTTCTTGGCAAGCTTTGGCTCTTGCGCAATGAGCTCAAGAATTTCGCTAATCAGCGAGCCATAGCGATTGAGAAGGTGGGTAACAGTCTCGACAGCTAGACCCGATTCCTGGGCGATGCGCTCTTTTTGTTGTTCCAAAGCAAAGTATCCATCTGCTCCAACGAGTGGAAGTTTTTCAGTAACAGAGTCTTGAGTAATACGGCGAAGTTCAATAACTGCGCGATCTACCGCATCCTTACCCATAACTCGATAGGTTGTGTACTTTCCTCCAGCGATGGAAACAAAACCTGGTGCTGGACGATCAACTGTGTGCTCACGAGAAAGCTTTGTTGTTGTTGCACTCTTTATATTTGCTACCAATGGACGCAAGCCCGCGTACACACCAATAATCTCTTCAGCCATTAACTTTGGCTCTAGAACGCGGTTTGCTTGATCAAGAATGTATTGAACATCTTCGCGTGAAGCGTATGGCTCTGCACGATCCCCATCGTATGGAGTATCTGTTGTTCCAACGATCCACTTGTCTCCCCAAGGAATTAAGAACAGCACAGAAACCGCTGTCTTTAAGATGATTCCTGCATCAGATTTAATCGCAGAACCTGGCAGCACAATGTGCACGCCTTTGCTCATAGTTACGCCATAGCCGGCTTTTAACTCAAACTTTTCATGAAGCTCATCGCTCCAGATACCTGCACACATAATTGTGGCTCCGGCTTTAATGGCAATCTTTTTTCCGGTTTCAAGGTCACGGGCGTTAACACCAACAACACGCTTGCCCTCACGAATCAAAGACTCTGCAGCTACACGTGTAGCGATAATTGCACCGTGACGGGCAGCGGTGCGCGCAACTGACATTGTGTGCCTTGCATCATCAACTTGTGCATCAAAGTACTTAATCGCACCGGTGACAATGTCATGGCGCAGCGATGGTGCGATCTCATTAATCTGCTTTTGGCTTAAGTGTTTGTGCCATGGCAATGCACGTTGGAATCCGCGAAGAGCATCGTACAGAGCAAGACCTGCGCCAACATATGTGCGCTCTTTAAACTTTTCAGTTAAAGGAAATAGAAAACCAACCGGCTTTACAAGGTGAGGGCACAAGGTTGAAACCATGAGCTCGCGTTCATGCAACGCTTCGCGAACAAGCTTGAAGTCATACTGTTCTAGATAACGAAGACCGCCATGGATTAACTTGCTGGAGCGGCTCGATGTTCCAGATGCAATATCTTGAGAATCAATCAAGGCAACTTTCAGTCCTCGAGATGCTGCATCAAGGGCGGCACCAACACCGGTAACTCCCCCGCCAATGACCACAATGTCGAAATTTTCGGTGGCTAATTGTGAGATTGCAGAGTCACGCTGGTCTGGGCCAAGTTGCGACAAGAACATATGCGTTGAATCTCCGTTACGACTGAGTACTCTAAGACTAACTTACAGCGAGAGGTTTTGTGCATCGTGGCTTATATCGGCAGCTTGGATCAAGGAACCAGTAGTACTCGTTTTATGATCTTTGATCACTCGGGTCAAGTGGTTGGACAACACCAACTAGAACATCGCCAGATACTGCCTCAGGCTGGTTGGGTGGAACATGATGCCGCTGAAATTTGGGAGCGGGTGCAAGAGGTCATTGCTGGAGCGTTAAAGCAAGCCAATATCTTGGGCTCAGATTTAGCGGCTATTGGTTTAACCAATCAACGTGAAACTACCGTTGTCTGGGATGTAACGACAGGCCAGCCCCTGAGCAATGCAATTGTGTGGCAGGACACTCGTACAACAGATTTCCTGTCAACTTTGACGCAAGAACAACAGAGCGCAATACGACACAAAACCGGTTTAACAATCGCGCCGTACTTTGCCGGAAGCAAGATGAACTGGTTTCTCTCCAATGTTCCAGCAGCAAAGGGTGAGAATGCCCGCTTCGGAACTATTGATTCCTGGTTGCTCTGGAATCTGTCTGGTGGAGTTCGCGGCGGAGTTCATGCAACTGATGTCACTAACGCAAGTCGCACCCTTTTGATGAACCTAGAAACCCTTGATTGGGATCAAGAGTTGCTAACGATCTTTGGAGTTTCTCGTTCGGCGCTCCCTGATATCAAATCCTCGTCTGAAATTTATGCAATGACCGATCCCCATGGACCATTTGGAACATCAATTCCAATCGCCGGAATTTTGGGAGATCAGCAATCTGCAATGGTTGGCCAGGTCTGTTTTGAACGTGGTGAATCTAAGACCACATATGGCACCGGAAACTTTGCGCTGCTCAATACCGGAACAGAGATTGTTAGATCAAAAAATGGTTTATTAACAACGGTGTGTTTCAAGTTAGGTGATCAACCTGCACATTACGCCTTAGAAGGTTCGGTTGCTGTAACGGGCTCTGCGATTCAGTGGTTGCGCGATCAATTAGGAATCATCTCAAACGCAGCTGAAACTGAAGCGCTTGCTTCAACTGTGGCAGATACCGCTGGTGTCTACTTTGTTCCAGCCTTTTCTGGATTATTTGCACCCTACTGGCGAAGTGATGCACGTGGAGTAATTGTTGGTTTAACACGGGCTGCAACCAAGGCCCACCTTGCACGAGCAGCGTTAGAAGCGATCTGTTACCAAACCCGCGATGTTATGGATGCGATGGTTGCAGATAGTGGAGTGCCGATGAAGGAAATGCGTGTAGATGGTGGAATTACCGCTAACTCTTTATGTATGCAGATGCAGGCCGATGTCATGGGAATTGATATCACCCGCCCATTAATTGGTGAAACAACAGCTCTTGGTGCTGCCTATGCCGCAGGTCTTGCAGTTGGATTCTGGTCATCAACTGATGAGGTTAGAAAACAGTGGCAACAATCCAGACGTTGGAGCGCTACTAGTACTGAACAGCAACGAACAGTTGGTTACGCCGGTTGGAAGAAAGCTGTCGAGCGTACGCTGAACTGGGTTGATTAAGCTTTCGTAATCTCAATCAAGAAGGCGTTTGCTGGCGCAAGTATTGGTGCAGTTACACCAATAGATGCAAGTGCAGATCCTGAAAGAGTAATTCCGCTCATCCATTCAGGTGGAGTAATCAACATGAATCGTGGCTTGCCCGCAGGGAACACCGCTTTAACTGTGTAGCTTGCTGATTGATCTAAACCAGGAAACTTCAGTGGTGATGGATGAATCGCAACATTTGGTGTTAATTGAACATAAGCAAAGATTGCACGTGATCGATCATGCGCTGTAACTCCATGTAGATAGGCATGTGCTTCAGGGTAATCAACACGAACCATCTTGCCGGAATGCAAGAGTCCTCTATTTTCCTTGTAGTACTTAGCCCAAGTTGCTAGATGTTTACGCTCTTGATCAGTTGCTTCGGTGATATTCCATTCAATACCGGCGTGACCAAATAGAGCAGTAGCAGCACGCATTGATAATTCAAGGGTGCGCCCCGTTTGATGTCCATGGGTTGGACCAATGTGGGTACCAAGTAGTTCTGGTGGAATTACTTGTGCTGTCCAACGTTGAATTGTTTGGCGCTCAAGTGCATCGTTGTTATCGCTAGTCCAGAATCGATCTACTAAATCGATTACTCCAAGATCAATACGAGCACCACCTGATGCGCAGGATTCAATCTCTAAACCGGCGTGACGCTTCTTTAATTCTGCAAACAAACGATAAATCGCTTGTGTTTGGCGATGAACTCCTGCTTGACCAAGATGGCCAGCATCGACAAGTACACGGTTGTGATCCCACTTAATGTAAGCGATGTTATGAGCTGAAAGCACGGCGGATGTTTGCTCCAAGACATGATTGAAGGCGCCCTCATGTCCTAAATCCAAAACTAATTGATGTCTCCAAAGCGGAGGAACTCGATCTCCTTCTTGCAAAATCCATTCAGGATGAGCGCGGTAAAGATCTGAATCAGGATTAACCATCTCTCCTTCAAACCACAAACCAAACTCAATTCCTTTGTCATTGATGTACTTAATGATGGGTGACAAACCATTAGGCCAAACAGCGGGATCGATGACCCAGTCACCAAGACCGGCTCGATCATCTCGGCGTGAGTGGAACCAACCATCATCCAGAACTACCCGTTCGATGCCAATTTCAGCTGCAACATCGATCAATGCTTTGATCTTTTCTTCATTGTGATCGAAGTACAGCGCCTCCCACATATTGAGGGTTAAAGGACGAGGGCGTTGTGGATGCATTGGACGTGCACGAAGATGTGAGTGATACGCAGCGCTAACGCCATCTAAACCTTCAGATGAGAAAACCGAAATAAGTGGAGGAGCTTCATAACTTTCTCCTGCAGCAAGGGTTAATTCGCCAGGAAGTAACAACTCTCCTGCACCAATAGAGACTGAACCATCAAAGAGTTTTTCAACTAAGTAATGTGAATTTCCGCTCCAAGCAATACTTGTCGCCCAAGCATTTCCGGATTGGAATGATGTTTGCGGAGTTAATGCAATATCTGCAATCGAGAAGTTGTGTCCGCTGCGTCCTTCACGAGATTCGCGAACCCAAGTACCAGTGGCGATTTCTTTTCTCTGCGGGTTTCGCTCATTTGACCAACGACCGGCAAAATCTAAGGTTTGTGTTGCTTCCTTTGGAAGTGGAAGCCAGTGGATGTATTCGTTGAGGGTGTAATCAGTTGAACCAATGTTCTTAACTGAACTCTTTTGGGTCAAGACTCCATGTGCATCGAGATCAAAGGTAATGACAACCTCTAATTCGGCATGAAAATCTCGCAAGGTAACTGCAACATGATTAGTGTTGTGATGAAAATCTGTTACCTCAAACTTTGTTGACCACGCTTTTCCGTGGCGATGTCCTGACAAAGTTGGACGTCCTAAAAATCCCCGAGAGCTTTCACGCATAATTCCTGGAAATTGAGGAACATCCCACGAGCTGTTTGCAATTGATGGGCGAATCGCTGTTTGCACCGATGCGAGCTCTCCCTGCAGAGGCGCTCCCCAGTGTTGAATGATGAGCGCTCCATCTACTACTTCAAGTAACAAGGCAGATGTAGGGGCGCTCAATAGCGCAGATTGCTTGCTCACAAAGGTAGAGTAACGACACTATGAGCGAGAGTAAAAAACTTAACGCCGGCGTCACCAGAAATGATCGCCAGATGGCAGATGGCCGAACAATTCGTTATTACGACACCGCTGGCCAAGCGCGTACCGCTCTCGATGCTCGTCCTCAAGAGGAACAACCTGGAATTGGTGAACTACGCTTAGATCCATTGGTCAATGAGTGGATCGCAATGGCAGCTCATCGACAGGGGCGAATCTTTTTGCCGCCTAAAGAGTTGTGTCCTTTGTGCCCGACTACGGGTGAGCTTTTAACTGAGATTCCTGAATCAGATTTTGAGGTCGTTGTCTTTGATAACCGCTCCCCTTCATTGCGACCACCAGTTGGAGATTGGGCGCTTCCTGACATTGTTGGCCCAGATACCGATTTAGGAACTGCAGCTGGAAAGTGTGAAGTAATTTGTTTTACCGCAGAACATGGAAATGCATTTAAGGATTTATCTGCCCAGCGGGTTCGAGTTTTGCTAGAGGCGTGGATAGATAGAACCGCTGAGTTATCAAAGGAAAGCTTTATTCAGCACATCGCACCATTTGAAAATCGTGGTGAAGAAATCGGCGTAACCCTTTCTCATCCTCATGGACAGATTTATGCGTACTCGTACCTACCTCCACGTGTAGAGAAAATGCTGGCAGCAGCAAGTAAGTACCACGAGGAAACCGGCAAGGTTCTCTTTGACGAAGTCGTTGCACGAGAGCTTTTGGATGAAGAAAGAATCGTTGCACGCAATGATCGCTGGGTTGCCTATGTTCCATACGCCGCCCGCTACCCATTTGAAATTCATGTCACACCTCTGAATCCGGTTGCAGATTTAACTGAACTTACCGATTTAGATCGGGATGCCTTCCCTGAAATCGCACTTGAAGTAACTCGACGTTTAGATGGTGTATTTGGAATTGAAATGGCGTATATCGCCGCTTGGCATCAAGCACCAGTTCGCGTCGGAAGAGATCTACTGCGCCTGCATTGGCAGATTACAAGTGTTCGCCGTGCACCAGGAAAGTTAAAGTACTTAGCAGGATCTGAGTCAGCAATGGGTGCTTTCATTATGGATATGCGCCCAGAGCAATCTGCTGCACAACTTCGCGAGGTGGTTTTGTAATGCGAGTCTTAGTTACTGGCGGAACTGGCTATATCGGATCTACCGCTGTTGAGATTTTGCTGGGTCAAGGCTTTGAGATTTCAATTCTTGACGATTGCAGCATGGGTCATGCCGACACTGTGCCAGCGGGTGTGCGTTTCATACAAGGATCACTGCTCAATGCTGCTGAAGTTGCCGATGCCCTAGCTGGATGTGACGCGGTTATGCACTTTGCCGGTAAATCCCTTGTTGGTGAATCTGTTGAAAAGCCGGATTTGTATCACTCGGTCAATGTTGACGGAACCCGAATTTTGCTAGATGAAATGCGCAAGCAATCAATTACAAAGATCGTCTTTTCATCATCTGCGGCAACTTACGGTGAACCCAAGGTTGTTCCAATCCTTGAAACCGCAGAAACCAACCCAACAAACCCCTATGGTGCAACAAAGTTGGCCATTGATCACATGATTACTAAGGAAGCATCAGAGCACGGAATCTCTGCGGCCTCGTTGCGCTACTTCAATGTAGCTGGAGCTCTGAAAGCAGATCGTGGCTGGCTTGCCGAACGCCACAACCCCGAGACTCACTTGATTCCAAATGTTTTGTGCAGCACGCAAGCAAACCCAGTAAAGATTTTTGGTACTGATTGGCCCACAGCCGACGGCACCTGCATTCGAGATTATGTTCATGTAATTGATTTAATTGATGCTCATATAAAAGCGCTGAACTCTTTAGGTGCCGCAGGACATGAGATTTATAACTTGGGCAGTGGTTCTGGTTACTCGGTTCGCGAGGTAGTAAAAGCTGCAAGCGATGCCATCGGTCATCAGATTCCATTTGTTGATTCACCACGTCGAGCAGGAGATCCAGCGGTACTCATCGCAGATATTTCAAAGGCTAAGAGAATGCTTGCGTGGGAACCAACCCGAGATATGACAACAATGGTCGCCGATACCCTCAATTCAATGGCTTAATCATGAGCAGGATTGAAGAAAAGTTTTTAGAGACCTTTGGTGAAGAGCCTGATTTAGTGGCCGCAGCACCTGGTCGAGTAAATCTGATTGGTGAACACATCGATTACAGCGATGGTTTTGTTCTGCCCTTTGCCATTAAAGATCGAACCCTAGTTGCCGCCAGAAAACGCAGTGACTCAACGGTTCGTATCGCATCTGCACAACGCAGAAACAAGGTGGTAACGGTTGATATCAATCAGGTTAAGCCTGGGCTCAAGGGTGAATGGGAGCGTTACGCCCTCGGTGTCTTGTGGTCTTTGGGTGTTAAAGATGGTGTGGATCTTATGATCGATGGCCATGTTCCCCTAGGTGCTGGCCTGTCATCATCTGCCGCCCTTGAATGTTCAGTTGCAACGGCGATGAATCACCTCTTTGATTTGGGATTTAATCTTGAAGAGTTAGCCCGTTTAACTCAAAAAGCTGAGAATCAATATGTAGGAGTTCCATGCGGAATCATGGATCAATCCGTTTCATTAATGGCTACACAAGGCTCAGCGTTACTTCTAGATTGCCGGGATCTTTCTACCAAGAACATTCCATTTGATGTTGCATCCAGCGGTTTAGAACTGTTAATCATTGATACCCAAGCCCATCACGCTCTGACTGATGGTGGATATGCAGAACGTCGTGCATCTTGCGAATCAGCGGTTGCAAAGTTAGGTATTACCTCGCTGCGTGAATTAACTATAGAAAAGCTACAAGAATCTAGTGCTTTACTTACTGAAACAGAGTTCATTCGTGTTCGTCACGCTGTCACTGAAATGAAGCGGGTATTGGATTGCGTCGACGCGTTGAGTGCCTCTGATTTTGAAAAGGTAGGTCAGTTAATTAACCAATCGCACGCCTCTTTGCGTGATGATTACACCGTTTCTTGCCCCGAATTAGATACAGCGGTCGATGCAGCGCTTGCTGCAGGTGCGTTAGGTTCGCGAATGGTAGGCGGAGGATTTGGTGGAAGTGCAATCGCTTTAATTCAGGCCTCAAAAACTACTGAAACAATTAAAGCGATAGAAAAAGCATTTTCACAAAAAGGGTTTAAAGCTCCACGATTCTTTACCTCTTTGCCAAGTCAAGGCGCAGAGCTACTTTCTCGACGCTGATTACAAAGGGGTGATTGAAAGTACTTCTACCCCACCGATTGCACCTAAAACATTGAGCAAATCGGTTGGATCGCTTCCTGGCACAGCAACAGTGATGTCATCGTAACCACGACCATCTTCAGATTTCACAACCGCGAGCGCGCGAATATCTCCACCAGCTGCTCCAATTGCAGAAGCTAATAATCCAAGTGAACCCGGGCGATCTGGGATTGCTACGTTAAGTTGAAATAGTGCCATGGCTCAACAATACCCTGACACTATTTCAGCCAAGTTACATTAATTTGAAGGTGCGGTTCCAAGAGTCACTTTGAAGCTCTTAGAGCCACCCGTTGGCAGATCGACAGTTACCGTGATGGTGCTACCTGGAGCGTATGAGCGAATCTTCACAATCGCGCCTACCTGATCAGCGATCTTGACTCCATCGATAGAGGTGATGACAGAGCCAGCTGGAATTCCAGCCTTTTCTGCTCCCTCATTAGGACTTAAGCGACCGATCTTCGCACCAGTTCCTGTGTAACTAGTATCAAAGAAAACTCCCAGTACAGGACGAGTTGATTTACCGTTGGCGATTAACTCATCAATCACACGCTTAGCCTCATTGATTGGAATTGCAAACCCCAATCCGATGCTTCCGCTGGTTCCCCCAGAAGATAAGGTCGCAATCGCTGAGTTAACACCGATGATTCTTCCCTGAGAATCAAGAAGTGCTCCCCCTGAGTTTCCAGGATTAATTGCCGCATCGGTCTGAATCGCATTTACATAAGACTCTGCCCCAATAGTTCCTGTTGTCACAGGTCGGTTAAGAGCTGAAATGATTCCACTTGTTACGGTACTGGCTAATCCCAATGGAGAACCAATTGCCACGACAGATTCGCCAACACTTATCTTTGATGAATCCCCTACAGAAACAACCGGGAGATTTCCACGATTAATCTTTAGGACCGCCAAATCGTAAGCAATATCTCGACCAACAATTTGGGCAGGGATTGTGTCGCCATTGAGAAGTTCTACAGTGATTGTGCCACTTACAGCTGCGGCCTCAATTACATGGTTATTAGTAATGATAAATGAATTGCTCTTATCGGATTTGTAGATGGATCCACTTCCGCTGCCACTACCTGAGACAGTTACAACCTTTATGGAGACAACTGATGGATTTACGACAGCGGCAATACTCTTCACATCAATGGTTGGTGCACCTAGTGTCAGCGCGGTTCTCGTGGTTGAACAGCCATTTGAACCTGCAAGAAAGATTGCTTGGGTTTTCTTATCCACACACACTTTAACGCCAAGTGGTTCAGATGTAGCCGCTGTTGCAACTCCACCTGCAACTGATGCTCCTAAGAGAAAAGCTACGATGATCTTTACCGATGATTTCTTCATGTCAACCTCTTTCGCCACGGCAAGTTTTCATAGAGACCTGAGAGAAAGTTTAAAAAGGGCTTACTAATTGGTGCAACTTATGCGAGTACTACCCAGCCGCTCTTCACCGCAACCTTCACTGTAGGCAAAGGATCTGTTGCTGGACCTGTCACAACTGCACCCTTTTTAAATGGATCAAAGCTTGCATTATGTACTGAGCAGACCAACAACTTTTTTGGGCTGAAGTATTTAGTTAATCCACCTTGGTGGGTACAAATAGTTTGATAGGCAAAGACGCCGGTCTTTGTTCGGAACAAAAGTGCTGGAGCTCCATTGGGTAATTGGAATTGAAATGTTCCGCCAACCTTGATTTTGGTGAGTCGGATGATTTGGGAGTTGGCGGCCTGTGCTCGACCTCCAACAAGGGAGGTGGCAATGGTGGCTAATGCCATACGAAGAGCGGATCGGCGTGTGATTTTCATATGCTCCCTGACTTGGATTCGAACCAAGAACCTGTCGATTAACAGTCGACTGCTCTGCCGTTGAGCTATCAGGGATTACGTGTGCAGGCGCAAACTCTAGCGCACGCACGCTGAAGGGCAAAAATTAGAGCGTTGTTTAAAGGCTTCCGAGCGCCAGATCATGCAGGGAGCGACGGGCACTTTCCAGGGCTACTAACTGGGCAAAGGCGGCGTTGTACTCAATCTCATTTTCTACAGGATTAAGGCGCTGTAGTGATGATTTGAGATCGGCGATAGAACGAGAGATTGCTACCTCACGCAGCCGGGCAACGATACTTGCAACATAGAGTTGAGTGGGCTTTCCATCGGCGCGAATTGGTTCGACAGTTAGTTCAGTAAACAGCGCTCGTAAGTTTTCATCGGTGATTACCTCTGGTGAAATCTTCTCATGTGCATCAATCGCAGTACGCATGGCGCTGTAAGCAGGATGTGTAAATGCGCCCGGCTCGATTGAACTCCACAGATCACCTTCAAAAAGTTGTGGCTCTTGCAAACGAGACTTAAGAACTTCACGTTCTAAAATCAATCGAGCCTCATTGGGATCTGGTCTGAAGTTTTGTTGTGCCGGTACTTCTTCAACTTGTTGGCGAGATTGTTGTGGAGCAGCTTTCGCACCTTGTGCAACTGCGCGAGTAACTATCTCAACCTCAACACCTAACCACCCTGCAAGTAAACGCGTGTATTCAGGTCGCAAAGATTTATCTCGAATTTGTGCGACCAATGGTGCTGCAGCATTTAATGCATTGACGCGACCTTCGGCGGTATCTAATTTGTGGTGTGCAAGCTCTGCACGAATTGCAAACTCAAAAAGTGGAACTCGACGAGCGATCAAATCGCGAAGTGCCAGATCACCTTTTTCTTGGCGTAGTTCACATGGATCTAAACCATCTGGTTCAACGGCAACAAAGGTTTGGGTTACAAACTTTTGATCCTCGCTAAAAGCGCGAAGCGCAGCCTTTTGGCCTGCGGCATCACCATCAAAGGTAAAGATAACCTCGCCACGGAATGAATCATCATCCATTAAGAGACGACGTAAAATTCTGATGTGGTCTGCACCAAAGGCGGTTCCACATGTGGCAACCGCGGTTGTAATTCCAGCAAGGTGCGCAGCCATGACATCGGTGTACCCCTCAACGATGACCGCCTGGCGCTTCTTGGCAATCTCTTTTTTAGCGACATCTAGGCCGTAAAGAACCTGGCTCTTCTTATAAATCGGGGTTTCCGAGGTATTTAAATACTTTGGACCTTGATCCTCTTCATCACTTGCTAACTTTCGAGCACCAAATCCAACGATGTCACCGGAGATATCTTTAATCGGCCACATCAAACGATTGCGGAACTTATCAATTGGTCCGCGTTGACCCATCTTGGATAATCCAGCCAGCTCTAACTCATCAATTGAATATCCCAAACCGCGCAGATGCTTTGTTAATCCATCCCATTCATCGGGTGAGTACCCAACACCAAACTGTTGGCAGGCGGATTTATCAAAGCCACGTTTAGTTAATAAATCCCGACCATGCGCTGCGTTGGGCGAGGTATTGAGCTGCTCTTGATAAAACTTTGCAGCCTCTGCATGGGCAGCGATTAAACGATTACGAGTACCTGATGTAACAACGGGACCTGATGAGGCGGAGTTTCCTTCTTCATATCGCAGGGTGTAGCCGATGCGATCTGCTAAACGTTCAATTGTTTCGGTGAAAGTTAAATGGTCAATTTTCATTAAGAAAGCGATGACATCGCCACCGGTTTGGCAACCGAAGCAGTGAAAGTATCCCTTGCTTGGCGTTACATGAAATGAGGGTGATTTTTCATCATGAAATGGACATAAACCCTTTTTCTGACCGCCGCCAGCATTTTTTAATTGAACGTAATCTGCAACAACCTCATCGATGGGAGCACGGTCGCGGATGTATGCAACATCCTCTTCCTTAATGCGACCACTCATACCCTCACCTTACCGATTCGCTAGTAGACGTGCATGAAGGGCGTATGCGCCAGGGTCAGTTAGCGCGGCAACTTGATCGATAATCACCCGCATTTTGGCGGTTTCATCGGAGGCTTCATTCCAAGGCTTTTGGAAAAAGGAGTCCATTTCGTGTGGGTGCTTGAGCAGCATCTCAACAAGCTCTTTGATGATGACATGTTGCTTTGCATAGCGATCTTGTGAGTGCGCAGCGTTAATTAAGTAATGCCCAGCAATCGCCTTGAGGAAATCTACTTCGATCTTTTGCTCACGTGGAATGACTAAATCAGCGCTGTAACGAGAAAGGGGTCCATCTCCATGAACCTTGCGTGTTTCAAGCTCGGCAGCCAAAACAAACCGTCCAATTAACTGGCTGGTTGAATCCTTAAGTCGGGCAAGGCTTCTGTGGCTTCCATCGTAGTAATGCGGCCAAGCAGACAATGATGACAAACGAGCATGAGCATCAATGGCCTCTTGCTCAGTTGCATCGCTCTTGTAATCCTTCGTCATTACTGAATACAACTGTGAAAAATCATTCCTGAAGTTCTTTACCGAAACCTGTCCTGCAAAGATTGCATCCTCTAGATCGTGAACAGAGTATGCACAATCATCAGACCAATCCATGATCTGAGCTTCAATACACTTCTTGCCAACTGGTGCACCTTTTCTCATCCATGTGAAGATCTCGACATCATCGTCATAAACACCAAATTTGCGAGGATTTTCAGATCTAGGCCATGGGTACTTGGTTGCTCCATCTAAAGATGCCCGCGTTAAATTCAGGCCAACGCTCTTTCCATCAGCATCGACAGTCTTTGCTTCAAGTCGAACTAACAATCTAAAACTTTGCGCATTACCTTCAAAGCCACCAAAATCTTTAGCGATCTCGGCAAGTGCTTCTTCACCATTATGACCAAATGGTGGATGACCTAAGTCATGTGACAGACATGCTGTGTCTTGCAGATCAGGATCTGCACCCAACGATTCTCCAAGTTCGCGACCGATTTGAGCGCACTCTAAAGAGTGTGAAAGTCGTGTGCGTTGAAAATCATTTTCCCAAGGGACGGCAACCTGTGTTTTTGCAGCAAGACGTCGCAATGAAGCCGAGTGAATTACTCGCGCACGATCACGCATGAACTCGGTTCTACCTGCACGCTTGGCAGGTTCATCGAGAAACCGTTCTTGATCATGGTTGGTGTAGCTCACGGAAGTACCTTAGTAACAATGTCAGCACCTGGTAAGTGATCACTTACATGAATGCCTCGTCGTCCAACGGTGATGTAGGCCAAATACGCTGCCGCTTCACGAAGAAGATAGCGATATCCACTGTTATCAAGGGTATTTGGCCCTGTTTGAACAGGTGAACAGGTTCCTAGAACTCCTTGATCATTAGCCATCTTTATTGCACGTGCGCAGTGAAAAGGATCGGTAACAATAATGACATCGCTGACGTAACGCTTTTTCATCACAGCTGCATAAGCCTTTGTACTAGCTAAGGTGTCACGACCTTCTTCAACTGCAGTGATTTTCTTAGAAGGAACGCCGTTGTTACGTAGCCAATACTTTCCGGATGCCGCTTCAGTAGTGCGATCACCAGGTGCTCCTGCACCTACGGTAATAATTGATGGCGCATATCCAAGTTTGTAGATTCGTTGTGCTTCAACTAAACGAGCTTCAAGCGCATCACCAGGTTTTCCATCGAGCTGCGCAGTTCCTAAAACAACAATCACATCTGCTTGTCGCACTACAGGGTTATTTGCAGCTCGCCATACCTGCGAAATTCCGTAGGCAGGACCAATTAAGGCAAGAATTACAATGACAGTAATTGTGCGACGAATCCATCTGAATAGAAACATTTATCCGCCCGAAAATGCATCCTCTAGTTCAACATGAACTAGTTCATCGGGATCATTAAGCCAACCATCAGGCAATGTTGGTGGGCGACCATGACTTGTTCGTCCACGTGGTTTTTCTCCAACCTCAGTTGGGTATGGCTGATCCTCTAATTGATCCAGAAGATTACGCATCTCTTGCAGAGAAGAAACCATGCCTAAATCATGACGAATCTCGCGTGGAACACGGAAACCCTTGAGGTACCAGGCCATGTGCTTTCGCATATCGCGCATTCCGCGATCTTCAGATTCTAAATACTCAACAATTAAATTGGCGTGACGGAACATCACCTCGCGAACCTCGTGCAAGGTTGGCGTTATTTGCTTTCCTTCGCCCTTAAGCGCTGACACGAGATCGGTAAATAACCACGGACGTCCTAAACAGCCACGACCAACTACAACTCCTGCACATCCGCTTTGCTCCACCATCGATACCGCATCGCTGCCAGACCAAATATCGCCATTGCCTAAAACAGGTACTCCTGTTGGCTTTAAGTGCTCTACTAAACGTGCAATTGCAGACCAATCCGCTTTACCTTCATACATCTGCGCTGCTGTTCGGGCATGCAGCGCAACCCACGCAACCCCCAAATCAGCTGCAGATTGCGCCGCCTCTAGATAGGTCTCATGATCGCTGTCGATACCGATGCGCATCTTTACTGTTACTGGAATTCCAAATGGTTTTGCAGCTTCAACAGCAGCACCCACGATATTTGTAAAGAGCTTGCGCTTAAATGGCAGCGCTGCTCCCCCACCCTTACGTGTCACCTTAGGTACAGGGCAACCAAAGTTCATATCGATATGGTCGGCAAGGTTTTCCTTACCAATCATTGTTACCGCAGCTCGCATCGTTGTTGGATCAACGCTGTACAACTGAACTGAACGTGGCCACTCATCTTTACCAGGAACAATCATTCGCAATGTCTCTGGTCGTCTTTCAATTAACGCTCGTGCGGTAACCATTTCAGAAACAAATAAACCTGCGCCTTGTTCGCGACAGAGCGTGCGAAATGGAGCATTGGTAATTCCGGCCATGGGTGCGAGAACAACCGGCGGATCAATGTAATGATCACCGCTTGCTAGTGGAAGTAAGAGTGGCTTTAGCAACCTAGTAAACGAGGTGCTAACCATGCCTCGACCTGATCCAGGCCGATGCGCTCTTGCGCCATTGTGTCGCGATCGCGAATAGTTACCGCATTATCTTCAAGTGTCTCGAAGTCAACGGTGATGCAATATGGAGTACCGATCTCATCTTGGCGACGGTAACGACGTCCGATTGCACCTGCATCATCAAAATCAATGTTCCAGTTCTTGCGAAGTTGTGTAGCAAGATCGCGTGCCTTTGGTGAAAGATCAGCATTACGTGACAAAGGCAAAACCGCAGCCTTAATTGGTGCCAAGCGATGATCAAGCTTGAGTACTGCACGCTTTTCCATCTCGCCCTTGCTATTTGGTGCTTCATCTTCAGTGAACGCATCCATCAAGAAGGTCAGAGTGCAACGATCTACACCTGCTGCAGGCTCAATTACATAAGGTGTCCAACGCTCACCCTTTTCCTGATCAAAGTAAGAAAGATCCTTACCTGATGCAGCTGAGTGGGCTTTCAGATCGAAATCTGTACGGTTAGCAATACCTTCGAGCTCGCCCCATTCAGTTCCGGCAAATTCAAACTTGTATTCGATATCTGCTGTGCGCTTTGAATAATGCGACAGCTTCTCTTTTGGATGATCGTAGATACGTAAACGATCTGGGTTGATACCAAGATCTACATACCAAGCAAGGCGTGTATCGATCCAGTACTGGTGCCATTCTTCATCGCTTCCAGGAACAACGAAGAATTCCATCTCCATCTGCTCAAACTCGCGTGTGCGGAAGATGAAGTTTCCAGGTGTAATTTCATTACGGAAAGACTTACCAATTTGACCAATACCAAATGGTGGCTTCTTGCGAGATGTCGTCATTACCTGATCAAAGTTAATAAAGATTCCTTGCGCTGTTTCTGGACGCAAATATGCAAGACCTGATTCATCTTCAACAGGTCCTAGAAAAGTTTTAAGCAATCCGCTGAACTGCTTTGGTGTTGTGAACTGACCTTTGTTTCCACATGCAGGACAGTTAATTTCAGTTAAGGATTCAGGCTTCTTCTTGTGCTTTGCCTCGTACGCCTCTTCTAGGTGATCTGCGCGGTATCGCTTGTGACAAGCGGTGCATTCAGTGAGTGGATCACTAAATGTTGCAACGTGTCCTGATGCTTCCCACACTTCCTTCGCCAAAATCACACATGAATCAAGACCGACAACATCTTCACGGCCCATAACCATGGACTTCCACCATTGGCGCTTTACATTGTTCTTGAGCTCGACTCCTAGTGGGCCGTAATCCCATGATGCGCGAAGTCCGCCATAAATTTCAGATGATGGGTAAACAAACCCGCGACGCTTTGCTAGTCCTACGATATTTTCTAAACGGTCCGTTGCCATAAATTGTCTCCATCCGGCTGGCTGTCGGCGAAAAGCAACGTGTGTTACTTCCGTAGCAGAATTTTACTCTGAGTATGGCCTTTCATATGCACCTGGCTCATCGATAGCTTGTGCCAGCAGCGGGATCGCATTCATCTTTACATTGAGATTGCTGAGCGCTCTGCGATATGAACCCACATTTTCCCAATGGGTAACAAGTGACCACATCGTGGTGTCATCCAGGTTTTGCCCAAACTCACCGCTGACAAAACCTGCACATGCAGAAAAGGCATCGAGGGCTACCGATAACTGCGCCTCAAAATGCGAGGCGTTAGCCAAGGGTGTTGAAAAGCGGGCGATTGCAAGCATGGGCTGAGCGTAGTGGGATCCAGATGGAAATGAAAATCATTTTCATTTCTGCTAGATTCTTTCCATGAATACAGCCATTGCTCTTGCCGCACTCACAGCCCTTGCCACCACGACGGGTGGATTTATCGCAATCAAGGTCAAGGACCGTCTGCACTTGGTGCTTGGTTTATCGGCGGGACTTCTTCTGGGCCTTGTCGCATTTGATCTATTACCCGAAGTTTTCGAGATGAATACCTCAACCTTTGGCAATGTGCCGGTTGTATCGATTGCACTAGTTATTGGTTTTCTTTTATTGCACTTTGCGGAACAGCTTTTTGGCTCTCATGAACCTGTCCATAGCGATTACGGCCATGATCATGAGCACTCTCTAAATATTGCCGGCGCTGTTGGTGCGCTCGCAATGGCTGGCCATGTATTTCTAGATGGACTTGCACTAGGTCTTGCCTTCAAAGTTAGCGATGCTTTGGGTTATGCCGTCTTTATCGCAATCTTGGCACACGCATTTAGCGATGGCCTCAACACTGTTTCTCTACTAATTAGAAGCGGTCACTGGACTAAAACATCCTTCATGTTGCTCGGAGTTGATGCTCTGATGCGAATTGGAGGAGCAGCTCTAGGTAGCTACATCGCATTCTCAGATCAATCTATGGCTTTGTACTTGGCAGCCTTTTCAGGATTTGTTATCTACCTTGCTACATCTCACATCCTGCCCGAAGCTCATGCTCGACATCCCTCCAGATTGACGATGGTTGCAACCATTACAGGAGTAATTGCTATGTGGCTGATTGTTGGAAACATCGGTGAGTAGATCTAATCCACGTGTCCTAAGCACTTTAGAACGTGCGGGTGGTTTTGCTAGTGCGCAAGAGGTGTACAAATTGATGCAGCGAGAAGGCGAAAAAATAGGTCTAACAACTGTTTACCGTTCTTTACAATCTTTGGTAAATGACAAGATTGTGGATCTTCTGCGCCGAGAAGATGGCGAGGCTATCTATCGTTTGTGCGGAGAACACCACCATCACCACTTAGTATGCAAGAGCTGTGGGGAAACCGTTGAAATTGAAGGCGGAGCTATTGAAAAGTGGGCCAAAAGCATGGCCGAGGAACATGGCTTTAGAGATGTTGGGCATACAGCGGAGATCTTCGGTATCTGTTCGAAGTGCTAGTTTTACGCTTTTCCGCTAGCTCTTCAATTTGGAATCGCTACGCTTTTCCAAATCTTCTATCTCTTGATGAATATTCCTCGATCGCTTTCCATAAAGTTTTGCGTGTGACATCTGGCCACAGCACATCCATAAATACGAACTCGGCGTAAACACTTTGCCATGGCAGGAAGTTGCTAGTGCGCTGCTCCCCCGATGAACGCAGAAAAAGATCCACATCGCTCATTTGTGGGGAATCAAGGTACTTAGCAAATACCTTTTCAGTAATTGCATCGGCTTTGATTTTGCCCCGCTTAACATCGCGAGCAAGTTCAGTTGCAGCATCAACGATTTCAGAACGTCCGCCGTAATTCACGCACATATTCAAAGTTAAAACTTTGTTCTTCTTGGTCAGCTCTTCTGCTTCTTCGAGCTCTTTAATCACGGTGCTCCATAAACGCTTTGGTCGACCTACCCAGCGAATGCGAACACCCATCTCATTCATCTGATCTCGGCGTCTGCGAATAACATCGCGATTAAAACCCATTAAGAACTTAACTTCATCGGGTGAGCGTCGCCAATTTTCAGTTGAAAATGCATACGCACTAATCTCTTTAACACCGTATTCAATTGCGCCTTCAACAACATCAAATAGCGCTGCTTCGCCCGCTTCATGTCCTGAAGTTCGTGGTAAGCCTCGTTGCTGAGCCCAACGTCCATTGCCATCCATAACGATTGCAACGTGATGAGGAATCTTGATCGTCATACCCGCTCCACCATTGGTAGTGAACGCAAGCCGCGCTCTAGGTGCCATTGTAAATAAGCAGCAATCAAACCACTAGCCTCTCGGCGATGCTTTCCTTCGCTGGCCGATGCACTATCCCAGTCGCTACTCAAAAGCGCACCCATAAGTTCAAGGGTTTCAGGAGCTGGTGTTGCACATGCCGATGGTCGGCAATCTGCACACACTGATCCACCGCCTACTAAAGAAAAGTATCGATGCGGTCCAGGTTTTTCACATCGAGAACAGATCGTCATCGATGGCGCATACCCTGCAACAGCAAGTGACCGCAATAAAAATGCATCCAGAATCAACAATGGCTCGTAACGATTTTCCGCCAGAGCCTTCATTCCGCCCACAACTAATTGAAACTCTTGTAAGGCGGGTTCATTTTCTTGACTAGTAAATCGTTCGGCAGCTTCAAGGATTGCTGCAGCAATTGTCCAGCGCTGATAATCCTCTGTTAACGCTTCTCCGTAATTCATCAAAGCTTCGACTTGAGTAACGGTGTCAAAGGTTTTTCCGGTGTACAGCTGAATATCAACATGGCTGCCGGGTTCAAGTCGTGCACCAAACTTAGATTTTGTGCGACGCACACCTTTTGCAACACCACGGATTCGCCCATGATCACGGGTCAGCATGGTGATAATGCGATCGGCTTCACCTAATTTTTGGGTGCGCAGGACGATTGCCTCATCCCGGTACAAACTCATACAGGTAAAGGTAGTGTGTGAATTAACGAATTGCGCGGTTTATCGCAGACACGACAGCCTTTAGTGAGGCTGTTGTGGTGTTTGGATCGATTCCGACGCCCCAGAAGACATCACCATCGATTGCGCACTCAAGATATGCCGCAGCGGATGCATCTCCACCTGCAGACAGTGCGTGCTCGAAGTAATCAAGAACTCGAACATCAACACCATATGCCTGCAAGATGTTACAGAAAGCTGCGATTGGTCCATTGCCCTGGCCCTTGAGTTCATGAAGTTGTCCACGATCTGTCAAAGAAACTGTTAGGTATACATCTTCACCAAGAACTGAGCTTTGCGACAAGCCCTTAAGTCGGAAACGTCCCCATGGTGCACCTTCAGTTGGCAGGTACTCATCCTCAAAGATATTCCAAAGATCTTCAGCACTTACCTCGCCACCTTCAGCATCTGTCTTTGCTTGAACATTTTTAGAAAATTCAATTTGCAGGCGTCGAGGTAAATCAAGATGGTGCTCATTCTTCATTAAGTAAGCAACGCCGCCCTTACCTGATTGTGAGTTCACGCGAATCACAGCTTCATATGATCGACCAATATCTAATGGATCAATAGGCAGGTAAGGGATAGCCCAGGTGTGATCACGCACCTCTTTACCTGCAGCCTTTGCATCACGCTCTAAGTGCTCAAAACCCTTTTTAATTGCATCCTGGTGTGAACCTGAAAAAGCGGTAAACACGAGATCTCCACCGTAAGGGTGGCGTTCAGGAACACGTAATTGATTTGCGTATTCAACGGTGCGACGAACCTCATCGATATTTGAAAAATCAATATGTGGGTCAATGCCATGTGTAACCATGTTAAGACCAAGGGTTACCAGGCACACATTTCCGGTGCGCTCACCATTTCCAAAAAGTGTTCCTTCGATGCGATCAGCACCTGCTAAATAGCCTAGCTCTGCCGCTGCGACACCTGTACCTCGATCATTATGAGGATGTAGCGAGACAATTACGCTGTCGCGATTATTTAAGTTACGGCACATCCACTCGATTGAATCGGCGTACACATTTGGCATCGCCAATTCAACGGTTGCTGGAAGGTTCATAATCGTCTTCCACTGTGGAGTTGGCTTCCAGACATCATTAACGGCGTTACAAACTTCGACCGCAAACTCAAGTTCTGTACCTGTATATGACTCAGGTGAGTACTCAAATGACACCTTGGTCTCAGGGACAGTTGCCATCAGATCTAAACAGATCTGAGCTGCATCTGTTGCAATCTTCTTGATGCCCTCTTTATCAAGACCAAAAACCACGCGTCGCTGCAAAGTAGAAGTCGAGTTGTATAGGTGAACAATCGCTTGCTTTGAACCCTTGATAGCTTCAAAGGTGCGGACAATTAAAGCCTCGCGTGCCTGTGTTAAAACCTGGATTACAACATCATCAGGAATTAAGTTCTCTTCGATGATCTTGCGAACAAAATCAAAATCTGTCTGGCTAGCACTTGGGAAACCAACTTCGATTTCTTTGTAGCCCATTTCAACGAGAAGTTTGAACATCGCTAACTTGCGAGGTGTATCCATTGGATCTATAAGGGCTTGATTTCCATCGCGAAGATCTACTGAACACCACTTAGGCGCCTTTGTAATCTTCTTATTTGGCCAGGTGCGATCGGCAAGATCTACTGGATGAAATGGCGCATAACGATGCACAGGCATCTGTGACGGTACTTGGTGAGGAAAGTTCATGTAATGCTCCTTGGTAATTTAATGGGCGGGCTTTGTCATGGGTGAACCGGTACGACAAACCCCGCGGCGAGGGGACCGGTTATTTGGCCCCGCCACGGCAGCTAAGGAGGAGGCTGCGGTTGATCATGGGTTAAGGGTAACGCGTGTATTAAAGGACTGGCAAGTAACGATCGAGTTCGAAAGCACTTACCTGACGACTGTAATCAAGCCACTCTGCACGCTTATTGCGCAATACATACTCAAATACATGCTCGCCCAAGGTTTCGCGAACTAATTGGCTCTTCTCCATTTCAATGATCGCTTCATTGAGATTTGAAGGTAAAGCTACCGGATTCTTTGAATCCTCAAGAATGTACTTTTCTTCAACGCCCTTAAGTCCTGCAGCAAGCATCACCGCATATGCAAGGTATGGATTACACGCTGTATCGGGAGAACGGAACTCAATACGTGTTGAGTTTTCCTTTTTTGGCTTGTACATCGGAACGCGCACCAATGCGCCACGATCGCTTTGTCCCCAGTTAGCAAAAGCTGGAGCTTCTCCTCCACCATGCAAACGCTTATAAGAATTAACCCACTGATTTGTGATCGCAGTAATTTCAGGTGCGTGCTTAATTAATCCTGCAATAAAGCTACGACCAACCGCTGAAAGATTGAACTCTGCTGTTGGATCATAAAATGCGTTGTCCTCACCCTTAAATAACGAAACGTGGGTGTGCATTCCGCTACCTGGATGATCGGTAAATGGTTTTGGCATAAAGGAGGCATGGAAGCCTTGATCCATTGCAACCTCTTTAATGACATGACGGAAGGTCA
>JAPOJK010000040.1 GCA_029978465.1 Actinomycetota bacterium
CATTCACTAATGCAGCGGCATCAGGTTGAGTGATAACCGTTGCTGTATTGCCTTGGAAGTGATTGGGAGCTGGGATTGATTCCCCTCGGCTCACAACCATGCGTAAACCCGTGCTATTGCTCGGATCTACATCCCGATCAATGCGGAACAGTGTTACTGGTCCGGTCTTGAGCGGAAAATTACCTGCAACGCCTAGTTTGCGATTGCAGTGGATTGATTGCGTTGCATTCTTTGGATCAGCGGCTAGCTTTGTTGCTGCAGATCCGCAGTGCCACAAACGCACTAAACCTTGTGAAGCATCAAGGTCGACGATATCTACCAAGTAGTTTTCATCGGAACCAAGTGCTTCGCACATCATCATTGTTACTGCGCCTAAAACATCCCGTTCGCAGGTAGTTACTGTGCCGCGATCTGCAAGGCGACCTAGAGATGAACAAATACATGCGCCCATCTCAGTTGGGAACTCAGGCCAGCAGCGAATTGCGATTGCATCAAGTAGCTCATCTTCACGCCACTTATCTAGCGCAACTTCTACGCCATAAACTTTCTTTGCCTCATCAACATTTACCGAAGCAAGTGATGGTTGTGCAGCAAGAGCGCCTGCATACGCTAATTCACGTGTTTCTTCTTTAACCTCTGAGATTTTTCCAAAGGCATCATCAATTGTGATCTGACGAATATCTAAACCAAATAGCGAACGGATTTGCTGTGCGTCATAAACACATGGAGTAAAACCAATTGGTGCATCTCCAACAGCACCGATCTTCTTACCCTTCATCCAATCAAAAGCTTTTTGTGCATCTGCTTCAGAACCAAGTTCACCAGTTACATTCTTTGGAGTTGATGCTTCAGGTAACTTTCCTGCGAGCGCATCTTTAATCGCTGTACGAACTTGTGGCTCGTCAGCGTTGCCATGTATGTGGCGAATAGATTGACCAACATTCATCAACGCATGTGCTGCAAGATTTACACCGCACATTGAATTCAACTTCAATCGCTCTCCAACTTCACCAGGTTCGCGCATCGACCACCCAAGAACTGGTCCCTTTACTTTTCCAAGGAGTTCAACCGCTGGTGATGCATCTGAAAATGAGGCCATAAATAAAATATGTAGATCTGCAACTGGAAGTGTTACCGCTGCAACATCTTCAACGGTCATCACAAGATCTGTTGGGCCCACAACAGTCGCCCCTAGCTCGGTAAGCAAAGCACGAGCGGAATCAAAGTTGGCTTGGGCGCAGGTGAGGTCGAAGGTAGGACGCGCTAGCGCGACGAGAGCAACGGTGCTCATTAAACCTCCAGTGGTTTGACCTCTTGGCAGAGCGTGCCAGTGGATCAGAGCCGAGTCAATGCTAATTGGGGGTTTTTACGCGTCGTTATAAGACTGTGATGCTGCCTATTTCTGAAGGAGGAAGGCTCTGGTCCGACCATTGACCTCAAAAGCAGGCCAATCTGGGTCGATCGTGAGCATCTTTACGCCTGAATCGGTAGCCACAATGGTGTCCTCAGCCTTCCAGCCCTTGCCCGTTGGGTTCCAGGCGATGGGTTGGTTAGGTGCAATCAAGCGTGCGCTGCCCTGATTGGCTGGCCAATCACGGGGCAGGAAGCCGGTTGGGCCACCTTGGTGGTGCTTGGTCCATTCATCGGCATCAAAACCATTAGCTGGGTAGGCCGCAATTGCAGCATTAATCGGATCTGAAAAGGGTTTACCAACAACTGTTGCGTCGAGCAGTGCGGCTTCAACTTTAAAGATCGATGTGTAATCAGAAACCATTTGATCCGTAACGGAACCAAAGGTAACAATTCTTGTGACTGAAGCGATGAGGCCCTTTCGTTTTGCACAAATTGAAGCAGATACTCGATTGCCCACTACGGCATCGGTTGGCAATGGATGTCTAAATTTATGAACACGTTCTTCGCCAGCAACACCCAAGAATGCAATTTCGAGATCTGCTTGCCAAAGTGAGTGCGTAATCAAACCTGCAACATCAATTTCGCGATCTGTACTTTCGACTTGCTTCATTGCATTTCCTAATGCAACCGCTGCATCCACACAGATCTCTTTGAATCGCGCAAGATCGGATTCAATTAATGAAGCGCGAATTATTTCAACTTCAACACCAAGATCAACTCGATCGCCACCAGGTTGATCGCTGCCAACCTTTGATCCAGTTGGCAGAAGTGGATCACGACCGTCTGACCATTTAATAGTTTGGACAGATACTTCACTAGGAAACTCTTCTGCAATCAAACGTGGCGCTTCTACAACATTAGTAACTGCAGTTGCGGAATCGTGGGTGATGATCAAATCAAAGCAGGCCATATCAATTGTCGTTGGAACATGTGCACGCCCTGCAATCGCCCAAGCTAAATTTGGGTTACGGCGCAATACAAAGGCATCAAGGCCTTTGGCTTTCATTAACTCGCGAAGCGGCTGAATTCGTTGATTAAATGCGCTCATATCGCTGATGTTACAGGCGTCCTGCTTGGTGAACCCGCTTTAAGAACTCTTGGGTCTTTGGATTCTGCGGATTATGCAAGACCTGATCAGCTGTTCCGCGCTCAACAATGTTTCCTGATTCAAGGAAACACACTTCGTCAGCTACCTGCGTTGCAAAGCCCATTTCATGAGTAGCCAGAACCATCGTCATTCCATCGCTCTTGAGATCACGCACTGCACTTAGAACTTCATTCACCAAGACTGGATCTAGCGCTGATGTGACCTCATCAAGAAGAAGCAAACGTGGGCTAACCGCTAAAGATCTAATAATCGCAACACGTTGCTGCTGACCACCACTAAGGCGATCTGGGTACTGATCTGCTTTGTCAGCTAAATCAAAACGCTTTAATAGGTGCATCGCATGTGAGTTCGCTTCATCTTTGCTCTTGCCATGAACCTTGATCGGCGAAAGGGTGATGTTTTCCAGAACTGTCTTGTGTGGGAAAAGGTTAAATGACTGGAAAACCATTCCTAAACGGCGGCGCACATCATCCACATTGATCAGTGGATCAGAGATCTCTTCGCCATCTAAAAAGATTTGTCCATCATCAATTGACTCCAACAAGTTAATGCAACGAAGCAAGGTTGATTTACCCGATCCAGATGCACCAATCAAAACGGTTGCTGTGTGCTCTGGGACTGAAAGCGAAAGATCCTTCAAGACAAGTTCAGCTCCAAAGGATTTACGCACATTTACTAGCTCTAAAACATTACTCATCAGATTAAACCTTCCGAGTTCTGAGCACTGGTGCGCTGTCTTATTGCTCTATCTGTGTAGCGGGTCATTGGAATAGTGATGAGTAAGAACAAGATTGCGGCCACCACATAAGGGGTGTAGTTAAAGGTACGGCTGGCGTTGATTTGCGCAGCACGTACCGCATCTGTAACTCCCAGAATAGAAACAAGGCCAGTATCTTTCAGGAGCGAAACAAAGTCATTGAGCAGTGGTGGAACAACACGGCGAATCGCTTGCGGCAAAACAACAAAGCGCATGGTCTGACCAGAAGTTAAACCTAGTGATCTGGCTGCTGCTCGTTGACTTGGGTGAATCGACAAGATTCCGCTTCGAATTACTTCTGCAACATATGCGGAGTAAGTAAGCACGACTGCAACTGTTCCTAAGAAAATTACATTGCTAGAAACCCCTCGCAGACCTAGCGCTGGAACTCCAAAGCCAACTAACAGGATGATCAAGATAAGTGGTGCGCCACGGAAGATATCAACGTAAGCGGTAGCTAAAAATCTAAATGGGGTGAGTGCTGGAGACTTAGTAGTTCGCAGAAGAGCCAGGCCTAATGCGATAACTCCAATTGCTGCTCCCCCGATAAATGTGAGCTGCAGATTGATCCAAAGCCCTTTAATGACTGTTGGGAAAACCTCTTTGCCATATTCGATATCAAAGAAGGTCGCCTTAACGGTTTCCCAACCAGGACTTGTTACAAGAATTACAAGAAGAGTTCCTAAAACAAAAACAGAAGAAGCCGCAGCAATACCTGCTTGCTTGCGGCTTATTGCGCGCCGAGACTTCCGGCGTTGAATCTCACGTGAGCTTGGCGACCACGCAGAGCTTTGCTTCTCTGACATGGTCGCCAAACTACCGCTTCTACTTCTTATTCTCTATTAAGGCTTCAATACAGGAGCGCCAGCATCAGTTGCTAGCCACTTATCTGTAATTGCTGCCAATGTGCCATCTGCAGTGATTGCATCAACCGCACCTGAAACACATGAAGTCAGCTTGCTTCCCTTTGAAAGCAAGAGACCGAACTGATCTCCTGAACCAGTTGATGGAAGCTGTCCAACGATTAGACCGTTAGGAACTTCAACTCCTGATAGGTAGAAAGCAGTTGGTAGATCTACTACTAGACCATCAATCTGCTTGTTCTTCAATGCTGATACACCTGCTGCGTTGTCATTGAATACCTGTGGTGTTGCACCAATCTGGCTTTCAATTGCATCAAGTGATGTTGTTCCGACAGCTGCACCAAGCTTTGCGCCCTTTAGTTCAGCAAGAGTTGTCTTTCCTTCGATCTTGCTTCCATTAAATGAAACGATTGCTTGTGGAGCTGTGTAGTAAGGAGATGAGAAATCAACCGCTGCCTTGCGCTCTTCTGTAATTGAGAACTGCTGCAAGTTAAAGTCAAAATTCTTTTCTCCTGGTGTTACAGCTGAATCAAATGTTGTACGAACCCATACGACATCTGCTGCATCAAATCCGAGTTGCTTAGCAACTGCGTACGCGACCGCACCTTCAAAACCATTTCCGGTCTCTGGTGTCATCAATGATCCATGGGTAGTAAGCAGGCTCGCCTGTTGCAATTGTTAGCTTGCCTTCAGTAACAGTTGCAAGATCTGCCTTTGCACATGATGCCGCCTCAGATGTTGCTGAATCTGATGATGAACATCCTGAAAGTGTTAGAGCTGCTGCAATTACAACAGCTGAAAAAATACCGAAACGCTTTTTCAACGTAATCTCCTAATGTGTCAGGGGATCATCACTAACCAAACTAACGGGTTAAGTGCAGTTAGTTAGACCCACGCTTGCCGATGATGGTGTCTATCGGCCTGGTCTTCACCCGGAGCACCCCGCCGCGGTGGAGGGTTGCCGTCCAGTTAGCCGGGGCTTGATGCTGGAACTCGTGACCACTGCAAATGTTATTGGTCGCTATGCGAGTTGTCGAAATGCAACCTATTTGCAATACCTAAAATGCTCTGATTGGGCGAACAAAATAGAACCCCGATGAGTTTTTGTTGTTTGCATTAGCATCTCCGTAGAATCCCTGCTCCCAAGCAAATGATGCGTTTTCTGAGGACTCTGATGAAGACCAGTAATGCCCACCGATGTCTGGCATCCCAGCAGCAATTTTTTCATAATAGATTCTGTAAAGTTCATCTTTCGAAGGCAAAAACCAATCTGACTTGCCTCCACCTTGATACGAAGCCGCTACATTTGCTGCACCGTAAGTGCAGTTAGCTAACATGATTTTTGTGTTCAAGTAACCAGAACCAATAGAAGTTTTAGTCTGAACCGATGAGCCACTTCCATCAACCATATTGGGCAGAAAGGAACTATTACTGGAACACCATTTTGGTTTTGGATCATTTGGGGTTCCATCAAACCAACCTGAAGGTGCAACTTCTAAATATCTCCAAGGTGTAGCAGTTGTATTTGGCGTTGGGCTAATGTAGAAAACTTTTCCTCCACCAGGACCTGTGTCACCAATTACGCAGGCGCCACCCTGGGCACATGTCAATGTTGCATTTGTGCCGTTTGTGCCGTTAGTTCCATCAACTCCGTTAGCTCCTGCTGGACCTGTTGCGCCAGTTGGACCCGCGGGTCCTGCAGGACCTTGTGGACCACTTCCTCCACCTGGTCCTTGTGGTCCCATAGGTCCAGTTAATCCAATCGGACCTTGATCACCTTTTGGACCAATAAGTGAAACTCCAGCAGGCCATGTTCCATCTAGATTCTTAGGACCAAATAAAGTTTTGGTAACTGAATTTATAAACATATCTCCTGGTGCGCCCCAGGTATCTTCAGGATCTTTAATTCCATTCCAAAGAGTTTTTCCATCTTTGCCATCGCGACCATCTTTGCCATCAATACCCGCAAGACCTGTCGCTCCAGTTAATCCTGGTATTCCTTGTGCACCAAGGATTAGCTTTTTACTTCCTTTTGGGCAAGTTGAAGTTCCCGGATGGGTTACGACTTTCGTTTTGGAATTTACGCATACGAGGTAACCGCTAGTAGGAGTATTCAATATTCCAGTTGCTTGCGCGGATATTCCAGAAACTAAAAGAATAAGAACCGCAGATACCGTTGAAATCCGATGATTCTTAAACAGATTTAATTTCTTTTGCATCCACGCTCCCGCTGTCTTCATATGGTTTCTGACCTTAAAGGCTTTGGAATAAATTCACGCGTGCTACATAGGTACTTCCCTACGCGAAGAGTGACTTAAGCACCTAATTCCTTCATAATCTAGGGATGGCACTAGCGAGCGTTTTATTGGTCGAAGATGATGTATTTAGTCGATCAACATTATCTGCCGCTCTGCAAGGCGCTAACTTCGAAATAAAGGCCGAAGTAGCAAATGCAAAAGATTCTTTGGCTGCTGTGAATAAATTTTCCATAGATGTAGCTGTCATAGATTTGGATCTTGGCCCAGGTGCAAATGGCATAGATATTGCATATGCCTTAAGAGAGGTAAACCCTCACCTTGGCATAATTATTTTAACCAGCTATTCAGATCCAAGAGTGGCTAACCCTGATTCGCTTCCACTACCAAGAAGTGCCAAATTCATCACTAAATCAACTTTGACGGACATCAGAACACTGGTCAAAGCAATCATAGAGTTAAAGCAGAACCCATCTGCCAAGAAGAGTGTCGTTGAATCTGAACGAGTAAATCTGACTGAAAATCAATTAGTAGTTCTTCAAGCTGTCGCAGAAGGTTTAACTACAAAAGAGATTGCAAGACGTCTTGAAGTAACGGATAAGGCGATTGAAGGCACCATTACGAGAATCCATGCT
>JAPOJK010000041.1 GCA_029978465.1 Actinomycetota bacterium
CTCATGGCCTAAGTGCAGGTTTGCATCAATGGTATCCATGCCAGCATCTTGCAATTGATACGCCTTAATCTTTTCCGTGAGTCCAATGCCGCGACCTTCGTGATCACGCAGATAGATGATGTATCCGTGGCCATGGCTTTGAATCAGCGAAATAGATTTTTCTAACTGCTCGCCGCAATCACAGCGTTGAGAATGAACAACATCGCCGGTAAAGCACTCGCTATGAATACGAACCAAGGGAGCCTTGCCCGCATCACCAAATGCAATTACAGCATGCTCGCGTTGGCGCAGCCCTGGATAGGTTGCGATCGACCATAACCCGGTGCGCAAAGGCAGTTGTGCCCAAGCAAACTCAAATGGTGATTGGCTCGCAGGTGCAACCGGAGCGATACCTTTGAGCTCTTCAACAGAGATCATTGGAATTGAATGCTGCTCGGCAAAGGCAACAAGGGATGCTCCGCGGGCCATTGAGCCATCATCATTAACGATCTCAGATAACAAGCAGACAGGTTGCGCACCAACAAGATGTGACAGTGCAACACCTGCTTCAGTGTGACCACCACGTGCCTGTAATCCCCCGTTATCTGCAATCAACGGAAAGATGTGACCGGGACGAATGAAATCTGCATGTGTTACCGCGGTGTCAGCTAATGCCCGCACCGTGTTTGATCGCTCTGTTGCGCTTACGCCCGTTGTTATTCCAACCTTGTAATCAACGCTAACTGTAAATGCGGTCTTCTTGGAATCCTGATTTTCTTCAACCATCAACGGCAAACGCAAAGTGCGTGCACGATCTTGCGTCATTGCTACACACAAGATTCCGGTTGTATGGCGCACCATAAAGGCCACCTTTTCAGGTGTGGCCTTTTCAGCCAGCAACATAAGGTCGCCCTCATTCTCGCGATCAGCATCATCGGTAACAATGATGAGATCACCATTTTTGTAAGCATCTAGCGCTTTTTGGAGATTACTCATTTATCCCCCTTGGCCATTAAACGCTCTACATACTTAGCAAGGACATCGACTTCTACATTGATTAAATCGCCAGACTTCTTACTTGAAAGATTGGTGCGCTCTAAGGTTTCTGGAATCAACCACACAGTGACGAGATTGTTTGCATCCTTGATTTCGCCCACTGTTAATGAGACACCATCAAGGCAGATAGAGCCTTGATTCACAATGTATTTCGCTAACTTTTCCGGCACGGTGATATCAAACTGTGCCCACTTTTCTCCGGGGGTCATTCCCACAACAGTTGCAACGCCATCGACATGACCCTGCACCATATGTCCACCCATGCGGGTATTGAGTAGCGCTGCTAATTCAAGGTTTACTGCACTACCAACAGCTAGCTGCGAAAGCGAAGTGAGTGACAAGGTTTGAACCATGACATCTGCGGTGAAGGTCTCGCCCACAATGGATGTTGCTGTTAAACAAACGCCATTGACCGCAACGGAATCTCCCAATGCGATCTGAGAAATCAGCGCAGGTGCTGCGATAGTAAAGACCGCTGAGCTTTCGCCCTTATCGATAGCGGTGATGCGACCTAGCTCTGCAATAAGTCCGGTAAACATCACTCACCATTCCTTATGCGATAGACCGATTTAACATCCCCATCAAAAACCTGCGTACCTAGGTGATCCATACGCATCTGATCGGTAATTGTCGTTGGGTAATCAAAGGCAAACCAATGCTTTCCGGTACCCAGCAATGAAGGTGCCTGATACATGATTAATTCATCAAGTAAACAGCCATCCAACATCGCGCTACCTAGCGTTGGGCCCGCTTCAACAAAGACGTGATTAACCCCGAGTTCATTGAGTTTTTCAACTAGAAGATCTAGATCCTTAGATTTAACAACAACGGTTTGCGCTGCATCATCAAATACCTGTGCATCCTGTGGCAGCTCTTGCTCGCCACACACGATGCGGATTGGGTTGTGGGTGTATCCAGCAAAATCTCCACGTGGAACTAGGTGTGGGTTATCTGCAATAACTGTGTTTGTACCAACCAAAATCGCATCTGCTTGGCGGCGTAATACCTGCACATCGGCACGCGATGCTTCATTGGTAATCCACTTAGATGTCCCATCTGCTGCTGCAACCTTTCCATCCAGGGTTGCGGCAACCTTCCAGGTAAAGAATGGTCGGTTCTTGCGAATCTTCATGAGCCACGCACGGTTTGAAAAAGCAGCTTCTTCCTTCAGTACGCCTTCAATAACGGTGATTCCAGCTGCGCGAAGTGCCGCTGCTCCCCCGGCTGCTTTTTCATTGGGATCGTTTACGGCAAAGACAACGGTTGAAATACCCGCATCGATAATTGCTTGAACACATGGACCGGTGCTGCCTGAGTGATTACATGGTTCCAGGGTTACAACAATTGTTGAGCCCTTAGCTTTTTCGCCAGCTGCTTTAATTGCAACCACCTCTGCATGATCAGGTGAATTCATTCGATCGTGTAAACCTTCGGCGATGATCGCTCCGGTCGTATCAATGATTACTGCGCCAACAATTGGGTTGGGCGCTGTCTTTCCTAAACCTTTTTCGGCAAGGGCAATGGCACGTTGCATCGCAACTGTGTAATCCATAATGGCCCCTAACTCTAGAAACGAGTTCTCGGGGTGGGTGCTAGAAACAATGCACAAAGAGGGTAGGCATGCGCCGACCCTTTGTTTGTTTTCTCTCATCCGGACTTTAACCGTCGGTCTCAGAGTTTCACTGAGTCAACCGATACCTGGCGGGTATCGGGTCGCGGACTTTAACCGCCGGTTCGAAATTACATCGACCCCGAAAACAACGTCGTAATTCTACCCCGCTTTGCCCCATGTGCAGAACAGTAAAAAACCCCGCCAATCGCAGTGATTGACGGGGTTTTTAACGGGGTTGGTTAAAGCAATTTACTTCTTAGCTGCAACCAGATGTGTTTCCGCAACCTTCGCATACGAAACATGCACCTGACATACGCATCTTTACTCCACATGTCATACATAGTGGTGCATCAGATTTGATTCCCATTGATTCCAGTAGATCAGATGATGATCCGATTGTTTGTGCAACTGGTGCAGCCTCAATCTTTACATCCGCTGTCTTTGCAACCGCTGGCTTACTTGGAGCAGCTACAGGAGCCGCCGCAGCAACCGGAGTCACTGGCGCTTTTGGGGTATCAGCCGCCGCTACAGGTGCGTACTCGCCACCATTGTCGAGTGCCGCTGCACGCTCTGCTGCTGTGTAGAGACCCATCGCTGAACGTTGTTCAAATGGTAGGTAATCAAGTGCAAGGCGACGGAAGATGTAATCCATCATCGACTGTGCCATACGAATATCTTGATCATCTGTCATACCTGCTGGCTCGAAGCGCAAGTTTGTGAACTTCTCTACGAATGTCTCTAGTGGTACTCCGTATTGAAGTCCG
This sequence comes from Actinomycetota bacterium, assembly GCA_029978465.1. GTDB lineage: Bacteria > Actinomycetota > Actinomycetes > Nanopelagicales > Nanopelagicaceae > Planktophila. Next base: position 3,412 of record JAPOJK010000041.1, read on the forward strand.
ATAGATACCGCGATTGAGAATGCATCCATAACACCTGCAAGTGTTGAACCCTGCTTACCAAGCTTCAAGAACACTTCACCAAGAGCACCATCTGCGTAAGCACCAGCGGTCATGTAACCCTCTGCGCCACCTACTGAGAATGATGTTGTTGTTGCTGGACGTGACTTTGGAAGACGCTTACGAACTGGAGTTGCGATTGTCTCTTCAACAACAGCCTCCTTCTTCTTCGCCTTTCCATCAGACAAAGGCTGACCAACCTTGCAGTTGTCACGGTAAACCGCGAGCGCCTTAAGTCCTAGCTTCCATCCCTGGAAGTACACATCTTCAACCTCTTCAACAGTTGCATCCTCTGGGAGGTTTACCGTCTTTGAGATCGCACCTGAAAGGAATGGCTGGCATGCAGCCATCATGCGTACGTGACCCATTGGAGCGATTGATCGTGCACCAAGTGCGCAATCAAATACGTCGTAGTGCTCCTGCTTCAATCCTGGAGCATCAATAACATGTCCATTTGCAGCGATGAATTCAACAATCGCTTCGATTGTCTCTTCTGTGTATCCAAGCTTACGAAGTGCTGCTGGGACTGTCTGGTTAACGATCTGCATAGATCCGCCACCGACAAGCTTCTTGAACTTAACCAATGAGAAGTCAGGCTCGATACCAGTTGTATCGCAATCCATCATCAAACCGATTGTTCCTGTAGGAGCTAGAACAGAGATCTGCGCGTTGCGCCATCCATTCTTATCTCCTGTTGCAAGACATGCATCCCACGCCTTGTTCGCCTCTGTCCATACATCGCGGTCAAGAGTTGTCTCTGACTTTGCAGATGATGAAGCCGCTGCATGCTTGCGCATTACACGTGCATGTGGCTTAGCGTTTTGTGCAAAGCCTGCGTATGGTCCAACGATTCCAGCAAGCTCTGCTGAACGCTTGTAGGTAATACCTGTCATCAATGATGTGATCGCACCAGCTAGTGCGCGTCCACCCTCTGAATCGTATGCAAGACCAGATGCCATAAGAAGTGCACCAAGGTTTGCGTAACCGATACCGAGCTGACGGTACGCCTTTGTTGTGTCACCGATCGCCTCTGTTGGGAAATCAGCGAAGCAGATTGAGATATCCATCGCTGTGATGATGAGCTCTGCTGCCTTACCAAAGGTCTTTGCATCAAATGAACCATCTGACTTAAGGAACTTCATCAAGTTCAGTGAAGCCAAGTTACATGATGAGTTATCTAGAGACATGTACTCAGAGCAAGGGTTTGACGCATTGATGCGACCTGTCTCTGGGTTTGTGTGCCAATCATTGATTGTGTCGTCGTACTGAATTCCTGGATCGGCACATGCCCATGCAGCTTGTGCCATCTTTGTGAAGAGTGCGCGTGCATCAACTGTTTCAATAACTTCACCAGTTGAGCGAGCTGTTAAACCAAACTGCTCTCCCTTTTCAACTGCACGCATGAACTCATCTGAAACACGAACTGAGTTGTTTGCATTCTGGTACTGAACAGAGATGATGTCTTTTCCACCTAGGTCCATGTCGAAGCCAGCATCGCGTAGTGCGCGAATCTTGTCCTCTTCCTTAACCTTGGTCTCAATAAACTCTTCGATATCTGGGTGTGAAACATCAAGAACAACCATCTTTGCAGCGCGACGGGTTGCGCCTCCTGATTTGATTGTTCCTGCTGATGCATCTGCACCACGCATAAATGAGACTGGGCCTGAGGCTGTTCCGCCGGACTTGAGAAGCTCCTTTGATGAACGGATACGTGACAAGTTAAGTCCTGCTCCTGATCCACCCTTGAAGATCATTCCCTCTTCGCGGTACCAGTTAAGAATGCTGTCCATAGTGTCATCAACTGACAGGATGAAACATGCTGAAACCTGCTGTGGTTGTGCTGTTCCAACGTTGAACCACACTGGTGAGTTGAATGAAAAGATCTGGTGCAAGAGCATGTGTGTTAGCTCGTGCTCGAAAACCAAAGCATCCTTATCTGTTGCAAAGTAGCCGTGCTCTTTTCCAGCCTTTGTGTATGTCAATACAACGCGATCGATTACCTGCTTTAAAGACCACTCGCGGTTTTCAGCACCAAGTGCTCCACGGAAGTACTTTGTTGTAACGATTGTTGAAGCGTTTACTGACCAGGTATCTGGATACTCAACTCCGCGTTGCTCAAAAACAGTCTCACCCGTTCTCCAGTTCTGCTGCACTACATCGCGGCGTTCCCACTTCACTTCATCGTATGGGTGCACACCTTCATTTGTGTAGATGCGTTCGATCGTCAAGCCCTTACCCTTAAGAGTGTTGTGGGCCTTGATTTTCGCTGGTCGGTTGATGACCGTCTCTGACATGTTTATTTCCCCGTCTTCTAGTTAGTTCTTAATTTTTTGTGTAGTGCTTTGTTCTGTGCTGTTTTTATTGCTGTGTGAATCTGAGGCAATTGGGGAATTGCCTGAAGGCAGAGCGCGGAGAAGAGCGATCTCACCTTCAAAATCTTCAAGGGAGGCAAAGTTACGGTACACAGATGCATAACGTAAGTAGGCAACCTCATCGAGCTCTCGGAGTGGCGCAAGGATTGCCATGCCCACCTCTTGTGCCTCGATCTCTGCCTGACCTGTGCGGCGAAGGGTCTCTTCTACGCGCTGAGCAAGCAAAACTAAATCATCCTCGTTAACGGGACGTCCCTGGCAGGCTTTGCGAACACCCACCAAGACCTTCTCGCGGCTGAAAGGCTCTGTGGCCCCGCTGCGCTTAATAATGTTAAGAAGTGAGAGCTCCTGGGTTGAGAATCGCTGGCCACACTGAGGGCACTCGCGACGACGGCGGATTGCTGTGCCATCTTCAACGGGACGGGAGTCCACAACGCGGGAATCTTCATTGCGACAGAATGGGCAGTTCATCTCGGCGTGTCCTCCAATCAATGCTCGATATTTACAGTTTTAGGTGTATTGGGCCTTTTAGCGCGGATTGGGAAACTTACCCTAAAACCACAACTAATGGAAGTTATTCTTCCTTTGACCCCTACATCTTGTGTTAACTATAAAGCATTGCTTGAGGTTTTGCCTGTTGAGTAGATGAAAGCTTCCTGAGCGGCGTGTCGCGGTTATACGTTAGGTACGCGAAGCTTCTGCCCCGCCTGTAGGTCATACCCCTTGAGGTTGTTGACCTCACGGATCTCATTAACCAGCCCCTGCACATCCCCCGATGCATAGGCTGCAGCTACAGACCACAGGGTTTCTCCTGGGGCTACAACCACGATCTCGTAGGAGGGCGCTGTGCTTGCCTCGACCTGTCCGGCCCCGGACTGAGAAGCAAAGCCAGCTGCCATCACGACGGTCAGCGAGAGAACAACTAATGTGCGAGCAAGGCGGCCACGGCGCGACAATTTAACAGCTGCTTGGCGACCGGACGGATTGG
>JAPOJK010000042.1 GCA_029978465.1 Actinomycetota bacterium
CTAAAAGGAAATCTTGCTATTGGTCACTGCCGTTACAGCACGACAGGATCAAGCACTTGGGTCAATGCTCAACCAACCCTGCGCCCAACTAAGTATGGAACGCTGGCTTTAGCCCACAACGGCAATTTGACCAACACCGGCGATTTAGCTGAATTAGTTCAAAAACTTGAAGCAAGTTACACACGTGGTGCGACCACTGATACCGAAATTATGACTGCTCTGATCGCATTGCAGGATTCAAAAAATGTAGAGGCAAGTGCGTTAACAGTGCTGCCCCAACTAGAAGGTGCTTTTTCATTGGTCTTTATGGATGAACACACCTTGTATGCAGCACGTGACCGACATGGTGTCCGCCCATTAGTTCTTGGAAAGTTGGAAACAGGCTGGGTGGTCGCATCAGAGAGTGCAGGCCTAGATATTGTTGGTGCTGCATTTGTGCGCGAGATCGAACCTGGCGAATTCATTTCAATCGATGCTAATGGTGTGCGCTCACAACGATGGGCAGAGGCGCAACCAAAGGGATGTCTCTTTGAGTATGTTTACTTAGCTCGACCTGACACAACTATTGCTGGTAGCGGAATTCATAGAACACGAGTTGCTATTGGTGCACAACTTGCAAAGGAACAACCTGCAGAGGCTGATCTTGTGATTCCGGTACCTGAGTCTGGAACACCTGCTGCGATTGGTTACGCAAAAGAATCTGGAATTCCTTTTGGAATGGGATTAGTGAAGAACTCGTATGTGGGACGAACATTTATCCAGCCTTCTCAAACTATTCGCCAGTTAGGTATTCGTTTAAAGCTCAATCCATTGCGCGAAATTATTGAGGGCAAGCGGATAGTTGTAGTCGATGATTCGATCGTCCGCGGAAATACGCAACGCGCAATTGTCCGAATGCTGCGCGAAGCTGGTGCTCGCGAGATCCATGTCCGAATCTCTTCACCTCCGGTTAAATGGCCTTGTTATTACGGCATCGACTTTGCTTCACGTGCCGAACTAATCGCTAATGGGTTAGATGTTGAAGAGATTCGCCGATCAATCGGTGCCGATTCCCTCGGGTATGTCTCTCTCGAGGGCTTGATTTCATCTACCGAAGTAGCCTCAGAAAGGCTATGTTCTGCTTGTTTTACAGGTGAGTATCCAATCCGCATCCCAGAGGATTTATCTGAAGGAAAGATGCGCCTAGAAATCACGGAAGCGCACGGTCACTGATGTCTACATATAAAGATGCTGGCGTTGATATTGATGCGGGAGATCGCGCAGTTGAGTTAATGAAGGCTTCAATTGCTAAAGCTTCACGCCCAGAAGTCATGGGTGGCATCGGTGGCTTTGCTGGTTTATTTGATGCAAGCAAGTTAAAGGATATGAAACAACCCTTACTTGCAACATCTACAGATGGTGTTGGCACAAAGACGGAAATTGCACGTGCTCTTGGTAAGTACGACACTATCGGCGAAGATTTAGTTGCGATGGTCGTAGATGATTTAGTTGTTTGTGGAGCAGAACCGTTATTCATGACTGATTACATTGCAGTTGGAAAAGTTGTTCCTGAACATATCGCAGATATTGTTGCCGGAATTGCTCGTGGTTGCGCAAAGGCAAATACAGCTTTGATCGGCGGCGAAACTGCAGAGCATCCAGGTTTATTGGATGATGATGAGTTTGATGTGGCGGGTGCTGCAACTGGAGTTGTAGATGCAGAGCGTCAATTGGGTGCGCATCGAGTTAAGTCGAGGCGATGTAATTATCGCAATGCCATCTAGTGGCTTCCATGCAAATGGCTACTCACTTGTTCGACATATTATTAAAACCGCAGGTTTAAGTTTGTATGCAAATGTCAGCGAGTACGGCAAGACCTCAGGCGAAGTGTTTTTAACTCCAACTGAGATTTACACCCTTGATTGTTTAGCGTTGATTAAATCAATGCCAGAACATCTTCACGCTTTTTCACACATCACAGGTGGAGGAATTGCAGAGAACACTGCACGAGTTATTCCAGAACATTTGACAGCAACATATGATCGTTCTACCTGGTCACTTCCTGTCGAAATGGAGTTCATGGCAAAGATGGGTGGAGTTCCTCAGGCTGATATGGAGCGCACCTGGAACTGTGGCATTGGCATGAGCGCCTTTGTTGATCCATCTGTAGCTGATCTGACGCTGCGCTCCTTGGCCGCTCGAGGGATGAAAGCCTGGGTTGCAGGGGTGGTTTCTGAGCGGGAAGGCTCAAATCCACGCTCAACTTTGGAGGGCGCCTACAAGGCGCGATAACCTACCTCCCTGACGCACAGCAATTAGTGAAGGAGGTCGCCCATGGGTCGCGGCCGCGCAAAAGCAAAGCAAACTAAAGTTGCACGCGATTTGAAGTACAACGCGCAAGATATGGATCTAGATCGTCTTGCAAAAGAACTTCATGGCGAGATTGATACAACCTCACGCAAGGATGATGATGATCCATTTGCTGAGGGCAACTACATTCCACGTGCGTGAGACCAACACCGTACGTAGCTTCACTTCGTATCTACGAACCATTATCTGCATTTGAACCTGCCGACCGTTTGCGGTGGCAGAGTTTAGAAAATGATCCCTTCTCCTTTAATAGAGAAGAAGAGTTATCACTTCATCGCGTAGTTCAACCAGAACCTCCAGCAGGCCGACCAGATGGTGTTCACATCTTTGATCGCGATGGAGTTCGTTATGTCTCTCCATGGGCAACTGCGACACGTTGTTGGGCAGCGCTGGATAATTTCAAAGACTCGCTTCCAAGCACAGTAGTTCCGTACTTTGTTTCTCCAGCAATGGAAGAAGTAATTACTGCAGGTGTGGATTTATTAGAAGATAAAGTTCCACATATTTTAAATGAAACTTGGATTATTCCTCCCCGTTGGTTCATTTTGTTTGCACCAGAAGAGCGAACTCGAGGAACAAATGCCGATGGATTGTATTGTCGTGCGGTAACAACAATCGCAAATGCAAAACAGCGTTGCGATGGTGCACATGATGCGGTGCTCAATGCTTTTGGCGATGGTCCAGTTGAACAAGAGTTAGAAAATCTACTTGCATGGCTTGAGATGTTTCATCCAGAGTCATTAGTTGAGTTGGATTACGGCGGCTTAGCTAATTACATGGATAAAGCATTACGTGAATCTGGTGAAGATGGACTTGAATCAGATTCATCGATCGAAGATGTAACGCACTCTGTTGCAGGTCTTGCCGCATCAGATGGAATGATGGCGGGCGTTGGATATCAACGTTTGATGTCCCGTTGGCGCTTAGTTCAAGCCTATGAGCAGGCCTCGTAGGTATTGCTTCACGCTGAATAAATCGCAATACTTCACCCCAATACGGTCCAAAACGGACAGCCCAATTCAAAGGAGTCACCATGAACCGCATCCCAGATGCTGAAGTTCTCTTGACCCCCAAAGAGGTTGCGCAACGTTTCCATGTAAATCCAAAGACGGTTACACGCTGGGCTAAAGCTGGAAAGTTAACTGCAATTCGCACATTAGGTGGGCATCGTCGTTATCGTGAATCAGAAGTTCTTGAACGATTGCGCGAATACAAGGAATCAAGCTCTTAGCAGTAGGATTAACTCATGGCCGATAAGAATGATGACATGAAAGCAAGAATGCTTGCTGCCCTTGAAGCGAAGAAAAATAAGCCAGGTGCACCAGGTACTCAAAACCATTCTGAAACCGGATCAAAGATTCGCGGCGGACAACGCAGCGGTGGCGCTCCACAAGTACAGCGCAAGGCAGGTCCTTCAGGATCTGGTTCTGCTGGCTAAATGCCAGAACAACTTCTTATTGAAATTCGGGTTCGCCCAAACTCATCACGTAACAAAGTTGGCGGCACCGTTGGTGAACCTCCACGTTTAGTCGTTGCGGTTCAAGCACCCGCAGTTGATGGCAAAGCAAATGAAGCGGTTGTCAAAGAGTTAGCAAAAGCATTTGATTGTCGCGCACGTGATTTCACAATTGTGTATGGCGAATTAGGTCGAGACAAAAGATTGTTAATCAGCGGTGATGTTGCAACACTTCAAAAAAAGTATGAAGAGTTACAGCAAACCGCGACGCTTCAACAGCGGCTCGATCTTTGAATCACGGCCGCGGAAGTTACGGAACATCTGCATTGAATCAATTGATCCGCCGCGACCAAGAAGTGTGTTCTTGAAATGCTCACCGTTTTCACGCTTTAAGCCACCGTTTTCTTTGAACCAATCAACTGTGTCTGCATCCAAAACTTCAGACCAGATATAGCCGTAGTAACCAGATGAGTAACCACCTGCGAATATATGGCTGAAGTAGGTTGAGCGGTAACGTGTTGGAACAGGTGCAAAATCAAGGCCATAATCCTTAATAGCCTGCGCTTCAAAAGCTTCAACATCGGTGACCTTTGCCGCCTCTTCAGTGTTCAGTGAGTGCCACGCTAGATCCAAGATCGCTGCAGCTAAATAACTAGTTGTTGCGTGTCCTTCATTAAAAGTACGTGCCGCGTTCAAGTTATCGATCCACTCTTGCGGCAACTTCTCGCCGGTTTCGTGGTGGCGGGCATAATTTTCTACAACCTCTGGCCACAGGATCCACATCTCATTAACCTGTGATGGGAATTCAACAAAGTCACGCTGGACACTTGTACCCGACACACGTGGGTACTTAACCTGCGAGAGCAATCCATGAATCGCATGACCAAATTCGTGGAACAAAGTAGTTGTCTCATCGTAAGTTAGAAGTGTTGGCTTGCCGGCAGGTGGCTTTGGAACATTGAGATTATTTACCACAACTGGAAGTTGATTAAATAGGAAGTTTTGATCAACGAGATTGTTCATCCATGCTCCACCGCGCTTTGAATCACGTGTGTAGAAATCTCCGATAAATAATCCAACCTTCGAGCCATCCTCATTATTTACTTCAAAAGCTCGAGCCTCTGGATGGTATGTAACGAGATCTGGACGCTCTTTAAAAGTAATTCCGAACAACTTGTTTGCAGCGAAGAAAACTCCGTCATGAAGAACACGCTCTAATTCAAAGTATGGACGCATCTTTGAGGTATCGATGTTGTACTTTTCTAAGCGAACCTTCTCGGTGTAAAAACCCCAGTCCCAGCTCTCAATATCTGTACCGGCAGCTTTCTTTAGATCTTCAGCTTCAGCTCTTGCATTGCGCACCGCAGCTGGAGCAATCTTACGAAGCATTGCATGGACATTGTCTGGGTGTTCAGCTGTTTGCACAGCAATTACATGCTCTGCATGTGTTTCCTTACCAAATAATCTTGCTCGCTCTGCACGCAGCTTTACCATCTTCAGAAGAACGGGCTTATTGTCATTATCGTTGGCACGATTTGCCTTCAAAAGCGATGCTTCCATGATCTTTTTGCGAAGTTCGCGATTAGTTAATGAATCCAAAACTGGATTACCGGTGAAGTTGACCATACCGATAAGCCACTTGCCATCTTGTCCGCGCTCTTTCGCAGCGGCTGCTGCTGCGGCGATCTCGTTATCGCTCAGTCCATCAAGCTCTTCAATTGATTCCACAAGTACCGCAAGATCATTGGTATCTGCCAATACATTCTTTGAGAACTGCGTTTCAAGTGATGAAAGCTCCTCATTGAGTTCTTTCAAACGTGCTCGTTGAGCATCAGTCAGATGTGCACCAGCGTGAATCAAATCCTTGTAGTAGCGCTCAAGCAACCAGGCATCTTCGCTGTTTAGGTTTAGCGATTCCCGTGCATCGTAAAGATCCTTAATGCGCTTAAATAAAACAGGATTGAGATTGATCGCATCTTGATGTGCAGCAAGTTTCGGCGCGATCTCTTCTTCGATCGCATCCAACGCGTCATTAGTGTCACTTGAAGACTTGTTGTAAAAGACCAACAACATGCGCATTAAGTACTGCCCACTCTTTTCCAGGGCAACAATAGTGTTCTCAAATGTCGCAGCACCTGGAGTATCAAGAATTGCTTGAACTTCAGCTAACTGTTCCGCGCATCCTTCATAAAATGCAGGCAGGTAGTGCTCCTCTTTAATCTGAGCAAATGGTGGCAGCTCATATTCAAGGGTGCTTCGTTGGGCAAATGGATTCGCATTAGTCATAACGCGAAACCTATCAATTAACGGAAGTTTTAACGAGGGCGACGGCGACGTTGGCTTGAGTTAGGACGTGGACGCTTTCCGCCGCTACGTACTGACTTTTCAACGATTGGCACGATGTAAGGAATACCTGATGGCTCCTGTGCACCCGTAATCTTCATTAACTCAGTGCTCAATGGTGTAACCCCAACAAACTTAGGGGTTACTCCTGCGCGCTGTGTAAGTCCACCGATCGACTTTTGCTGACGAGTAGTCGCAAGAGTGACAACAGTTCCGGCCTCACCCGCACGAGCAGTACGACCTGCACGGTGTAGGTAATCCTTGTGATCTGTTGGTGCATCAACGTGGACTACAAGTGAAATTCCATCAACGTGAATACCGCGAGCCGCAACATCTGTC
>JAPOJK010000043.1 GCA_029978465.1 Actinomycetota bacterium
CACACAGTTTCCGTCATTGATCAGGCCCGCGAAGCATTTCGTCGCTTAGGTCCAAACTTCAAGGGACGTACAGTTACGGGTGTCGGCTTTGATCGCGACACTCTTCTTGAGGCTGGTATCCAAGAAGCAGATGCATTTGCAGCTGTCAGTAATGGCGATAACTCAAATATCTTGGCGGCACGTGTTGCTCGCGAAACATATGGCGTACAAAATGTAGTCGCCCGAATTTATGATCCAGGCCGTGCCGAGATTTACCAGCGCTTAGGTATTCCAACTGTTGCAACGGTTTTATGGGCAACTGATCAAATCCTGCGTCGCCTAGTTCCTGAAGGCTCTCGCTCTGAATGGAGAGATGCAACAGGAATGGTTCAGTTGTGCGAAATCCATCCGCACCAGGATTGGTATGGTCGCCCGATTCTTTTGATCGATGATTTAACACCTGCACGAGTAGCATTTATTACTCGTCTAGGAGAAGGACTGATCCCCGATGAGCACACCGTTTTGCAGCAAGGTGATTTAGTCCATGTAATGGTCTCTGACACCGATTTGGCACGCACTGAAGAAATCCTTGCAAGTACCCCGGAAGGTGAACGTGCATGAGAATTGCAATCGCAGGAGCCGGAAATGTGGGAAGAGCTATCGCTCGCGAACTTTTAGATAATGGTCATCAAGTCCTATTGATTGATAAGGATCCAAAGGCGCTCAAACTAGAAAGTGTCCCCGATGCAGAGTGGCTCATGGCCGATGCCTGCGAAATCACCTCACTTGATAACGCTCATCTCAATAACTGCCAGGTTTTAGTTGCTGCAACCGGCGATGACAAGGCAAATCTTGTTACCTCACTACTTGGAAAGACTGAATACGGCGTTCCACGTGTAGTTGCACGTATCAATCATCCTAAGAATGAATGGTTGTTTGACTCTTCATGGGGTGTTGATGTCGCGGTATCAACTCCACGAATTATTGCTGCACTTGTTGAAGAAGCGGTGAGTGTTGGCGATGTTGTACGACTCTTCTCATTCAGAAAGGGTCAAGCAAATCTTGTAGAACTTACCCTTCCAGATGGCTCTGCATGTATTGGCAAGACCGTAGAAGAGATTGAACTTCCTGAAAATGCGGCATTAGCTGCAATTGTTCGAGATGGAAGAGTTATTACCGCAAAGGCTCATGATGTATTTGCTGCTGGCGATGAACTTCTCTTTGTTGCATCAGCTGATGCTGAAGCGCTGATTAAATCCTGCTTTATCTCTTAATCACTTACCTTCACAGCCGGTGGACCGGATTTAATAATCAACCAGGTTCCATAGGCTGCGGCGAAAAACAACGGGTATCCCATCGCTAAGTTCACAGTTCCAAGCAGATTTACATTGCCACTCTTGTAAATCGGATACTGAACGGCGATACGAGAAAAGAACATCGCAACCCAAATCCAACTAGCTTTAACATACATTCGCTTACGAGCGGGATTGTTGCGCCACGTAAAGTTTTCTCCGAGCAGTGGTCCTAGCACGACACCTAAAATTGGCCATCCCACTAGGTTTGCGATCAGATAGACAGTTCCGTAACCAAGATTTGTAAGTAACTTTGGAATATAGAAATCAGATGCATTTCCACTCTTATTGGCAAAATAAGCACAAATCAAAACACCAATTACTCCAGAAACCGAGTGCTGAATGGTGTCCTTCTTGATCAATCTAAAAATTGCGAGAATCAAAGAAAGGGCCAAAGCCGACATGATGGCTGTGTTGACCTCTTTTGAAATGTTGAAGACAACAAGAAAAACGATTGAAGGAACACCGGAATCAATAAGGCCCTTTTTCCCACCTAAAGCGTTAACAACCTTGTCGCGATCCTCGTTATGTTGACTCATGAACGTCCCGTCGATCCAAAACCACCTGTACCGCGTCCAGATCCTGGCAATTCCTTCACTTCGACAAACTCTGCTCGCTCAACCTTTTGAATGACAAGCTGTGCGATTCGATCCCCTTTTTTGAAGGTAATCGATTCCAGCCGATCATGATTAATCATGATGCATTGCAGTTCGCCTCTAAATCCTGCATCTACTGTGCCGGGTGCGTTCACCATAGTTACGCCATGTTTAATCGCTAAACCAGAGCGAGGATGCACAAAGGCGGCGTAACCATCTGGCAATGCAATTGAAATCCCAGTTGGAACTAGAGCCCTCTCCCCCGGCTTTAAGGTGATATCGATGCGAGAAACGATATCGGCTCCCGCATCGCCTCCCTTTGCATAGGTTGGAAGCGGGATCGATTCATCGAGACGAGTTATAAGAACCTGAATATTTTTCATATTTATGGATTGATTTCAAAGGTTGGGTCCACAAAGGCCATGAGCTCTGGAGATTTTGCGATCTGCTCTAGGTACTCCTTGGGAGCGTTATTCATAAAGTGATCCATAGGAACAACAATATAAAGCGCTGCCGCCCTTACCGCGATCTCTCCATCAGGTGAGTTCAGTCGGCCAACGGCGGATGTATAAACCTTGCGATTTACTTGCCCGGTTATCTCTGCGGTGATGTGCAAGGTTGACCCCATCGGAACCGGTTTAATGAAATCAGTTTCTAAACGACCAGTAACAGCAGGTGCGCGAAGTAACCACATCAACTTTCCTAGCGCTTCATCAAATGCTAAAGATAAAAGACCTCCGTGCGCCAGACCTGGTGCGCCTTGATGATTTTCAGTAACGGTGAACTCAGCGGTTATATCTAGACCAGCACCTGCATAAGCAACTAAGTGCAAACCTGTTGGATGTAGATCGCCACAGCCAAAGCAGTGACCAAAATGTGATGGGATTTTGCTTCCGGCAACTGGAGCTAAAGGATGGCGCTCCGGAATCGGTGCCCCCTCAGGTGCGGTCGTACTTGGAATACGTGCCATACCTCAACTTTACTCCTTCGATATCCGATACGGTAATCCCATGCCAGAAAAAGGTGTGAGATACAAAGAAGTGATACATGCACCACTGTGGCTCATCGCCTTTGTGTACTTTTTGATTCTCTCTTTAGTGATGTCGATTTGGGCCGCCCTCGGAAATACACCCGCTCTTGTGAGTTTAGGCATACTGAGTATTTGGGTAGTCGTTATGTACTTTAAAACCGCATTAACCATTGAGGTTGATGAAAAAGAGTTACGAGTTGGCGCTGCACGAATCGAACACGCCTACATTGGCGATGTGGTCGCTTTGACACCGGTTGAAATGAAATCCATCAGAACACGAGATGCTGACCCATCTGCATATTTAGCGATTCGTTTTTGGTCAAGTAAAGGGCTGATAGTAAAGATTTCAGACCCAAGAGACCCAACGCCTTACTGGCTCATAACAAGTAATAAAGCTACAGAGTTAGTGAAAGCTCTTAAAGCTTAATTACACTCTTTGCAGACAGCCTTAGCGCCCTCACCTTTAGCTAACTGGGTGATGTGGTGAACCAAGAAGCATCGTGAACATGTGAACTCATCAACCTGCTTTGGAACAACACGTACTGCAAGCTCTTCACCTGAAAGATCTGCACCTGGAAGTTCAAGATTTTCTGCAGCTTCAGCTTCATCAACATCGATTTGTCCGGATTGAGCATCAACACGCTTGGCCTTGAGTTCTTCTAGAGACTCCTCATGAAGTTCCTCATCAGTTTTTCTGGGTGTGTCGTAATCTGTTGCCATTGCTCTCACCGCCTCTTAGTCTCTCGACTTTAACTCTTCAAATTGTGCTTGCGGGCGCATCATGGCGCACTTCAAGCCTTCCATGCTCTATAACACTCGGCGTGTCGGGGTTATTCCCCACTCATTACTGAGATTTTTCGATTCCTAGGGCCTTTTCAATTCTTTGCGACAAGCCCCCATCTACACGGGCGTGAATTGAGGTTCCCTCTGCGATGTACTGCTCAGAGAAGATCTCACCCCGTTCATGAATCGCGTGGACTAAATCTCCTCTGTCATAAGGGATCACAACATTTATTTCTACAGATGGTCGCGGTAAAGAGTTTTCAATCGCATGTAATAAGCCATCAATTCCAAAACCTGTTCGTACTGAAAATGCGTAACTATTTGGCTCCTTCCGCAAGATCTCCATAATGATGTGGGGATCTGCAATATCAACCTTATTAATAGCGATGATCTCTGGAATATCTTTGCCGCCAATTTCATCAATGACTAAACGCACAGCTCGAATCTGCTCAAAAGGATCTGGATGAGAGCCATCTACAACATGCACAATCAAATCTGATTCAGAGACCTCTTCAAGCGTTGATTTAAAGGCATCGATTAACTGATGGGGTAAGTGCCGTACAAAACCTACAGTGTCGCTGAGTGTATAAATTCTTCCATCGCTGGTCTGGGTCTTTCGTACCGTTGGATCCAAGGTCGCAAAGAGTGCGTTTTCTACCAAGACACCTGCATCAGTTAACTTATTAAGCAGCGAAGACTTTCCGGCATTTGTATATCCTGCGATTGCTACAGATGGAATATTAAATCTGCGTCTTTCCTGGCGTTTGGTGTCACGAGAAACCTTCATCTCGGCGATTTCGCGGCGAAGTTTGGCCATCTTGTCTCTAATGCGACGGCGATCGGTTTCAATCTTTGTTTCACCTGGTCCACGTCCACCAATACCCGCACCACCTGCGGCGCGACCACCAACCTGACGTGATAGAGAATCACCCCAACCACGAAGACGTGGAAGTAAGTATGCGATTTGAGCTAACTCGACCTGCGCCTTACCTTCCTTGCTCTTTGCATGCTGAGCGAAGATATCCAAAATCAGTGCGGTTCGATCAACGACCTTGACCTTTAACTTATCTTCCAACTGGCGAAGTTGCGACGGTGATAATTCGCCGTCGCACACAACTGTGTCAGCTCCGGTAGACATGACAACCTGCTTGAGTTCGATCACCTTTCCAGAACCAATATATGTTGCTGGGTCTGGTTTATCTCGACGCTGAATCAATCCTTCTAATACTTCAGAGCCTGCGGTTTCTGCCAGCGCTTTGAGTTCTGCTAAAGAGTTTTCCGCATCTTTGATTGTGCCTTCGGTCCAAACGCCAACTAGGACAACTCGCTCTAGTTGAAGCTGGCGGTATTCAGCCTCTGAGATATCTTGAAGCTCGGTAGAAAAACCCTGGACACGACGAAGGGCATGGCGTTCTGATAACTCCTGAGATTGATCAATCTGTTGATCTTCTTCGCTAGCATCAAACTCTGCTGCAACTCGAGCACTTTCCTTGAGTAATCTTTCAAACTCTAAATCAAAATCCTTACTCAACTAAAAACCTCGAGATATCAACATCTCTAATCAGTACTGCAGGTCCAGTTAGGGTCGCATTGGAATGCCCATCAATTGAAACTTCAAGACGACCTCCTGGCGGATTAATAATCCATGTCGCCGGAAGTTTTCCCTTGGTATGTAGAGTTGCAGCAAGTGCAACAGCGCATGTTCCTGTTCCGCAGGAACGGGTTTCGCCCGAACCTCGTTCATAAACCCGCATCTGAATTGAGTTGCCGTCAGTTATCTTTACAAACTCTACATTGACTCCCTCTGGGTATGAATCACGTGGACGAACAACAGGTGGTTCGCTGAGCGCACCGATTTCAGCCATCTCATCGACAAAAACTACTGCGTGGGGGTTTCCAACGCTGATGTTGTACCCATTCCAAATATGTCCATTGGTAGCTGCGGTAATTGCTTCACCCTCATCGGTAACCTGTCCCATATTGACTGAGATGTCATCGGTTAAAGGAACTCGCAGGTGCTTCACGCCATCCCGCGTATTGATCGCAAAGATACCTTCTGGTTGATGCCCGCGTTCGACAAGATAACGTGCCATCACGCGAATGCCATTACCGCACATTTCAGCTAATGAACCATCCGCGTTTCGGTAATCCATAAACCATTTGCCATCTCGCTTGATCATGCGGATCAAACCATCAGCGCCAATACCTGATTCTCTGTCACAAATAGCTGCGGTTTGAGCTGTAGTAATCGAATGCTCATCATTAGGATCGAAAACAAGAACAAAATCGTTTTCGGTGCCGTGGCCATAGGTTGCGATCATTATTACTAGTTTATCGATTCAAGGATGCGCTCGAGGGCGTTTTGTGTTGGTGAGATCCAGGTAATGCGCTCATCACGAGAGAACCAGGTTTCTTGACGACGGGCATATTGGCGAGTTGCACGTTTGGTCTCTTCCTGAGCTTCTTCCTGAGAAACCTTTCCTTCAATCTGTGCGATTACCTGCGCATATCCCAAAGCTCGTTGAGCTGTTGTTCCGCGCATGATTCCAGCGGTTAATAAATTTTCAGCCTCTTCAGTTTTAACTAAAGATTCGCATTCAGCTCTAAGTTTA